>CBDUBN010000032.1:0-21232 GCA_965365395.1 uncultured Sphingomonas sp.
GGCGGGTTCGGTCGCCACGATGTGGGGAAGCGGGGCGATCGCCGCCACGTTGCTCGTCGCCCTGGCCGAGCGGGCACGCGGCGGGGAGGCAAACGATCCGCTGGTCGACCTGCCGCTCGCCTGGGCGGCTTTCGCGCTGCTGTCGCCGCTGGTCGGCGTAGGGTTTGCCGGTACCTCCATCGCGCTGGTCGCCGCCGGCCTGCTCGCGCGGTCCCTCGGCCGGCGCCGCCCGGACGATGCGGTTTAGGCGACATTAACGCCATGCGCTTACCACGGCCGGCATGAACCAGCGAGTTATACCGCACGGGCGGCCGGCCCGGTGATCGACGCCGTGCGCGCGCGCGTGGGCGTCGACGGCCGGCTGGTGTCCGCCGATGCCGAGTTGCTGCGGCTGCAGGAGCAGGCGGGCGGCGCGCTGGGCGAGATGCTGATGCTGCCCGCCCTGGCGCGGCTGGCGAGTTTGGCGCAACGCCTGGCGAGCCCCATCGAGCGGCCGGTGGTGATCGGCGACGAGCGCGGCGAAGTGCGGGCGCACGGACGGTTCCTTCCAGAGGGCGGCGGGGTGCGCATCGAGCTGGTCGACTGGGAGGTCGCGCCGCTTTCGGACCTTGAGGCGGCCGAAGCGCTGCCGCCGGTGCCGCGGCGTATCGTGCCGCCGGGCGTCGTACGCTGGGCGTGCGACGTGCGGCTGCGGCTGGTGATGGTCGATGCGGATGCGGCCTGGGGGCTGGGCGACGGACCGTGGCTGGCCCGGTCGCTGTCGGAGCTGTTTCACCTCAATCCCGATGAGGAGGGTGGTTTCCCGCTGCTGGCTGCTCTCGCGCAACAGGCGGCATTCGCCGACCAGGCGGCGCGGATGGCGGTGGGGCCGGCGCAGGGCAGCATCCTCTCCCTGCGCGCCAGTGCGATGGTCGCCGACGGGGTGTTCACCGGTTATGTGGGTGAGGCGGTGCCTGCGGGGTTCGGGCAATTGCCCGTCGGCGTGGCCGCGCCCGATGCCGATGGCGGCGCGTCCACCCTGCTGGGATCGCTCGACACGCGCAATTTCGCGATGCGGGTCGACGGTGTGCTGCGGCGGCCGCTGGGGCGCATCATCGCCAATGCCGAAACGATTGCGGGTCAGCTGCAAGGGCCGATCCGCAGCGATTACGTACGCTACGCCAGCGATATCGCCTTGGCAGGTCGCCACCTGCTCGACCTGGTCGACGATCTGGCCGACTTGCAGGCGGTGGACCGCGACAGTTTCACCATCGCACAGGAGCCGGTCGACCTCGCCGACGCATCGCGCCGCGCCGCCGGGTTGCTGGCGATGAAAGCGAGCGAACGGGGCATGCGCATCGACGCGCCGTGCGCGGACGAGCATGCGGTTGGCACGGGCGAGTTCCGCCGCGTGCTGCAGATCCTGCTCAACCTCATTGGCAACGCGATCCGCTACGGCCCCGACGGCGGCATGATCTGGGTGCGCGTCGACGACGATCCGGGCTGGGTCAGCGTGACCGTCGCCGACCAGGGTCCCGGCATCGCCGCACTCGACCAGACGAAGCTGTTCGAGAAATTCGAACGGCTCGGCCGTACCGATGCGGGCGGCAGTGGGCTCGGTCTCTATATCTCGCGCCGGCTCGCGATGGCCATGGGCGGCGACATACTGGTCGACAGCGCGCCGGGACAGGGCGCGCGTTTCACGCTGCGCCTGCCCGCGCGCGCCTAGCGGTCGGCCACCGGCACATAGTCCCGCTGAGTGGGGCCGGTGTAGAGCTGGCGCGGGCGGCCGATTTTCTGCGCAGGGTCGGAGATCATTTCGTTCCACTGCGCCACCCAGCCGACGGTGCGGGCGAGTGCGAAGAGCACAGTGAACATCGTCGTCGGGAAACCGATCGCGGACAGAATGACCCCGGAGTAGAAATCGACGTTCGGAAAAAGCTTCTTCTCGATGAAATAGGGGTCGCTGAGCGCCATTTCCTCGAGCTGTAGTGCCACGTCGAAGATAGGATCGGACACATTGAGCGAGGCGAAAACCTCGCGCACCGTCGATTGCATCACCGTCGCGCGCGGATCGTAATTCTTGTACACGCGGTGGCCGAAGCCCATCAGCCGGAACGGGTCATCCTTGTCCTTGGCGCGCGCGATATATTCGGGAATGCGGTCTGGCGTGCCAATCTCGCGCAGCATGTTCAATGCGGCCTCGTTCGCACCGCCGTGCGCGGGACCCCACAGGCAGGCGATGCCCGCCGCGATGCAGGCGAACGGATTGGCGCCCGACGAGCCGGCAAGCCGCACGGTCGAGGTCGACGCATTCTGTTCATGGTCGGCATGGAGAATGAAGATGCGGTCGAGCGCGCGCTCGACGACCGGGTTCACCTCATATTTCTCGGCCGGCACCCCGAACGTCATTTTCAGGAAGTTGCCGGTATAGCTCAACGTGTTGTCGGGATAGACGAATGGCTGACCGACCGAATATTTATAGGCCATGGCGGCGATCGTCGGCATCTTGGCGATGAGCCGGTGGCTGGCGATCTGGCGCTGACGCGCGTCGCTGATGTCGGTCGAGTCGTGGTAGAAGGCGGACAGCGCGCCGACTACGCCGCACATGATCGCCATCGGATGCGCATCCCGCCGGAAACCACGGTAGAACGTCGCCAGCTGCTCGTGCAGCATGGTGTGGCGGGTGATGGTGGTGCTGAACGCTTCGAGTTCCTCGCTCGAGGGCAGCTCACCGTTGAGGAGCAGGTAGCAGACCTCCATGAAGGTCGAATGTTCGGCAAGCTCGCCGATCGCATAGCCGCGGTGCAGCAGCACGCCCTCGTCGCCGTCGATATAGGTCAGCGCGGACTCGCACGCCGCGGTGGAGGTGAAGCCGGGGTCGTAGGTGAACTGGCCCGTCTGCGCGTAAAGCTTGCGGATATCGAGCACCGAGGGGCCGACGGTGCCGGTGAGCACCGGCAGGTCGATGGATTTGTCGCCGGTGGAGAGAGTGGCGTTGCTCATGCGGTTTTCCCCTGATGGAAAGGCGGCGATCAGCCGGTTGCTTTGCCGTTAGCGCCGCCGCAGACTGATGCAAGGATTGCGCGCCTGGTAGCGAGGATAGCAGGCGCGGCGGGCGACAGGAACCGTGGTGGCGGCAGGGGGCAATACGGTACCGGCGAGGCTGGAGGCGTGGCTGTGGCGCGAGCGCGAGAGCCTGTTCCTGTGGCTTCCGGTCATGCTGGGCGCAGGGGTCGCCGGCTGGTTCGCGTTGCCCGGCGCGGGCGCGTGGACGGGGTTGATCCTGCTAGGCATCGGCTGCGCTGCCGCGGGCATGACCATCGCGCCAGCCGGTAGCCTCGCGCGGCGGACCATCGCGGTGGCCGGTTGCGCAGTGGCGCTGGGATGCGCGCTTGCCTGGGCGCGCAGCGAGCGCGTCGCGGAGCCAGTGATCGGCCGCCCGTCGGTGGTCGCCTTCACCGCCACGGTGGAAAAGGTCGAGGTTCTGAGCGCGCGCGACAGCGTCCGCCTGATCCTGCGGCCCGAGCTCCACGCAAACCTGCCGCCGCGCGTGCGGGTGAGCCTGGACCTGAAGGCGCCGGCCGCGACCGCGATCCGCACGGGCGAGCGGGTGCGGCTGCGCGCGCGGCTGGTGCCGCCGCCCAAGGCCGCGCTGCCCGGCGGTTATGATTTCGCGCGGCGCGCCTGGTTCGACCGGCTGGGCGCGGTGGGCAGCGCGATCGGCCCGGTCGAGCGACTGACGCCGGGCGTGGGCGCATCCACCTTTCGCGAGCGGTTGTCCACGCACATCCAGGGGCGGGTCGGAGGCGGGCCGGGCGCGATCGCCGCAGCGCTGGCAACAGGCGATCGCGGCGCCATCCCGCCCGAAGACGACGAAGCCATGCGGCGCGCGGGTCTCGCGCACCTCCTCTCGATCAGCGGGCTGCATATCACCGCGGCGGTCGGCGGCGCGATCTGGGTGGCGCTGCGACTGTTGGCGCTGTCGCCGTGGCTGGCGCTGCGCGCGCCGCTGGTGCTCGTTTCCGCTGGGGCGGGGGCGGCGGTGGGCCTGGGGTACACGCTGCTGACGGGCGCCGAAGTGCCGACCATCCGCAGCCTCGTCGCCGCGCTGCTGGTGCTCCTCGCCATCGCGCTGGGGCGTGAGGCGATCACGCTGCGGCTGGTGGCGGCAGGGGCGCTGTTCGTGCTGCTGCTGTGGCCTGAATCGCTGGTCGGCCCCAGCTTCCAGCTGAGTTTCGCGGCAATCACCGCCATCGTGGCGTTGCACACGCATCCGCGTGTGGCGGCGCTGCTGTCCCGCCGCGACGAGGCCTGGTCGTGGCGGCTGGGGAGGGGGTTTCTGGGCCTGCTGCTGACGGGGCTGGTGGTCGAGCTGGCGCTGATGCCCATCGCCCTGTTCCATTTCCACAAGGCGGGGCTGTACGGATCGCTCGCCAACATGATCGCGATTCCGCTGACGACCTTCGTCGTGATGCCGGCCGAGGCGCTGGCGCTGGCGCTGGACGGTGCGGGTCTAGGCGCGCCCGCCTGGTGGGTAGTCGAGCAATCGCTGGCAGCGATGCTGTGGCTCGCGCACTCGGTTGCGAATGCTCCCGGCGCGGTTGCCGCGGTACCTTCCATGCCGGTGCCGGCGATGCTGCTGGCGGTGGTCGGAGGCCTGTGGCTGTGCCTATGGCGCGGCGGCGTGCGGCTGCTGGGGCTGGTCGGCATCGCGGCGGGGCTCGCCTGGGCCTTTCTGACGCCTTCCCCCGACTTGCTGGTGACCGGCGACGGGCGTCATGTCGCGATCCGCACCGATGCCGGCGGCTATGCTCTGCTGCGCGCGCGCGCCGGCGACTATGTGCGCGACCAGCTGGCAGAGGCCGCTGGGGTCGATGGCGAGCTCGGCGCTATCGAGACCGTACCCGGCGCGCGTTGTTCTCCCGATTTTTGCGTATGGCAGGTGCGGCGCGGCGGCCGAACCTGGACGGTGATGGCGTCGCGCAGCGGATACCGCACCGACTGGGCACCGTTGGTCGCCGCCTGCGCCGCGAGCGATATCGTCATCGCGGACCGCTGGCTGCCGCGCGGCTGCACCCCCCGCTGGCTAAAGGCGGATCGAAGGTTTCTCGAAAGCACGGGCGGCCTTGCCATAACATTCGACCCACCGGCATTGCGGATGGTCGCTTCGGGAGAACGCGGCAGACCCTGGAGCGACGCGTCGACCGTGCAGCCGCCGCGCGAGCCGCGAGCGGGCGACCCCGTGCCTAGTGGTAGCGGCGGAGCAGCCCGGCCAGTCGGCCCTGCACGGTGACCCGATCGGCGCGATAATGTTGCGGCGCGTGCGCGGCATTGGCGGGATCGAGCCGGACGTCGACGCCGTCCCGGTGGAAAAACTTGAGCGTGGCTTCATGCCCGTCGACCAGCGCGACGACGATGTCGCCCTCGCGCGCGGTGTCGCTGCGCTGGATCAGCGCATAATCACCATCGAGGATTCCAGCCTCGACCATGGAATCGCCCGATACTTCCAGCGCATAATGGTCGCCCGGCCCCAGCAACGCGGCGGGGACGGCTAGCTGGCTGTTGTCCTCGAACGCCTCGATCGGCATACCCGCGGCAATGCGGCCGTGCAGCGGCAGTTCAATGATATCGTTGGCGACGACCGCGGGACGAGGCGTTGCACGCGGCGGAAAACTCAGGACATTGTCAGGCTTCGACACAGAGATTGCCGAGCCGCGCTCGCCACGCTCGGGGTTGCGCACGACCTCGAGCGCGCGGGCGCGATTGGCGAGGCGCTTCAGAAAGCCGCGTTCCTCGAGCGCGCTGATGAGCCGGTGCACGCCGGACTTGGACTTGAGCCCCAGCGCATCCTTCATCTCCTCGAACGAGGGCGAAATGCCTGTCTCGCTCAGCCGATCCTCGATAAAGCAGATCAGTTCATGCTGTTTGCGCGTGAGCATCGCCGCTCTCCCACTACGGAACGTTGCGGGAACGTCTAGGCAACGCGATGGAGAACGTCAAGCCCGTTGCACAGGCGCATCAATCGAGCGCGATAACGTCGATCGCATCGCCCGCCTCGCGCGCGGGCGCACCGATGTCCACGCGCAGCAGCAGGTCGGCGCGGGCGAGGTTGAGGAGCGCCGCGCTGTCCTGGCTGCCGATCGGCTCGACGCGGCCGTCGCCCGTTCGTCGGCCACGCAGATATTCCACCCGGTTGCCGCCGGGTGGCACGGGCGAGGCCAGGATGGCGGCGGCGTGGCGCGGCAGCGGGTCGGGGCAGCCCGCCATGCGGCGCAACAGCGGCGCGGCGAAGAGGAGCGCGGTGACGTAGGCGGAGACCGGGTTGCCGGGCAGACCGAGGGCAATGTGCGGCGCTTTGTGCGCGACGATCAGCGGCTTTCCCGGCTTCATCGCCACCCGGTGCAGGGCGATGGTCCAGCCGGCGGCCTCCAGCGCGGGCCGGACCAGATCATGGTCGCCGACCGACGCGCCGCCCGTGATCAGCAGCAGCGCGGGCTGGGCGTGCGCCGCTTCGAAGGCATCAATCGCGGCGCGTGTCGCGGGCAGGCTGTCGCCGACGATGCCCGCATCGGCGACGCTGGCGAAAGCGGAGAGCAATGCGGCAAGCATCGGGCTGTTGGAGGAGGGCAGGCCGGGCGCGGTCGAACCGGGCGGCACGAGTTCGCTGCCCGTCGCGAGGACGGTGGCACGGGGGGTGCCATGCACGGCCACACTGCCGTGGCCGGCCATGGCGGCGAGCGCGATGACGCCGGGGGTGACGCGCGTGCCCGCCTGGATCAGCAACTGCCCTACCGAAAAATCGCTGCCGCGGCGGCGGATCCAGCGGCCGGGACTGGCGGGTTGGGTCGCGGTCAGCAAGCCGTCGGAGGTCGTCGCGTCCTCCTGGACGAGGATGCGATCCGTTCCGCCGGGTATCGGCGCGCCGGTGAGGATGCGCGCGGCTTCGCCCCGACCGAGCGTGCCGGGATTGCGAGCCTCAGCGGGGATGGCGCGGACGATGCGCCATGGACCGCTGCCGTCGCCCAGCGCATAGCCGTCCATGGCGGACAGGTCGGCCCAGGGTTGGGTGCGCCGCGCCACGAGAGGCTCGGCGAGCCAGCCGCGCGCTTCGGCCAGAGCGACGTCGAGCGCCGGCGCGGGCCGGGCCAGCGCCAGGATGGCGGCTTGCGCCGCCTCCAGCGAGGTCAGTCCCCCCGCCATGGCCCCGACGCGCCGCCATCCTTCTCGAGGAGACGGATGTTGCCGATGCGCGGGCTCTTGTCGATCGCCTTGAGCATGTCATAGATCGTCAGGAGTGCAACGCAAACTGCTGTCAATGCCTCCATTTCGACGCCGGTCGGCCCGCGGGTCCTTACCTGAGCGGTCGCGACGATGGCGTCGGCTTCGATCGCGAAGTCGAGCGTCACCGCGGTGATCGGCAGCGGATGGCACAGCGGGATAAGGTCGGCGGTACGCTTGGCCGCCAGGATGCCCGCAATGCGCGCGGCTGCAATGACGTCGCCTTTCGGCCCCGCGTGTGCCCGGACAGCTTCGATGGCCGGCGGGGACAGCGATATGCCCCCCGAGGCAACGGCACGGCGCGCGGTCGCAGCCTTGCCCGAAACGTCGACCATGCGCGCCGCGCCGTCTTCGTCAAGATGCGTGAGCCCGCTCATGCGGCAAGCAGCGTCCGCGTCGCGGCGGCCAGATCCGCCTGGCGCATCAGATGCTCGCCGACCAGGAAGGCGTGAATGCCGCGGTCGCGCAGCCGGGCGATGTCGCCAGGACCGGCGATGCCGCTTTCACTTACCAGCGTGACGTCGTCGGGCACGAGCGCGGCGAGCCGCTCGCTGACGGCGAGGTCGGTGGAAAAGCTGCGCAGGTCGCGGTTATTGATGCCGATCAGGCGACTGGAGAGCCGATCCAGCGCGCGCTCGAGCTCGGCTTCGTCGTGCACTTCGACGAGCACGTCCATGCGAAGCGCGACCGCCTCCGCCTCGATCGCCGCCATGACGTCATCGGTCAGCGCCGCGACGATGATGAGGATGGCGTCCGCGCCCAGAGCTCGTGCTTCCTGCACCTGCCACGGATCTACCATGAAATCCTTGCGCAGCACGGGCAGGGCGCAGGCGGCGCGGGCGGCGACGAGATAGGTATCATCGCCTTGAAAATAGGGCATGTCGGTCAACACCGACAGGCAGGCCGCGCCGCCGTCCGCATAATCAGCCGCATGCTTTGCCGGGTCGAAATTGCGACGAATCAGACCTTTCGAGGGACTTGCTTTCTTGATCTCTGCGATCAGAGCCGATTGGCCGGTCTCGATCCGGCGGCGCAGCGCGGCGTGAAAGCCGCGCGGCGGACCCGCGGCGGCGACGCGTGCGGCCATGGCGTCGGTATCTATGCGGTGCTTGCGGCGCGCCACCTCGGCGGCGGTGGTGGCGCAGATTTCGGCGAGCTTGTGCATCAGAAGGCGATCCAGCAGTCGAGCAGGGCCTTGGCAAGCCCCTTGTCGATCGCCTCCGCGGCTTCCTCGGCGCCGCTGCGCAGATCGTGTGACTCGCCCGCGACCATCAGCGCGGCAGCGGCGTTGAAGAGAACCGCGTCGCGATAGGCGCCGGGCGCGCCGAGCAGGAGCGCACGCAGCGCGGCGGCGTTGTCGCCTGCATCGCCGCCGCGGATTGCGCTGACAGGATGGGAAGGCAGCCCTGCATCAGCGGCGCTCCAGCGCGCCGTGCAACAACTCTCGGCCACCGTTGCGACCGTGTTGCCGCCCGCCAGGCTGAGTTCGTCCAATCCTTCGTCGCCCGCGACGACCAGACTGTGATCGGTACCGAGTTCCGCGAGCGCCGCAGCGTAGATCGGTACATCGGCTGGTCGCGCGATGCCGATCAACTGGCGCGTCACGCCCGCCGGGTTGGCGAGCGGCCCCAGGAGGTTGAAGATCGTGCGCCGGCCGATGGCGCGGCGGATGGGGGCGATGCGCGCCAGCGCGGGATGGTGGTTCTGCGCGAACAGGAAGGCGATGCCGAGGTCGCCGAGCGTCGCCTCCGCCGTCTGGGCAGCACGGTCGAGGTCGAGACCCAATGCTTCCAGCGTGTCGGCCGCCCCCGCCCTCGACGATGCCGCGCGATTGCCGTGTTTCGCCACCGGCACGCCGCAGGCCGCGACGACCAGCGCGACCGCGGTTGAGACGTTGAGCGTGTGGTGCCCGTCACCGCCGGTGCCGCAGACGTCGATCGCACCCACCGGCGCAATGACCCGGGTCATGCGGCCGCGCATTGCCCGTGCCGCCGCGGCGATTTCGGTCGCGCTCTCGCCGCGATCGGCCAGGGCGACGAGGAAGGCGGCGATGGCGGCGTCATCTACACTGCCGTCCAGAATGGCGTCGAAGGCGACCGTAGCCTGGTCGCGCGCGAGCGGCTCGGCGGGGTCGGGAAGCGTCACGACGTCGCCGAGGGCGACGGGAGCGCGGGCTCGATCCCGGCGATACGCAGGAAATTCGCGAGCAAGGCGTGGCCGTGCTGGGTGGCGATGCTCTCGGGGTGAAACTGCACGCCGTGGATCGGCAGCGTGGCGTGGCTGAGACCCATCACCGCGCCGTCCTCGGACGTCGCGGTGACGCGCAGGGTCGCCGGCACATCCTCGACGACCAGGCTGTGGTAGCGGGTGGCGGTGAACGGGCTGGGCAGGCCGGCAAAGGGGCCGCTGGCGTCGTGCGTTACCGGCGCGGTCTTGCCGTGCATCAGATGGCCGCGCACCACGCGCCCGCCGAAATGCTGGCCGATCGCCTGGTGGCCGAGGCACACGCCCAGCAAGGGCCGCGCCTGTTCCGCGCAAGCGGCGATCAGGTCGAGGCTGATGCCCGCATCGTCCGGCGTACCGGGACCGGGGGATATGAGGAAGCCCGCGGCCCCGCTCGACATAGCCTGTCCGACGCTCATCGCGTCATTGCGCACGACCTCCACCTCCGCGCCCAGTTCCAGCAGATAATGAACCAGGTTGAAGGTGAAGCTATCGTAATTGTCGATGACGAGGATCGTCGCGCCGCTCACTGCCCATAGCCTCCTTCGTTCGCCAGCCGGACCGCCTCGCGGGCTGCGGCGAAGAGCGCCCCGGCCTTGGCCTCGCACTCGCGCGCCTCGCTCGACGGGTCGCTGTCGGCGACGATGCCGGCGCCGGCGGTGACGTGGAGCGTGCCGTCCTTCACGATCCCGGTGCGCAGGACGATGCAGCTGTCCATGCCCCCGTCGGGCGCGAAATAGCCGATACCCCCGGCGTAGGGCCCGCGCGTTTCGGGCTCCAGCGCGGCGATGATCTCGGCGGCGCGAACCTTTGGCGCGCCCGATACCGTACCGGCGGGGAATCCGGCGAACAGCGCGTCGATGGCGTCCTTGCCCTCCGCCAGGCGCGCGGCGACGTTGGATACGATGTGCATGACATGGCTGTAGAGTTCGACCGTGTAGCTCTCGGTCACCCGTACGCTGCCCGCGGCAGCGGCGCGTCCGGCATCGTTACGGCCAAGATCGAGCAACATGAGATGCTCGGCGCGCTCTTTCGGATCGCCGATCAGTTCGGCGCGGTTCGCGGCATCTTCAGCCGCGGTGCGCCCGCGCGGGCGCGTGCCGGCGATGGGGCGGACGGTGATCTCGCCATCGCGCACGCGCACCAGTATTTCCGGGCTGGAGCCGACGATGGCGAAGCCCGGCAGGTCCAGGAAATAGAGGAAAGGCGAGGGATTGATGCGGCGCAGCGCGCGATAGAGGGCGAACGGCGGCAACGCGAAGGGGACGGTGAAGCGCTGCGCCAGCACGACCTGAAAGATGTCCCCGGCCGCGATATGCTCCTGTGCGGCGGCGACCATCGCGCGGTAGGCATCGGCGGTGATGATGGCGGTGGGCTCGGCCGGCCCGGCGCCAGCGTGCCCGAGCGCGGAGGGTTGCATGTCGCCGGGATGGTGGAGGCGGGCGATCGCCGCTTCGATGCGGTCCCCGGCCGCGGCGACCGCGCGGTCGGCCGCGGTGGCGGACGGCCACAAGGGCGCGACGAACCACAACTCGTCCGCCAGGCGGTCGAACACCAGGATGAGCGTCGGGCGGACGAAAATGCTGTCCGGCACATCGACCGGGTTGGCCGCAGGGCGCGGCAGTTCCTCGACCAGCCCGTAGCTTTCATAGGCGAAATAGCCGACCAGGCAGGCAAGCGCGGGCGGCAGGCCCGCGGGTAGGGGATCGATGCGGCATTCCGCGACCAGCGCGCGCAGCGCCGTGAGCGGATCGGCGCCCATATCCGCGAATGCTTCGCGATCAGTGGCCCAATGCCGGTTGACCGCGCTGCGGTGCCCGTGCCCGCGCATCACGAGGTCGGGCGCGAGGCCGATCAGGCTGTAGCGTCCGCGCGTTTCGCCGCCCTCGACCGATTCCAGCAGCCAATCGCCGCGCCCGGGCTCGAACAGTTTGAGCGCAGCCGAAACCGGTGTTTCGGTATCGGCGATGCGGCGTGCCCAGACGAGTGCGGGCTGCCCGGCCGCGAGCCGAGCCCGCGCCGCCGGCGCGCCCTCTATACGCCCGGTGACCGGCAGGGGTGGCACGCCCGGCCGCGCGATCAGATGCCGGCCGGAGCCGCAGCCCCGGTCAGCTCGGCGCGCAGCTGCGACACCGCGGCATCATTGATTTCGACGGCATACTCGCGACGCGCCGCGCGAACCAGTATGTCGACATATTCGGCGCCGAGCGCGGGGCCGAACTGCTGTTCGACCGCGGCGAGCAGGCCGGCGTTACCCGTCGCATCGCCCCGTCGGGTACGGTCGAGACGGATGACCATCCAGCCCGCGCCGCCGGGCAGCTCCAGCGTCTTGGCCGTGCCGCGGGCCATGGAAAAAAGGAGCGCAACCTCCGGTGGCAGGCGGCCCTGGCCGTTGGCGCGTCCGATGCGCACGCCGCCGATGGTCTGGACGGTGTTGCCGACGCCTGCGGCGGTGGCTGCGGCGCTCAGACTCGTTCCGCGCTCGACGCTGGCGAGGATGGTGCGGGCGCGGGCGCGCGCTGCCTTCGACCCCTCGGCGATGCGCCAGTCGGCGACGACCCGGTCGCGGATGCGCGCGAGCGGCGGCGGTGCAGCGGGAATATAGTCGGCGACTTCGACCAGAGCGAAGCCCTCGTCGCCGCGCACCGCCACCAGCTGCGCCGGCTCGCCTTCGACGATCTGGAAGGCCGTGCGCAGGACGGGTGCAAAATCGGCGCCGGGGTGCCAGGCGGGATCGGATGGCGCCCGTCCGTCGGCGACCAGCGCAGGCGTGGTGACGACGGCAAGACCGAGATCGTTGGCGACCTCCTCCACCGAAGCGCCGCCGTTGAGCGCTTCCTGCGCACGGTTGTAGACGGTATCGAATGCCTCGCGGCGTTTGCGCGCGGCGAGCGCGGTCGTGATCTCGGCCGTCGCCTGCGCAAGACTGCGGGCGGGACGGCGGTTCACCTCGATGACCTCCAGCACCAGGAAGCCGAGCGGCACCTGTGCCGGACCGACGACGGCCCCTGGCGAAGCGGCGAATGCCGAGCGCGCAACGGCGGCGGTGGTGGTTCCGGCAAAGGCGGCCTCGCTGCTGCCGGTGACGATCGACGCTTCGAGCCCGGCGGCGCGCGCGGCATCGGCAAGGCTGGCGCTGCCCCCCGCGGCGGCGGCGATCCGGTCGGCGACAGCGCGCGTGCCGGCGATAACCTGTGCGAAGCGGCGCGTTTCGGTTGCGGCATAGGCGGCGGCATTGGCGCGGTATTCCGCCGCGACCTCGGTGGCGGTGACCGCGGGCACGGTTCTCACGACGCCGGTGTCGAGAAGCGCGTAGCGCAGCACGCGGCGCGGCGGCAGCGCATAGCGGGCGCGCTGTGCGGTATAATAGGCGGTCAGCTGCGCGTTCGTGGGCGCGGCCGTGGGCGCAAAGCGTGCGGCCGGGAGCAGCACGGCCTGGCCCTGCCGCTCCTCCAGCAGCATCGATGCATAGGGCAGGGTGATGCCCGGCGGAACGGCGCCGATCTGTCCGACGGGCGCCAGCAGCTGGCGGACGATCGCGCTGCGTGCGATCTCCTCGCGCACATCGCTCGCGGTCAACCCTTCCTGCGCGATGCGCGCCTCGAACGTCTTTTGATCGAAACCGCCCGTCAGCCCCGCAAAGGCGGGATCGCGCGCGATGGCGGCGTCGACCGCGGCTGGCGAAACGCCGATGCCGTGGGCTTGTGCGTATTGCTCCAGCGCGGCGACGTCGGTCAGTTCGCGCAGCGTGCGATCGAGGCCGCCGCCCGCCACGAACTGCTGCATGGTGAGCCCGGGCTGCTGCTGCTGCGCCTGACGAAGCCCGGCGTTCAGCCGACGGCGCAGTTCGCCCAGCGTGATAGTGCGGTCGCCGACCTGCGCGACGTTGTTCGCGCCCAGGCTGGCGCCGCTGCCGCTGGTCACGTTCGACACATCGGCCACCGCGAACGACAGCGCCATGACGGCGAGCAACGCCAGGGCGACGACCACGCCGACTTTGGAGGTGATCAGGCGGCGGATGGTGGTGATCATGGCGGCGTCGCGGAGTCCCGTGGCGGCGGGCACGCGCCCGGCGGCGTCGCTGTAAGGGAGGCGTGCGCGCCCTTCAACCCTCGCGGGTTGAGGCGGGCGAGGGCGGACGCTAGGGCGGCGGCGGTTCACCGGGAGAGTATGATGCGCCGCCCCTTCGTCGTGGGAAACTGGAAGATGAACGGCACGCTGGGAGCGCTGGCCGAGGCGCGCGCCGTCGCCGAGGCCGCGGCAGCCAATCCGTCGGTCGATGTCGCGCTGTGCCCGCCGTTCACGCTGATCGCGGCGATGGGCGAGGCGGCGCCGGGGCTCTCGCTGGGCGGACAGGATTGCCATCAGGCGACTTCCGGGGCCTATACCGGCAGCGTGTCGGCCGGCATGTTAGCGGAGGTCGGTGCGAGCATCGTCATCGTCGGGCATAGCGAACGGCGGGAGGCGTTGGGCGAAAGCAGCGACCTCGTCAAAGCGAAGACCGAGGCTGCGCTGGCCGCTGGGCTGCGCGTCATCCTGTGCGTCGGCGAATCGCTGGCCGTACGCGAGGATGGCCGGGCCGAGACCCATGTGCTGGAACAGGTCGCGGCGTCGCTGCCCTATGCCTTGCTCGCCGACCCCGCGCGCGTCGCCATCGCCTATGAACCCATCTGGGCGATCGGGACCGGGCGCGTCGCCGAGGTGGCCGACATCGCCGTGATGCATGGCGCAATCCGCGGCGCGCTGGGCGATGCGGGCGCGGTAATGCCGATCCTTTACGGCGGATCGGTCAACGCAGGCAACGCCGCCGCGATCCTGGCTCTGGATGACGTCGATGGCGCGCTGGTCGGCGGCGCCAGCCTGACCGCCAGGGCCTTCGTCCCGATCGTGGAGGCGGCGGCGCGCGGTTGATTGCTGGCGCTCATCCGCCTATGTGCGCGGCCACGCCGTTCTAGCCGCTGCTCCCCCGTTTCAAGGTCTCCGACGCATGTATACCTTCATCCTCGTTCTGCAGGCGATTATCGCTGCGGGCCTGATCGGCGTCATCCTGATGCAGAAGAGCGAGGGCGGCGGACTGGGCGTGGGCGGCAGCCCGGCCGGGTTCCTGTCGGCGCGCGGCGCGGCCGATTTCCTCACCCGCGCCACCGCGATCCTGGCGACCGCCTTCGTGGGCTTGAGTGTGCTGCTGGCGGTGCTGGCGTCGGTCGGCCACCGCGCCAACCAGATCGACGTGGATGCAGCGTCCAAGCTGAACCTTCCGCCGGCCGGCGCACCGGCTGTGCCTGCCCAGACCGTGCCCGCCCCCGCCGTGCCGTCCACCGGCGTGCCGCTCGCCACCGACGCATCGCCGCTGGCCGTGCCGCCCGCGACGCAGGCGCCGGCGGACGCGGCCGGGGGCGTCCCGCTGCAGCAGTAGGCGCGTACCGATCGGTCGGCCGCGGTCCGCCCGTTCCACGCTTGCAACCCCCCCGGCATTACGGCTAGGCGCATCCTCCCATGGCGCGGTATATTTTCATCACCGGCGGCGTGGTTTCGTCGCTCGGCAAAGGACTCATGGCAGCGAGCCTGGCGGCGCTGCTGCAGGCGCGCGGATACCGCGTGCGCATCCGCAAGTTCGATCCCTATCTGAACGTCGATCCCGGCACGATGTCGCCGTATCAGCATGGCGAGGTCTATGTGACCGACGACGGGGCGGAGACCGACCTTGACCTCGGCCATTACGAGCGGTTCACCGGTGTTTCGGCGCGGCAATCGGACAATGTGACGTCGGGCCGCATCTACAAGACCATCATCGAGCGCGAGCGGCGTGGCGACTATCTGGGCGCGACCGTGCAGGTGATTCCGCACGTGACCGATGCGATCAAGGCATTCGCGCAGGCGGACACCGAGGATCTCGACTTCGTGCTGTGCGAGATCGGCGGCACCGTCGGCGACATCGAATCGCTGCCGTTCATCGAAGCAATACGTCAGCTCCGCAACGATCTTGGTCGCGGCAACACCGTTTCGGTGCATGTGACCCTGGTGCCCTATATAGCGGCGGCGGGCGAGTTGAAGACCAAACCCACCCAGCATAGCGTGCGCGAACTCGCGGCGCTGGGCGTGCAGCCCGACATCCTGCTATGCCGGTGCGAAAAGCCCTTGCCGCCGAGCGAACGCGCGAAAATTGCGCAATTCTGCAACGTGCGGCAGGAAGCGGTGATACCCGCGCTCGACGCGCAGAGCATCTATTCGGTCCCGCTCCAGTATCACGGAGAGGGGCTCGACGCGGAAGTTCTGCGCGCGTTCGGCATCGACGATGCGCCGGCGCCCGACCTCTCGCGCTGGTTCGACATCATGGACCGCCACCAGAACCCGGAAGGCGAGGTGACGATCGGCGTCGTCGGCAAATATGTCGCGCTGCCCGACGCCTATAAATCACTATCCGAGGCGCTGACGCATGGCGGCATGGCCAACCGGGTCAAGGTCAATACGCGCTGGATAGACGCCGAGATGTTCGAGACGGGCGAGGACGACCTCGCCGCGCGGCTCGAGCCGCTGCACGGCATCCTGGTGCCGGGCGGATTCGGCGAGCGTGGCAGCGAGGGCAAGATCGCGGCGGTCGAGTTCGCGCGGACGCGCAACGTGCCATTCTTCGGCATCTGCCTCGGTATGCAGATGGCCTGCATCGAAGGCGCGCGGAACACGGCGGGGATCGAGAGCGCGACGAGCAGCGAATTTGGGCCCGAAGGCGAGCATATCGTCGGCATCATCGAGGAATGGATGAGCGAGGAGGGGTTGCAGAAACGCGCCAGCGGCGGCGACCTCGGCGGGACCATGCGGCTGGGTGCCTATCCCGCCAAACTGTCGCCCAACAGCCATGCGGCCAGCCTGTACGGTTCGGCCAGCGTCAGCGAACGGCACCGCCATCGCTACGAGGTCAACGGGCGGTACAAGGACGCTCTGGAGCGTGGCGGGCTGGTCTTTTCCGGCATGTCGCCCGACGGGCTGCTGCCCGAGATCGTCGAGCGGCCCGACCACAGCTGGTTCATCGGCGTGCAGTTCCACCCCGAGCTGAAATCCAAGCCGTTCGACCCGCACCCGCTGTTCGCGGGATTCATCGAGGCGGCGGTCAGGCAGAGCCGTCTGGTCTAGGCGGCAGCCGAACGGCGGCGACCCTGAAGGATCGCCACCGTCCCGATCAGAGCAGGAAGTCGGTCCCGACGAGCGGTACGCCGCCCGCGGCGGTCACCACGATGACGAAGTCGGCAACACCATCGCCATCCACGTCACCCGACACGATCTGATTGCCGCCGCTCACCTCGACGCGCAACTGCCCGGCCACGTTGGTGAATGCGCCGGAGCCGATGAAGCTAAAGGCGTCGTCTCCCGCGCCGTTGGTGGTGTTCGCATCGATTCCCGCCAGGTCGATCTTATCCCCCTGCGCCGCGGTGAAGTCGATTATGCGATCGCCGGTAGCCAGCGTCGTGCCGCTGTCGCCAGCGGTTACGAAGCGGAATATGTCGGCCCCGGCGTTGCCGCGCATCGTGTCGATACCGGCACCGCCAACCATCGTGTCGTTCCCGTCGCCGCCGCGCAGGAAGTCGTCGCCGATCCCGCCCAACAAAATATCGTCGCCGGCCAGTCCGTAAAGGAAGTCGTTGCCTCCCCCTCCCGACAACTGGTTGTTGCCGCCGTTGCCGTACAGCGTATTTTCCGTATCGCTGCCGGTCAGGGATACATTGCCCGAGCCGCGGATCGTCGCCGTCTCTATTTCCCCAGTCAGAATATAATCGACGGTCACGAACAACTCGTCGGTGCCACCGCCCGCATCTTCGACGACGACATCGGCGCTATTATCGACGTAGTAGGTATCGTTGCCCGTGCCGCCGATCATGATGTCGGCGCCTGTGCCGCCATCCAGCAGGTCGTTACCGACGCCGCCGCGCAGGTCGTCGTCACCCTCTTCGCCGAACAACAGGTCATTGCCGGCCTGACCCTTCAGCGTGTCGTCGCCGCCCCGCCCGTAGAGGGTATTGTCGAATTCGTTGCCGACGATGCCGTTGTCCGTGGAGGAACCGACACCGGTGAGCGCAGCCGCGCCGACCAGCGTGAGCACCTCGATCTCGCTATTCGACGCCAGAGCGTAGCTGACCGTCGCCCGAATGCGATCGAAGCTGCCTTCGCCCGCTGCTTCGATCACCAAGTCGCCGGCATCATCGACGAGATACAGGTCGTCGCCGGTTCCACCGTACATGTCGTCACGCCCGACGCCACCATTGATCTCATCATTGCCGGCACCGCCGAAGAGCTGATCGTTCCCTGCTTCGCCAAGAAGCTGGTCGTTCCCGTCGAGGCCGTGGACGATGTCGTTGCCACCGTCGCCGCGCAGGACGTTGCCCTCCGCGGACCCGCGGATGACGTTATTCTCCCCGTTGCCGATTCCGAAGACGGCCGTGCCTGACAGGGTCAGGTTCTCGACATTGGCCGCGAGCGTATGGCTGCGCGCGCTAAATACCGTATCGATCCCTTCGCCGGCGAATTCGACGATCGTGTCGTTTTCGTCCGCGACATAGGTGTCGTTGCCGCCGCCGCCGGTCAGCGTGTCCGCTTCCTGCCCACCGTCGAGCAGGTCGTCACCGAGCCCGCCGGTTAGCGTATCGGTGCCTTCGCCGCCCAGGATGCTATCGTTCCCGGCGTTGCCGGCGATCACATCGTTGCCGCTGCCGCCGACGAGGAAATCGGCATTATCGCCGCCGGTGATGCTGTCACTGCCGGCGCCGCCGTTGATGTAGTGGCGCAGGGCAGCCGATGCTGCGACGAGGCTGTCATTGCCAAGGGTGCCCAGTGTCGCCACGCGGAAGGCGTCACCGCGCGCCGCGCCCGATACCAGATCGCGTACGTCGAACGTGGTTCCTTCGCCGGCGATGAAGCTGATGCCTTCGTCGTCATAGCGGCTGACCGGCCCGGTCAGCGCATCGGAACCGTCCTCCGCCTGTACCCGAACAGCGAGCCCGCCGTCTTGATTGGCAAGCGTGTTGGTGTCCGTGGCGACCCCGTTCGCGGCCTCGCTGGACGTGAATGTAAGGCGGATCTGCGATGCACCCGATAGCAATACGCTATCCGCCCCCACGCCCAGATTGACGCTGTCGGCGCCGTCCGCCGCGACGTTGACGATGGCGGTATCGTCTCCATCGCCGCCGCTGATCACGTCATCGCCCGCGCCGCCGATGAAGCGGTCGTTGCCGAGGTTGCCCGACAGGGTATCGTCGCCCGCACCGCCAACGAGGAAATCGTTGGCGGTGCTGCCGTTCAGCGTGTCGTTGCCCGCGCCGCCATTTGCGTAGAGACTCTGGTCCGCAAAAGCGCCGGTGGCCGTGATGACGTCCGCCGTCGCGGCGCCGAGATAGGCCGTGCGGAACGAGCCGCGCGACACGCCGGAGACGAGGTCGCGCACCTCGATGGTCGATCCTTCGGACGCGGTGTAATAGACGCTTTCGTCGTCACCGCGGGTGACCGGACCGATGGTATCGCCGCTCGAATTCTCCAGCTGAATGCGCACCGCGAGCCCGCCGTCCTGGCCCGCCTGCGTGTTGCTGTCGAACGCATTGCCATTGCCGACCTCACCCGACGTGAAGGTGACCCGCGCTTCCGATCCCGCGGCCATGTTGAAAGTGACGAAGTCGATGGCCCCGCCGGTGTTGTAGCGGTCCGCGCCCCCGGTCGCGAGGTCGCTGGTGATGACATCGGTGGTCAGGCCGCCATTGACGATGTCGTTACCCGCGCCGGGCATGATGAAGTTAACGCCGTTGACCGTGGTGATAACATCATCGCCGTCGCCGCCGTTGAGCTGGTTGCTTCCGCCGCCGTCGGTGATGCTGTCGTTGCCCGCGCCGCCGTTGACGATATCGTTGCCGTTGCCGCCGTCGAGCGTGTCATTGCCGTCGCCACCGTCGATCGCGTCGTTGCCGCCCAGGCCCACGATCGTGTCGTCGCCACCAAGCCCGCTCAGCGTGTCGTTGCCGGCCGTGCCTTCGACATAATCGTTGCCGGGGCCGGGGACGGCGAGCGAGGCTATGGCGAAGGTGCCATCGGTGTATTGGATCTGCTCGACATTGGTTACCGTCGTGTCGAGGCCGGTTGTATCGGTCAGCCGATAGCTGTTCGCGCCGGTGCGCGTGACGGTCACCGTCTCACCGCGGGCGTTCGACACGACGATGGTGTCGGTGCCGCCGCGGCCGTCGATCGTATCGACGCCGTTGCTCAGCGTGAAGCGATTGTCGCCGTCGCTGCCGACCAGCGTGTCGTTAAGGGCGCTGCCCCCCGTTCCCTCGATCGAGACCAGGGTCGCCATGTTACCGAAGCCATCGTTCAGGATGCGCTGCTGCGTCAGATCGACCGAAACGCCCTGCGTCGCGTTGACGACGTCGGCGATCCCGTCACCGTTCGTGTCCTCCTGCTTGTTGCCGACGAACAGCGAAATGCGGTCGAAGCCGTCGCCGCCGTCGATCGTGCCGCCGCCCAGGGTCGAGCCCTGGAGCTGGATCGTATCGTCGCCGCCGCGGCCGACCAGCGTGTCCATCGTGTCGCCGAGGATAAGGTTGGCATTGTCGTCGCCGCGCAGCGTGTCGACGAAGCGGGTGACGCCGCCCAGGCCCTCGATCCCGGTGAAGCTTTCGACGTTGCCGAAGCCGTCGTTCTCGATCGTGCCGGTGACGAGATCGGCGATCACCCCTTGCGTCGCCGCCACCTCGTTGAAGCTGATCCGATCGATGCCGTCGCCGCCGAAGAAGCGATCGACACCCGCGCCGCCGCGCAGCAGATCGGCGCCGGCCCCGCCAACGAGCGTGTCGTTACCGTTCCCGCCCTGCAGGTTATCCACGCTGGGTTGGGCGCCGCCATTGCCGCCGGCGAGGATGAAGTCGTCGCCATTCAACCCCTGCAGGAAATTATAGCCGTCGTTGCCGACGATATAGTCGCCGTTCGCGGTGCCGTTGCGCCCGTCGTTGGTGGAGCCGGCTGGCGTGTCGATGCGGTTGAGCGCGATGCTGGCCGGTGTAAAGTCGCCATCCGAGAAGCGCAGCGTCTCGACGTTGGTGACCGTGTCCTGCTCCAGCGTTTCGCGGTCGATGACAAGGAAGCCGCCGGCGTTGTTCGAGACGACCGCATAGGCGCTACTCGCCTTGGCGAAGATCGCCACGTCCGTGCCCGCGCCGCCGTCGATCGTGTCGTTGCCGCCGAGCGCGTTGATCGTGTCGTCGCCGCCCAGCGCGTCGATCGTGTCGGCGCCGGGCGTACCGGTCAGCGTGTCGTTGCCCTCGCTGGGAGTCGTGGAAGGCGCCGCCAGGTCGGCAAGGTTGAATTCGCCCTCGGCGAAGCGGATGCGTTCCACGTTGATGACGTTGGTGGTCGCGTTTTCGGTGATGGTCTGTGGTTCGGATAGACCGGTCACGGGGTTGAACACGAAGACCGTCTGCGTCAGCGAATAATTCACCGTGTAGCCAGAGCCATTCGCGATGACAGTGTAGTTCGCGCGTGGATCGCCGCCCGTATCCAGAACATCGGTTCCCCCACGACCGTCGATCGTGTCCGTGCCCAGCGTCAGACCAAAGCGATTATCGCCATCGTTGCCGACAAGCGTGTCATCGAGATTGCCGCCCGTGACGCCCTCGACATTGAAGATGTTGGCGCTGTTGCCAAAGCCGTCGTTCAGAATGCGGCTTTGCGACAGGTCGATGCTGACGCCCACGGTGGTCGTGACCGAATCGGCGAT
>CBDUBN010000033.1:0-20236 GCA_965365395.1 uncultured Sphingomonas sp.
ACGTCGTCTGGTCGAACTTCAGCCGGAACGTCGCATACACGCCATCGCGCGTGAACCGATTGTCCTCGAAGTCGCGGTCGCGGAAGCCGGCAAGGTTATAGCCAAGCACCAAATTTGCATTCTCGAACGGCGTGACGACGATTTGCGGGCCGCCGGCGTAGGCGGTGGTGCGGGCGTCGGTGCCGATGCGGGCGGTGCCGGTGATGGCGATGCCGACATGTTCGGCGAGGTCGAAGCGCAGGTCGGCGCCGACCACCGCGGACCAGCCCTTGACGTCATCCTCGCCGAAGCGATCGGAGGTATGGCGCAGGCCGACGAACAGCGCATATTCGCCCGCTTCGTGCCAGCGAGTCTCGTCTTCCTGATCGACCGGCGTGTAGTTGACCGTCAGGCTGTTGATGACGCGGCGCGAGCGGGCGTCGCCGGTGAGCCCAAGCGCCGGGCCGCCGATCGCGCCGGGCTGACCAGCGATGGCGTTGTCGACCGCGTCGTAACGCAGCTCGAGCTTTTCGAGGATGCTCCAGCGGCTGTCGGCGGGGCGGTGCGCCCAGCTCATCTCGGCCTGCAGCGTCTCGGTCGATGCCGCGACATCGCTCGACGCGCGCGCCCAGGTGAGCAGGCCGCCGAAGGCGCGGCCGTCGCCGATCCGGCGGATACCGCCGATGGTGACGCCGGTCCGGTCGGCGATCTCGCCGTCGCGATACTCGGCGCGGCCGGTGATGCTCCAATCGTCGTTGCGCCACGTCGCGCCCGCGGTGACCGCGGTGAAGTCTTCCGTGATCGAGCCATAGCCGTCAAGGAAGCCGCCCGATGCAACCGGCTGGAACGGGTCGAGGATATCGCTGGCCGAAATGCCGCCCAGCGTCCGCTGCCCGTCGAGCGTGAAATCGACCGACAGATGCTCGTCGATCTGAAAGCTCTGCGTCAGGCCGTAAGCGGCGAAGCTGCGCGGGCCGAATTCGCCCAGGCTCTGCCGATTGCCGCTAAGCACGACGCGTCCCCCGTCCCAGGGGCGCACGTCGAAGCCTAGCTGCGCAGTGCGCGCGTCGACATTGCCGCCGCTCGCGATCTCGTAGGCGCCGACCAGGCTGACCGCCTGCGACACCGCGAAACGCGCGCCGAGGCGGTGGCGGGCGGGGAAATCGACGCTCTCGTCATCGCCGCCAAGCGCGAACTCGGTACTGCCGTCGAGCTCCAGCCGCTGGTCGAACAATCGCTGGGTCGCGCCCAAGGAGACGAGCGTCGAGCGGTTGCTTGTCCCATCGCCCAGATCGTCGTCCGCATGGGTCAGGCCCGCGCGGAGCACCGTGTCCGCCGTGCGCCATTCGGCCTGCACGCGGGCAGCGCGGCGGCGGGCGTCGCGAGCGAGATAGTCCTCTTGCCAAGCGCTTGCCAGCAGCGCGATGTCGCGACCCACCTTCAACTTGCCGTCGAAGCCGAAGCGGCGGCTGCCGTCTCCGGCTCTCGTCAACTGGCCGACGCCGAAGCCCGCCTCGCGCTCGCGGGCATAGGCCAGCACGTCGAAATTGGGACCATGATGCTCGAATTCGACCAGCCAGGCGTGCGCCATGTCGGTATCAATCGTGGGAGCACCCGTACGGCGCTCGCTGCCGTCGCTCGCGGCCAGCTCGGCGCGGATCTCGGTCGCGGCGCTCGGGCGGTAGCGCAGGTCCACGCCGCCCATGTTGGCGCTCGCGGTATCGCTCTCGTCGTGAATGCCGGTCACGCCGATGCGCAAGCTTTCGTCGTCATTGCGCCAGGACACGCGGCCACCGCCGTTGGTGACGCGCTGGCCGACGCCGTCGACCTCGTAATCGACGACGATGAAGCGCGGGTTCAAGCTCTCGTCGCGGCTCAGCACGGGCGCGCGGAAGCGCAGCGTGCCGGCGAAATAGTCGATGTCGTAATCGATGTGGCGCACCAGCACCTGGCTTTCGACGATGATGTTCGAACGCAGGCGGTCGCGGATCTCGATCGTCACCCGCTCCGAATTGGCGAGGATGTCGCGCGCGCCGAGCGAGTAAGGGCCGGACAGGCCATTGCCCTGGAACTCGTCGCGGCGGTAGCGATACGGCGTGTCGGCGACGAAGGCTGTCGCGGCGAGATTCTGTCCGCGATACTCGCCCTTCACGCCGTTCATCGAGCGCTGGTAGCGGGTTAGCTCGGGCTCGTTGATGCCGGTCTCGAAATCGCCGAACAGCGCGTAGAACTGCGGGCGCTCCAGGCGCAGGTAGAGGTTGCGCACCGAGGCCGCGTCGAACCCGCGATCGGCGCGGTCGGCGTAGATGGTGTAATAGGCGCGCGGGTCGATCACGCCGCCGAAGCGGGCTTCGTCGCGTTCCTTGTCGCTGTCGTAGGACAGGGTCATCAGCCACTGGCCGAGGATGCGGCCCTTTGCGTACAGCGCCAGACGGCCGTCCACGTTCTGGGCGTCGAGACCCTCGGCGACCGGCTCCATGCGGTCGTCGAGCGTGTTGTAGCCGACGCTGCCCGCGGCGAAGCCAACCACGGTCCAGGGGCGGTCCCCCGGGTTGAGCCAAACATCGAGCTGTTGCTCGCGCACGACATCGCCGTCGCGAAAGGTGAAGTCGAGCCGTGCGGAACCCGACGCCGTGGTCGGCTCGAGCTCGATATAGGCGAGGCCGTCGTCACCCTCGATCCGCCAGTTGGTGCGGACGCGCTCCAGCCCGGAAAGCTGACGCTCCTGCTCGGCGTCGACCGACTGGGCCGCGCGATGCGGGGGCTGCACGGCGAAATCGCCGACCACGCCATGCTTGACCGGGCGGCCGTCGCGATCGGTGATGCGCACGGCGATGACCGGTCGGTTGAGGCCATCCGCCAGCAGAAGCGACTGGCCCGCCACGATTTCCGCACGCAGCGCGCCGCTGGCATAATGGACGTCCCGCGCGAGCTCCTGGACCAGCGTGCCGTCGGCATCGAGCACGCGCGCTACGAAACGGTTGGTGCGCGGCAGCAGTTCGATCCCGCGCCAGCTCGACACCATGAAACTGCGGTCGGGTGCTGTCGCGGCACCATCCGCGTTCAGCGGATCGACGCGGTGGCCGTTGAGCGACAGTTCGACGATCTGGCCCGGCAGATGCTTGATCGCGACCCGGATCGAAGGCGAGCGCGGGTTGTGATCGACCGCTGGAAACAGCCAATCGATGCCGGCGCTCTGGCCGGCGAAGAAATCGACATCGCCCCCCGCACTAGCGACATCGGTAGCGACGGCGGGGCGTGCCGGCGCGGCGATGCGAGGGGTCGCTGCGGTTTCCGCATCGGCCGGCGCTTCGTCGGAAGCGACGGACGCGGTGCGGAAATCGGCGCGTTTCAGCTCGCCGCCACGCCCTTCGACGAAGCGCGACAGGGCATTGCCGGCGGCGCGGACGTTGCGTGCGCAATCCACCGCCACCTGTGATGCCGGCAGGGTGGACGGATCGATCTGCACGACGCTGAGCCCCGGCCGCACGCCCTCGAAATGGTAGCGGCCGTCGCTGTCGGTGACGGTGAAACTGCCGTCCTGCAGCAGCACCCGCACCCCGCCGATGCCGGCGGCGCCATCGGGATCGACCGAGCAGCCACCGGCCGTCACGCGGCCGATTATGACCATCCGATCGCCCAGGTCGTCCCGGCGGATGCGGATATTGGAATCCGCTATGTTGCTGACAGTCCCGCGATTATCACGCGCCGCGGCGATGTTGTTCGCATCACCGGGGCGCGCATCGGGCCTGATCTCGGCGACATAGGTTAGCGTGCCGCTGGCGCCCGCCGCCAGCGGGGGCAGGGCGACGGTGAAACGTCGGCCATCGTCCGATATCGACGGCGCTATCAGCGCGCCGTTGTACCGTACCGTATCCCGGCGGAGCCGTACCGCCTGCGGGAGATCGTCCTCGACCGTCAGTGGTCCCGTCGCACGCCGCGCATCGCCGTTGCGCACGTCGATCCGGTATTGCACGGCGTCGCCGGGCAGCGCGATGGAGGTATTGGCACCCTTGCGCAAAGTCAGCCCGGCGCCGGGCCGATCGATCGGTATGTCCACCCGCACCGGGGTCGGTGTCGACAGTATGAAAACCGCGCCGTAGCTCGCATCGGTCACGGCATAGGGTTGGCCGTCGTCGGGACGACGAAATGCGCTTAATTCCGCGATCGTGGCGCGGCTAGCCCAGCTGTAAGGCGCATCGGGTTCGACGATCAGCCGATATCTTCCGGGCGCGACGAAGGGAAAGCGGTAATCTCCGGGCGGAAAGGCATAGCGGGTACCGCCGGCGTCGTTCACGGTCGACCCTGTGATCAGGCTGCTGGGGAAGGCGGAGACACCGTCGTCGCCGAAAACCACGGCCGGAGCGCCGGTATCGGCGTTCACCAATGTTACCCGCACGCCTGCGACAGGCTCACCATCGCCGCTGTCGAACACGATGCCGAACGGATCGACCAGGAAACTGACGATAGCGCTGGCGAGTTCGGCCGTCGTTCCCGCGCGGGTCAGGACCAGGCGGACGCTGCTGTTGGGGTCGACCGAAAGCCGGCAGTCGCCGCGTGCGGGGGCAGGGGGCGTGCGGACGGTGGCCAGCGCGCCGACGAAGAAGCCGCTGTCGTCGGCATCCTCGCGCAGCAGCAAGCGTTCCTCGTCGCCATTAGCCGCGCGAACCGTCACCTCGAATGCGTCGCGCGCGTTCGGATCGCGGTTTTCCGCGGCAAAGCGTATGCCGAAGGCAACGGGTTGTCCCGCGCGGAAACTGGACGATGGGAGCAGGGTGACCGCGCCGGCCGACGCGGACGGTAATGCCGCACATCCGCTGCCGTCGAGGCGCGATGGCATGCCTGGCGACCCCGATGGATCGATCCGGAATATAGTGGCCTGGATAGGCTGGGATGGGTCCTGTACGCCGATATCGACGCGGTTCGATCGCACGCTGGCGACCGCATTGCCCTGGGTCCAGTCGATTGTCGCGACATTGCTCACGACGCGCGCTTGCGCGGCCGGTCCGAACAGACCGGACGCGGCGGTGACCGCTGCTGCCGTGAAAGTGCGCCAATCGAGCATGGTTAGTTCGGTGAATCCAAAAGAACCGGGTGACGGTCGCGCCCGTCACCCGGCCATGCGATCAGTTGACGGTGGCGCGGAAGACGAGCGTGCGGGTGGAACCGGCCGGCACGGTCGTGATCGTGCCGGACGCCTCGCGCGTGCCTGAGTTGTACGAACCGCCGGCGGCCCCGTCGGTGTTGCAGACGAGCCCCGTCGTCGTACCGTTAAGGCGGATCGAGTTGGCGACATAGGTCAAGGTCGTCGGCAATATGTCCGTGACGTTGATCGTATTGGCCGCCGCGCCGCCCGCGGCATTGGTCACCGCGATGCAATATTCCACCGTGGCGCCGGGGATCAGCTTGGGATTGGTAGTCCCGTTGATCAGGTCGCTGATCACCGTGCTCCGCTTGTCCAGCGTCAGCGCCGCGGTCTGGACGGTGTAATCGTCATCGTCGCTGTGCGCGCCATCGCGCGCCGCATCAGCCGGGCCCGCCGCATCGCCGAACACGGTGTCCATGCCGGACGTATTGGCGCCCGAGGTTTGCGTGATGGCGGCACCAACCGCGCCGCCAACCGTACCGCCTTCGCGCGCCGTGGCGGTCAGACGGATGTTCGCGACGTCGTTGGTCACGCGGCCTGCGGGCACGTTGGCGACGACATACAGCGTCACGTTCGCGTCCGCCGCTAGCTCGTCGACGAAAGTCACCACGACGTCCGTCGCATCGAAGCCGGCAACGGTGCCGGTTTCACGATAGATTACCGGTGAAGTCACGTCGAAATTGTCGGTGCCACCGTGGCTGGCGACGCCACCCGCGGTTTGCGACACGGCAAGCGCGAAATCCAGCACCGCGTTGGAGGAATTGGTCAGGGTGAACGACGTCACGGCTCCGGTCTGGCCGGGCGCGACGATGGTCGTGGCGTTGCCGAGCTCGGCTACGGTCAGATCGACCTCACGGTCGACGACGAAGGTGTCGCCGTCCGAGATCGCCGGCTGCGATACGCCGCCCACCTGGTAGTTGATGGTCGCGGTATTGGTGATCGAGGTGCCGGCAGTCGTGCCCGCCGCCAACGCCGGTGCCGTGGAGGCAAGGGCGATGGCGAGGAGGCTGCCGGAACCCAGGTGATACAGCTTACTGGTCATTGCTGTGCTCCTAGGGTGCAGGAAGGCGCCGGCGCAGTGCGCCGGACACCGGTGGTCGAAAGCCCGGCGAGCCGGGAAATCGTCGTTTGTCCGCGGAAGGGGTTTGGTTACCGAACGATGCCGCGGAACATCAGTCGTCCGGCTTCACCGGCCGGAATCGGCTGGGCGAACGCCCAGCGGATGTGGGTCACGTCGCGGGCCGCGGCGGGCCGCGCGGTACCGTCGGGCTCGCGCACGGTCAGCGACGCGAGCGCGCCCCAGCTGCGACCGCCATCGACGGAGAGCTGCGCCCGTTCGTCCGGCACGCCTTCGAATGCGATGGCCGCCGGGAGCGGATTGGTCACCACGAAGTCGCTTGCGGGCGTCGCGCCGTTGTTGCGGTAGCGCAGGACGAAGACGAGCTTGTCGCCGGGCACGACCACAGCGGGCGCCTCGAGCGCCGTCTGTTCGCGGCCCTGCGCATCCGTGGTGGTGCGTTCGACCAGGACGTCGCTGTCCAGGCTAACGGCGCTAGGCGTCTGCGCGGCAGCCGGCGCGGCGAGCGCGAGGCCGATCAAGATGGCAAGACGGTTCAACATCGCTGGTCCTCTCAGTTGATCGTGACTTGGAAGGTGACGGTGCGGGTTTGGCCGCCGGGAACCGTGCCGAGCGACACGGAGACCGCGCCGGCGCTGAACCGCCCCGCATCGGCGTCGGCGTTGTCGGTCAGCGTCGTGCCGCCAAGCGTGATCGTGCCTGCGCGGTAGGTGGTGCCGGACGGGATGGCGTCGTTGATGACAAGGTTGGGCAGGCTGCCCGAACCGACGGTCGTCGCCACGATCTGGTAGGTGATGATCGATCCGGGAACGGCGTTCGGGCCCCCGAACGGATCGACGACGGTCGCCGACTTGACCAGGCCGACGCTGGCCGCGCCTACGATGTAATAGCCCTCGTCCTCACCATCGGCACCGGTGGTGCCGACTACGGCATCGCCGCCGCCTTCACCGGCCCCGGCGAAGCTGGTTCCAGGGGCGCCGGTCCCGGTAACGGCGCTGGCGACCAGCCGGACGCCGCCGCGATTGCCGTCGGCGAGGCCGCCCGGCGTATTGCCGACGACGAATATGGTAATCGTTTCGTCGGGATCGAGCAGGGGGTTGCCGGCCCCGGGTACATAGACGGTGTCCGACCCCGGCTGGTATATGCCGTCGCCATTATCGATGACGATGGTCACGCCGGTCGGGTCGTAATTATCACCGCCGATGTTCGAAACGGTCGACAGCAGGAACGCCTCCTCGCCGTTGCCGGTATTCGTGAGCGTGAAGGTCAGTGCCTGACCGGTCGAGCCCGGCGTCGTCGGCACGTCTGCGCCGTCGTCCCAGGCCACCACCGTATCCAGCAGCTCGTCGACCGTGATGCTATTAATGTTCGACGGCACCTCTATGGTCGTACCGCCCTGGTCGTAGGTCGCCTTGGCCTCGTTATCGATGACCGTGCCGGCGCGCGTGCCTGCGGCATTCGCCGGCACCGCCATCAGGGCGCAGACGGCGGCGGACGCAAGACAGGCGTGGCGATAGCGTGACGTCGAAACAGGTTGCATGCGTGGTCCCTCGGCTTTTTGCTGAGGGCGCTTGTGTCAGATAAAGGAAAACAGCCGGTTAACCCCGGCGACTGCGCGACGTCAGTGCGTCGCCGGCCGTGATTCGGACCGTGCCGGAACACGTGACGGTAGGATCGCCACCTGTCATAAGCGCGTGATGCTCGAATCCTCCGATCCGAACGAACGGCCACCGGACGCGGCGACCGAACGATATGTCCGGACCGGGGCCTACGCGATTGTCGCGGCGCTCGCGCTTGGCACCCCGTTCGCGTTGCAGGCCGGCGCCGAATTCTTCCTGCCGATCACCGCCGCCATCGTCATTGCGATCGCCCTGGTTCCCGCGCTGGAATGGCTGGAACGTCGTAGCGTACCCGCCGCACTTGCCGCGCTCATATGCGTGCTGGCATTCTTGCTGCTCATCAACGGCGCGCTGGCGCTGGTCGTCGTTCCTGCCAGCAGCTGGGTATTGCAACTGCCCGAGCGGCTGCCGACCATCCAGGCCAATCTAGCACCGGTAATCGACTTTTATTCTTCTTTACAGCGTTTTGTCGATAATACCTTGCAAAGTTTTGCGGACAACACCGCCGCACAGATGCAAGCCGTCGCCGTCGAAACCCCCAGCTCGGTCTTCGACTATGTAACAGGTGCGGCACCGGCGGCCGCCATTCAGACATTTTTCTCGATCCTGCTCATCTTCTTCTTCCTCGCCGGCTGGACGCGGCTACGGGGACGCACCATCGAAAGTCGTGGCAGCTTCGATAGCGCGCTCAACACCGCGCGGGTGATCCAGAATGTCGTCGATGCGACGTCCGCCTATCTGTCGACCATCGTGCTCATCAACGCCGGACTGGGTCTTGCCGTGGCTTTGCTGTTGTGGGCGATCGGCATGCCGTCACCGCTGATGTGGGGCGGTCTCGTGGCGCTGTGCAATTTCGTTCCCTATATCGGGCCGATCATCGCCGCGGCACTGCTCGCCATGGGCGGCCTCATGACCTTCGACAGCGTCGGCTGGGCGTTGCTTCCGGCGATCATCCAGATCGGCCTGCATACGGTTGAGGCGAACGTGGTGACGCCAATGGTGCTGGGCCGCCGGTTGACGATCAATCCCGTGCTGATTCTCGTTTCGTTGAGCTTTTGGGGCTGGATCTGGGGGGCCCCCGGGGCGCTACTGGCGGTGCCGCTCCTGATCATCGGGCAGACGTTGCTCTTTTCGTTGCGCGGAATCCGGCCGGAATGGGCGGGCGCGGCGCCCGCGTCCGCGGCAGCGCTCGACACCGACAGTGAAATAATCGCCAGTTCCGCCAAGTCCGGTTGACTTGAGCGTCGGCTGGCCATAATCGCCCGCCCTCACACCGAACGCGGGTGTAGCTCAGTTGGTTAGAGCGCCGGCCTGTCACGCCGGAGGTCGCGGGTTCGAGCCCCGTCACTCGCGCCATTCTTCGTATCTGCGATGGTGCTGCTTCAGCGCCAGCGCCCGGTCTCCATCCAGCTTAGGATCGGGCGTAGCGGCAGGATCCAGGCGATGCCAGCCGTCGCATAGATCGGGATTGCGAGCCAAGCATCGAGGGGGCCGATCTCCTCGATCATCGAGACCACGAGCCACGCCCAGGCGGCGATGATCGCGAGTATCAGCGCCGCGCCCGCTGGCTTGCGCCAACTCGGCCTCGCTTGGTCTTCAGGTATCATACGCTGATCCATTCCCGTTCGGTCACTATGTGGTCGAGTCGGCGGTCCCAAGCTTCGAGCGGTACCGCGGCCACTTCCTGCACCGCCCAAGCGACGCCAACGGCAAGGGCGTCGGGATGCGCGGCCAAGGCACGGTCATAATGACCGCCGCCTTGCCCCAGTCGCCCACCACCCCGATCAAATCCCAGGAGCGGCACGAGGATCACATCCGGTATGCATGTGGGGCAGACCGGCGCCGGCTGGCTTACGCCGTAAGGCCCAATGATCCAATCCTCGTCATCCCGGGTCCGGGCGAAATCCATGACGCCGTCATCGCGGATGCGCGGGAAACATAGGATATCAGCGTCGACATGACGCTGAATGGGGTCAGGGTCGGCTTCATTGGCGATCGGGCGGTAGCTGGCCAATATGCGCGCGTGCGCAAGCGGCGGCATGACGTCGCATGACCATGCACGATGCGTCGCGGCCGCGCGCCGGCGTGCCCGCAAAATACCGCGCAAAACCGCTTTCTCTTCCGTTATCGACGGCATGGAAGTTGACGGGACCGCATGGGCCGGTAGCTGGAATATCCTCTGACGCCAGTAACGTCAGGTGGGGACCATATGCGTCGGGCCAGGGCCCGGGCAGGGACAGCCCCCATGGATGAATTTATCGCCTCAGGGATTTTCGCAAAGCCTCGCACCCGGCAGTACCCGTCCTATCGAATGTAGGCGTTCGGCGCCTCCATCTCAAGGCCTGTCAAGTCGCGCGGCCAGAGCCTCGATGCGGTCCGCGAGCGCGCCGATCCGGCGCAACGTCTCGTCGCTGTCTGGCACTCCGGTAACGGTCGTGCCCACGCGGTCGGCTAGAAACAGCGCTGCGAACAGCAATTGCCGCACCTCGGTCAGTCCGGGTACGGCCTGGCGCGCGGCCTCTACCTCGTGGTGCACCAGGGCACCCAGCCGCTCCAGCTCGGCCTCCTCGCCATCGGCGCACCGTACGCGGTAGCGATGCCCACCGACGTCCAGCGTCACGTCACCCACGGTCGTCCCCGATCAGCCTGTCGAGCTCGCCGATGACCGCGCGAACCTCGGATCGCAAGGCGACGTTGCCAGCATCGCCTTGCGACTTTTCTACGCGCATCACAGCATCTTCCAGCAGACTCATCGCAGCCTCCGCGCGGTCGAGTGCGTCGGTAATGGATCTGTCGCTCATCGCGCGAGCATAGGCTGCCTGCTCCATCGATGCCAAGCCCCTGCGGTTGACGCCCCGCTTTCGTGCAAGCAAAGGAACGGCGCGGCGAATCGGACCAAGCGGTCGGAACGCCACGTCTGCGGCGGGCATGCCCGGTCGGGCACCGCAGGCCGCTAAGCTGGCGGCACACAGGAACAAGATCATGACCGTCGACGACCGCCGCCTTGCCAACGCCATTCGCGCGCTGGCGATGGATGGCGTGCAGGCCGCGAACAGCGGCCACCCGGGCATGCCGATGGGCATGGCCGACGTGGCGACCATCCTGTTCAAAGAATATCTGAAGTTCGACGCGTCGGCACCGCATTGGCCGGATCGCGATCGCTTCATCCTGTCCGCTGGCCATGGATCCATGCTGGTCTACGCGCTGCTGCATCTGACCGGATACGCCCGGCCAACGCTCGAAGACCTCCGCAATTTTCGTCAGGTCGGCAGCCCATGTGCCGGACATCCGGAGAATTTCGAGCTCCCAGGGATCGAGGCGACGACCGGGCCGCTGGGGCAGGGGCTGGCCATGGGCGTCGGTATGGCGATCGCCGAACGCCATCTCAATGCCGTGCACGGCGATGCTGCGGTCGATCATCGCACCTTCGTCATCGCCGGAGACGGCTGCTTGATGGAAGGCATCAACCATGAGGCGATTGGGCTCGCCGGGCATCTGGCCCTCGGCCGACTCATCGTTTTGTGGGACGACAACCGCATCACCATCGATGGCGCGACCTCGCTGTCGACCAGCGAGGATATCGCCGCGCGTCACCGCGCCGCAGGTTGGCACACCGTCGCGTGCAACGGGCATGACGGCGCCAGCATTCGGGCGGCGCTGGATGAGGCGATCGCCGATCCGCGCCCCAGCCTCGTCGCGTGCCGCACCATCATCGGCTACGGCGCGCCGAACAAGCAGGGCACGTCGGCGACGCACGGATCGCCACTGGGCGCAGACGAGATCGTCGCTGCGCGGGGCGAACTCGCGTGGAACCACGAACCTTTCAGCTTGCCCGAGGATCTCGTCACCGCGTGGCGCGCCATCGGTGGCAGAAGCGCCGGCGACCGTTCGGAATGGGAAGCACGCATCGCGGCCGCTCGATTAACTGAAGCGAGCTTCGAGACGCAACCCATTGACGCCGCAGCGAATGAGGCATGGCAGGCGTATAAGGCGAAGCTAGCGACGGACCGACCGACACTTGCGACCCGCAAGGCGTCGGAAAAAGCGCTCGGGACGCTGACCGAACAGTTTCCGGCGCTGATCGGTGGCTCCGCCGATCTCACGGGGTCGAACAATACCAAGACGGCGGCGACGCGGCCGCTGACGCGTGACGACTATTCCGGACGCTATATCTACTACGGCATTCGGGAGTTCGGCATGGCGGCGGCCATGAACGGAATGGCGCTGCACGGCGGCGTCGCACCGTTCGGCGGCACCTTCCTCGTGTTTTCGGATTATTGCCGGCCCGCTATCCGCTTGTCTGCATTGCAGCGCACCCGCGTGGTCTACGTGATGACGCACGACAGCATCGGGCTGGGGGAGGACGGGCCCACGCACCAGCCAATCGAGCATCTACAAAGCCTTAGGGCCATGCCCGGACTGCATGTGTTCCGTCCGGCGGATGCGCTCGAGACCGCCGAATGCTGGGAACTTGCGCTAGCGAACCGTGCCGGTCCGTCCTTGCTCGCGCTGACGAGGCAGGACCTCAAGGCGGTGCGCGATGCCGTTTCGGAAAATCTTTGCGCCAGGGGCGCATATCGCCTGCGCGCGGCGCGAACCGCGCGCCGCGTCGTTCTCATCGCCACCGGATCGGAAGTCGCGGTGGCACTGGATGTGGCCGACGCGCTCGCCGGGCGAGGGATCGGGGCGGACGTAATCTCGATGCCATGCACCAGCCTTTTCGATGCGCAAGAGGCGGAATATCGCACCGACCTGCTCGGCGACGCCGCGACCTTGCGCGTGACCATCGAGGCTGGAACAACCTTCGGTTGGGAACGCTATGCCGGTCTTGATGGCCTGCGTGTCGGAATCGACGGTTTCGGCGCTTCAGGACCGATTGGCGACCTCTACGATCATTTTGGTCTGACCGCTGCCAAGATCGTGCCGCAAATCCTTGATCGTTTGAACTAACAACGGAGAAAGACGCCATGGCCGCAAAGGTCGCCATCAACGGTTTCGGGCGCATTGGCCGGCTCGTCGCGCGCGCTATCCTGGAGCGCCCGGATTGCGGGTTGGAGATCGTCGCGATCAACGACCTGGCCGATGCGAGCGCCAACGCGCTTCTGTTCAAGCGCGACAGCGTGCACGGACCCTTTCCTGGTTCGGTGACCGCAGACGGCGATGCAATGCTTGTGGACGGCAAGCATATTCGCGTGACCAAGGAGCGCGACCCGGCCAATTTGCCGCACGCCGAAATGGCCGTCGACATCGCCCTGGAATGCACCGGCTTTTTCACCGATCGCGATGCCGCAGGCAAGCATATCGCGGCCGGTGCCAGGCGGGTGCTGATCTCGGCCCCGGCCAAGGGCGTCGATCTGACCGTGGTCTACGGCGTCAATCATGACCGACTGACCGCAGACCATGGCATCGTGTCGAATGCCAGCTGCACCACCAATTGTCTCGCGCCCGTCGCGAAGGTGCTGAACGACGCGATCGGTATCGAGCGCGGGCTGATGACCACGATCCATGCCTATACCAACGACCAGAAGATACTGGACCAGATCCACAGCGATCCCCGCCGCGCGCGGGCGGCCGGCATGTCGATGATCCCGACAACCACCGGTGCCGCCCGCGCCGTCGGCGAAGTCCTTCCCGAATTGAAAGGAAGGCTCGATGGCTCGGCCATCCGCGTGCCGACGCCCAATGTGAGCCTCGTCGATCTCACATTCACGCCAGCACGCGACACGTCGCGCGAGGAGGTGAATGGCCTGCTGAAAGCCGCTTCGGAGGGTGTTCTGAAGGGCGTGCTGGCCTTTTCGGACGAACCACTGGTGTCAATCGACTACAATCATTGCCCGGCCAGTTCGACCATCGACAGCCTCGAAACCGCGGTGCTGGAAGGAAAGCTCGTCCGCGTCGTCAGCTGGTACGACAATGAATGGGGTTTTTCGAACCGCATGGTCGATACGGCGACGGTCATGGCCGGACTGCTCTGACGCTCGTGACCGCATTCCGCACATTGGACGACATGGGCGACGTGCACGGTCGTCGCGTGCTCGTGCGCGTCGACCTAAACGTGCCGATGCACGATGGGGCGGTGACCGACGCGACAAGGTTGCACGCCATGGCGCCGACGGTGCTGGAACTCGCGGATCGCGGCGCCATCGTCTTGCTGCTCTCGCATTTCGGACGGCCGAAAGGCGCCAAGGATCCCAATCTGTCGCTCAGCCTGGTCATCGATGCGGTATCGGATACGCTGGGCCGCGACGCGATGTTCGTCTCGGATTGCGTGGGCGAGGGTGCCTTGGCGGGACTCGCCGTGCTGGGGCCGGGCGACATAGCCGTCCTGGAGAACACGCGTTTCCACAAGGGTGAGGAGGCGAACGATCCTGCACTCGCCAGCGCGATGGCAGAGGTCGGCGAACTGTATGTGAACGACGCCTTCTCCGCCGCGCATCGCGCCCATGCGTCGACCGAGGGAATCGCGCGCATGCTGCCGTCCTTCGCCGGACGTTCGATGGAAGCGGAGATCAATGCGCTGGAGCGTGCGCTTGGACAGCCGGAACGACCCGTTGCGGCGGTGGTCGGCGGCGCCAAGGTTTCGAGCAAGATCGATGTCCTGCGTCACCTCGTCGGGCGTGTCGATCATCTCATCATCGGTGGCGGCATGGCCAACACCTTTCTGGCCGCGCGCGGTATCGATGTCGGCAGGTCCTTGTGCGAACATGACCTCCTCGACACCGTCGGAGCGATCTTCGCGGCAGCGGATGCGGCCGGATGCACCATTCATCTTCCCTACGACGTCGTGACGTCACGCGAATTCCGCGCAAATCCACCGGTGCGTACGGTCAATGTGCATGAGGTCGCGTCGGACGAAATGATCCTCGATATCGGACCAGCCGCGGTCGAGGCCCTTTCGGACGTGCTGAAGACGTGCCGGACGCTGGTCTGGAACGGCCCCCTCGGTGCATTCGAAACGCCGCCGTTCGACGCCGCGACCGGTGCGCTAGCGCGTTTCGCTGCCGCGCTGACCCGCGAGGGGTCGCTGGTTTCCGTAGCGGGCGGGGGCGACACCGTCGCCGCACTCAATCAGGCGGGCGTGGCGGAGAGCTTCAGCTTCGTGTCCACGGCCGGCGGCGCCTTTCTCGAATGGATGGAAGGGCGTGTGCTGCCGGGCGTCGCCGCCCTGTGCCGAGCCTGACCGCACCCGGATTTTCCCAGGAGACGTTTGAATGACCGCGCTGACCACTACGGACGCCATGATGCACCAGATCGCGACCGGTGCAGGCTTCATCGCGGCATTGGACCAGAGCGGCGGATCGACGCCAAAGGCGCTCAAGGGCTATGGAGTCGAAGCCGACGCCTACAATGGTGACGAGGAGATGTTCGCGCTCATTCATACGATGCGCGAACGTATCATTACATCACCTTGTTTCAACGGTGAAAAGGTGATCGGAGCGATCCTGTTCGAACGCACGATGGACGGCCGGGTGGACGACAAGCCGACGCCGCAGGCGCTGCTGGATCGCGGGGTCGTCCCGTTCATCAAGATCGACAAGGGTTTGGAGGACGAAGCGGACGGCGTCCAGCTGATGAAGCCCATGCCGGATCTCGACGCACTGCTCGCCAAGGCGAGAGGCCTCGGCGTGTTTGGGACGAAGGAACGCTCGGTCATCAACCTTGCGAACGAGGCCGGTATCGCACGGATCGTCTCGCAGCAGTTCGACGTCGCGCGCCAGGTTCTGGCCGCGGGCCTCGTCCCGATGATCGAGCCCGAAATCAACATCAAGAGCCCCGAGCGCGGTGCGGCCGACCGCATTCTGCTGGCCGAACTGACCGCCGCGCTCGACGCCATGCCCGGCGCCGACAAGGTGATGCTGAAACTGAGCCTGCCCGAGACGCCCGGCCTGTTCGCCCCGCTCGTCGCGCATCCGCGCGTGCTGCGCGTCGTGGCGCTATCGGGCGGTTTCGCACGTGCCGAGGCTTGCGCCGAACTGGCGAAGAATGCCGGCGTCATCGCGAGTTTCAGCCGGGCACTTCTCGAGGACCTCCGCCATCAGATGAGCGGGGAGGAATTCGACGCATCGCTGGGCGGAGCGATCGACGAGATCCACGCAGCGTCGGTGGCATGAGCGACGACAGCGGCGCGCTCGACCTCGATCCCGGCTTCGCGGACCGGTTCGAGACGCACAATCGCCGCGCGCGTTGCCAGCTTTACCTCATCTCGCCGCTCGACGTCGGCGGCGATTTCCCTGAACGACTAGCCGCCGCGCTCGGCGCCGGCCCGGTCGCGGCCTTTCAGTTCCGCGTGAAGGAGCTGGACCAGCATGCGGCGGCGCGGCTAGCCGAGCCGCTGCTTACCGCCTGCCGCGCCGCTGACGTCGCCTTCATCGTCAATGACGACGCGGCGCTGGCGAAGCGCCTCGGCGCGGACGGCGTTCACCTAGGTCAGGGCGACGGCGATCCACGCGATGCGCGGCGCCTGCTCGGTCCCGACGCACAGATCGGGGTGACCTGTCATGCCAGCCGCCATCTCGCGATGGAAGCGGGGGAGGCCGGGGCCGACTATGTTGCGTTCGGGGCCTTCCACCCTACCACGACCAAGGCGACCGAGCATGTCGCCGATCCCGCCCTGCTCGGCTGGTGGAGTACGGTATCGGAGATCCCGTGCGTCGCGATCGGCGGGATCACGACCGATAACGCCGCCCCGCTGGTCGAGGCAGGCGCCGATTTCCTGGCGGTCTCGTCGGGCGTCTGGGCGCATGCCGACGGCCCCGCCGCCGCCGTCTCCGCCTTCGCGCGGCTGCTGGAACGCGTGGACCGCGGCTAGCTTGCGCGTACGCGCGCCCTCGGCTAGTCGCGCCGCGATCCCGCTCGCGTCGCGAGCGACCGGCTCTTTCTCCCGCCAGCGAAGCGCGACAGCGGCCCAAGCAAAGGTGCATTCATGAAGATCAGCGGCGTCGACATCCGCCCCGGCAACATTCTGGAATATGAGGGCGGCATCTGGAAGGTCGCCAAGATCCAGCACACGCAGCCCGGCAAGGGTGGCGCCTTCATGCAGGTCGAGATGAAGAATCTGATCGACGGCCGGAAAACCAACGTGCGCTTCCGCAGCGCCGACACGGTCGAGAAGGTTCGCCTCGATACCAAGGATTTCCAGTTCCTGTATGCCGAGGGCGACGACCTCGTATTCATGGACAAGGACAATTACGAGCAGACGACGCTGCCGCGAGACTTGCTGGGGGACGCCGCCGACTTTCTGCAGGATGGCATGGATGTCGTCCTCGAGCTGTGGGACGAGCGGCCAATCTCGGTTGAACTGCCCGAGTTCGCCGAGGCGACGATCGTCGAGGCGGATGCGGTCATCAAGGGGCAGACCGCGTCGTCCAGCTTCAAACCCGCCGTGCTCGACAATGGCGTGCGCGTGATGGTTCCGCCGCACATCGGCGCGGGCACGCGCATCGTTGTCAACGTATATGACCGCGAATATGTGAAGCGCGCGGACTGATCCGATGGCCGCGCAATCGGGCATCATTACCGTCATGGAGCGCGCCGCGCGAAAAGCGGGCGCGAAGCTGCGCCGCGACTTCGGCGAGGTCGAGCATCTGCAGGTGAGCCGTAAGGGGCCGGCGGATTTCGTCAGCCGCGCGGACCAGCAAGCCGAGGCGACGCTGGTCGAGGAGCTGCAGCGCGCCCGCCCCGATTGGGGGTTTCTACTGGAAGAGGGCGGGACGGTCGAAGGCGCGCGGGGCAAGCCGCGCTGGGTCGTCGATCCGCTGGACGGCACCAGCAATTTCCTGCACGGTATCCCTCATTTCGCGATATCCATCGCCGTACAGGACGCTCGCCCGGACGGCGGCTGGGGCGATTTCATCGCCGGGATCGTCTATCAGCCGATTACCGACGAAAGTTTCTGGGCGGAGCGCGGCAGGGGTGCGTGGCGGCACGATCAGCGGCTGCGCGTATCGGCGCGGCGCGATCTCGCCGATGCGCTCATTGCCACCGGCATACCCTATTTCGGCCATGGCGATGCGGTCGCGTGGAGCCGCATCTTCGGCGCGGTTTCGCCGGAAGTCGCGGGCATCCGCCGCTTCGGCGCCGCGAGCCTCGATCTGGCCTGGGTCGCCGCGGGGCGGTACGATGGCTTCTGGGAATCCGATCTCCGGCCATGGGACGTGGCGGCCGGCATGTTGCTCGTGCGCGAGGCGGGGGGCTTCGTGACCGATTATCGCGGCGGCGAGCGCAGCATCGAGCGCGCGGAAATCCTTGCCGCCAACGACGGGTTGCACAGCAAGCTGCACAAGCTGGTCGCCGGGGCCCTGCGAGCGAGCTAGGCCCACAAAAACCGCGCCTTCAGCCTTGCCCATGGGAGGGGAGCGGACTAAAGCGCCCGCACCGGTGCGGCCATTTTCGCGGCCCGGAACATTATGGATACGCCACCGGTGGTCGACCTGTCGCAATATGCGCCGATACTGCTGTTTCTCTTCGTCGCGCTCGGCCTGTCGTCGCTGTTCGTTTTTCTGCCGATGGGCGTTTCGCGTCTGACCGGCAGCCACAAGCCCGACGCGAACAAGCTGACCGAATATGAGTGCGGCTTTCCCGCGTTCGAGGACAGCCGCGGCCAGTTCGACGTGCGCTTCTATCTCGTCGCCATCCTCTTCATCATCTTCGATCTCGAGGCCGCATTCCTGTTCCCCTGGGCGGTGAGCCTGGAAGAGATCGGCTGGGCCGGCTGGGCAACGATGATGGTCTTTCTTGGTGAGCTGGTGCTCGGCCTCGTCTACGCCTGGAAGAAGGGAGCGTTGGACTGGGAATGAGCAGTAATCCATCGCTCGTATTGCCCGCCGGCGCGCAGTTGCCGGCTGACGGCACCGGACCGGATCCGGCCTTTTTTCGCGATATCTCGTCCGAGGTCGATGACAAGGGCTTTCTCGTCACCTCGACCGAGGACCTGTTCAACTGGGCGCGCACGGGCAGCCTGTGGTGGATGACCTTCGGCCTCGCCTGCTGCGCGGTCGAGATGATCCACGTCAACATGCCGCGCTACGACATGGAACGGTTCGGCGTGGCGCCGCGGGCGTCCCCGCGCCAGTCGGACGTCATGATCGTCGCCGGGACCCTGTGCAACAAGATGGCCCCGGCGCTGCGCCGCGTGTACGATCAGATGTCCGAACCGAAATATGTGATTTCGATGGGCAGCTGCGCCAATGGCGGCGGCTATTATCATTACAGCTATTCGGTCGTGCGTGGCTGCGATCGCGTGGTTCCCGTCGACATCTACGTCCCGGGCTGTCCGCCGACGGCGGAGGCGCTGCTATACGGCGTGATGCAATTGCAGCGTAAAATTCGGCGCACGGGTACGGTGGAGCGGTAGCATGGGCGCGCCTGCTCCTCTGGTCCGCAACCCGGACGGCGTGCTGGACGCGCTACGTGCAAGCCTCGGCGCGGCGATGATCGACGGCTGCGAGCGCGTGGGCGAATTGAGCATCACGGTCGCGCGCGAAGCCATCGCCGATGTGCTCACCACCTTGCGTGATGCGCACGAGTATCAGCAGCTGATGGAGATTGCCGGCGTCGACTATCCCGACCGCACCGAGCGGTTCGAGGTGGTCTACCATCTCCTCAGCGTCACTCGGAACAACAGGTTGCGCGTGCGCGTCTCGACGGACGAGGCCACTCCGGTGCCGACGGTAACCGGCGTCTATCCGGTTGCTGGTTGGCTCGAACGCGAGGTGTTCGACATGTATGGCGTGGTCTTTGGCGGCAACCCCGATCTGCGCCGCATTCTTACCGACTATGGGTTTTCCGGACATCCGTTCCGCAAGGACTTTCCGCTGACCGGATATGTCGAGGTGCGCTATTCCGAAACCGAAAAGCGGGTGGTGTACGAGCCGGTCAACCTGGCACAAGATCTGCGGAGTTTCGATTTCCTGAGCCCCTGGGAAGGCGCGCAATATGTGCTGCCGGGCGATGAAAAGGCCGTACAGGGCGAAGCGAAGGGCGCGCCGACCCCGGCTACCGCCGAGCAGAACAGGGTCGGCGGCGATTTGCAGCCGAAAGCTCCCCCGGGCGACGTGAAGGTCACTCGAAAGACGTCCGAGACGGGGGCGGGAGAGCCCGCGAACACCATCGCGGCCGAGCCAGAGGCACGCGCGCCGAGGGTAGCCGAAGGCGATGATGCGCATACCGAGTCGCCGAACCCGGCCGAGGACGCAGCCGCTGCCAAGCTTAAGCGCGCGCCGCGCAAGCCCAAGGGCTGAACCATGGCCGAGACCTACGACATCCCCACCGGTTACGCCGAGCTGACGCCCGATAGTGCGCAGACCGCCGGCGATCGGGAGATCACCAACTACACGATCAACTTCGGGCCACAGCACCCGGCGGCGCACGGCGTGCTGCGCATGGTGATGGAACTCGACGGCGAGATCATCGAGC
>CBDUBN010000034.1:0-20091 GCA_965365395.1 uncultured Sphingomonas sp.
GCGCTCGCCCGCCAACGGTGCCATTGGAAGGCGAAGGTGAAGGCCATCGGTGCCATGGTCCACAGATAGGCCAGTATCCGGATCGCGCCGAGCACGGCGGTATCTTCTTCCGGTGCCGGCCTGTCCGCAAGAATGCCGAAGGCGATCGCCACGGGGATGGGCAGGATGATGAGCGCCTTCAGGGTCGTGCCCGCGGCTTTCTGCCATAGCTCCTCGGTGAACTCGTCGCGCCAACTGCGCAGGAAGATCAACGCCGCGGGTATGAGGAGCCCGATCACGCCCAGTGCCAGAAGCACATAGAAAAAGGCTCCCCAGCGTTCGACATCGATGCCGAACCACTCGATCACTTCGCTCGCCACCATCATCAGTTGCAACACGAAGGCGACGTCGAGCAGTCGGAAATAGGCGAGATGGCGATCGAAGCGGGACATGATCGGACTTTCGAAAAACCGGCCGGGGCGATCGGGCTGAGTGCCCCGGCCGAGGTGTCCTGCCATGTGCGGAGACCCGCGTGCAACACGCCAGTCGGGCAGGGTTCGCGAAGCGGATGGTCAGCCGCCGACGGTCAGCCCGGCGCCGGCCATGCGGCGGCCAATGCGGGCAAGGGCGACGGCGCGTTCGGCACGCGGTGCGACGTCGAGCAGCGCGGCGGCGATGCAGGGATCCTCGGCGCGACGTGCCGCAAGCCCGCGCAAGCCGCTGGCACAGACGGCCCGGGCGGCGGCGTTGATGCGTCGATCGAGCCGCGCCTGACCATCGGTCGAGGTCAGGTCGATATCGTGCAAATAGACGTTGGCGGACGCCGTTTCGGACTGAGCGAGAGCGGGCATTGCCGCGAGCAGGGCGGCGGCGGTGGTGGCGGCGGCGATGGTGCGAAGGATGTACATGACTGTCTCCCTTGATCAAAGTTAGAGCAACACAACCTGTCTTTGTGTCAGGTTATGCTGACTATATGTCGCGAGTCACTGACGATGTCAAGCGAGCATGACAAAAAGTTTTGCGTCACTGACATAATGTCGTGTTTGTCTCGCATTTCCGCGCCCTTGACCCTGGGCCGCGCATTCGCCAAAGGCCGGTCGTCGGCGCCGCGCGCCAACTTTTACTAGAAACGAGAGTGTCGGTGGCGGGAATCACGCAGGATTCGGCAGCGCCGCTGAGCTTCCAGGCGCTGATCCTGACGCTGCACGACTATTGGAGCCGGCAGGGCTGCGTCATCCTGCAGCCCTATGACATGGAGGTCGGCGCGGGCACCTTCCACCCGGCGACCACGCTGCGCAGTCTGGGGCCGGAGGCTTGGAACGCGGCCTATGTCCAGCCCAGCCGGCGCCCGACCGACGGCCGCTACGGGCAGAACCCCAACCGGCTGCAGCATTATTACCAGTATCAGGTGATCATGAAGCCGAGCCCGCCCGATCTGCAGGCGCTCTATCTCGGCAGCCTCGCCGCGATCGGCATCGATCCCCTGCTGCACGACATCCGCTTCGTCGAGGATGACTGGGAATCGCCCACGCTCGGCGCCTGGGGCCTGGGCTGGGAGGTATGGTGCGACGGAATGGAGGTGACGCAGTTCACCTATTTCCAGCAGGTCGGCGGCTATGACTGCAAGCCGGTCGCGGGCGAGCTGACCTACGGCCTCGAACGGCTGGCGATGTACATCCAGAGCGTCGACAATGTGTACGACCTTGCGTTCAACGACGTTCCCAGGGGGCAGGGGGGCGTCTCGTACGGCGACGTGTTCCTGGACAATGAGCGGCAGTTCTCAGCCTGGAATTTCGAGCTTGCCGACACCGACAAGCTGCTGCGCTGGTTCCGCGATTGCGAGGCGGAAAGCGCGGCCTGCATCGACCGCGGCCTGCCGCTGCCAGCCTACGATCAGGCGATCAAGGCCAGCCACGTCTTCAACCTGTTGCAGGCGCGCGGCGTAATCAGCGTACAGGAGCGCGCCGGCTACATCGCCCGCGTGCGCGACATGGCCAAGGGCGCCTGCGCCGCGCACATCGAAAAGAACGCGGATGTTTGGGGCCAGAGGCACCCAGGGTGGGCGGCGTGAGCGGCACGAGCGCCGACTTCCTCCTGGAATTGCGGTCGGAGGAGATCCCCGCGCGCATGCAGGACCGCGCGCGCGACGACCTGGCGCGTCTATTCGCCGGCGAGATCGCCAAGGCGGGCCTGGTCGCGCAAGACATCGTCACTTTCGCGACGCCGCGCCGGCTCGCGCTGATTGCGCGTGGGCTGCCGGCACAGACCGCCGCGGTGCGCGAGGAGACCAAGGGGCCGCGCATCTCCGCACCCGCACAGGCGCTGGACGGCTTCCTGCGCAAGACCGGGCTCGCCGCCGAACAACTGGTCGAGCGCGACGGCGTATGGTTCGCGGTAATCGAACGCGCGGGCCGCAACACCGCCGAGGTGCTGGCAGAGGCGATCCCCGCCGTCATCCGCGCCTTTCCCTGGCCCAAATCCATGCGCTGGGGCGAAGCCAGCCGCTCGACCGAAGCCTTGCGCTGGGTGCGCCCGCTGCAGGGCATCGTCGCCATCCTGGGCGAGGAGCTGGTGCCATGCGCGGTGGACGGCATTGCCGCGGGCTATGCGACCAGCGGCCACCGCTTTCATCACGGCGGCGAGATCACCATCGGGGGCGCGCACGACTATGCCGCGAAACTGCGCGCCTGCCACGTCATCGTCGATCAGGACGAGCGGCGCAGCATCATCCGCGAAACCTGCATCGCGCTTGCGCATACGCACCGCATGGAGTGGATCGAGGACGAGGGCCTGGTCGCGGAGAATGCCGGCCTTACCGAATGGCCGGTGCCGTTGCTCGGGAGTTTCGATCCCGCCTTCCTGGATGTGCCGCCCGAGGTTATCCGCCTGACGCTCGGCACCAACCAGAAATATTTCGTGTGTTCCGATGCCGACGGACGGCTCGCCCCCGCCTTCATCTGCACCGCCAATATCGAGGCGACAGACGGCGGCGCCGCGATCCTCGCCGGCAACCGCAAGGTGCTCGCCGCGCGCCTGTCCGACGCGCGCTTCTTCTGGGAGGCGGACAAGCGTACCCCGCTCGCCGAGCATGCGAAGAAACTGGACCGCATCACCTTCCACGAAAAGCTCGGCACCGTCGCCGACAAGGTCGAGCGGGTGGCCAAACTCGCACGCTGGCTGGTCGAGGAGGGAATCGTCACGGACAGTGTCCCGGCGAAGGCCGGGGCCCATCACCAGGTCTCGCCGCACGACGCGGTGCAAACAGATAGCACCGGTGGTGGACCCCGGCCTGCGCCGGGGTACAGGGAATTGGCCGACCTCGCCGAACAGGCCGCGCGCCTGTGCAAGGCCGACCTCGTCACCGAAATGGTCGGCGAATTTCCCGAATTGCAGGGCGTGATGGGCGGCTACTATGCGCGGGCGGAAGGGCTGCCCGACGTCGTCGCGAACGCCATCCGCGACCATTATAAACCGGTCGGGCAGGGCGACGATATTCCCACCGCACCAGTGACGGTGGCGGTGAGCCTCGCGGACAAGCTGGATACGTTTCACCACTTCTTCGGCGCAGACATGCAGCCGACAGGCTCGAAAGATCCGTTTGCGCTACGTCGCGCCGGGCTCGGCATCATCGCGCTCATGACGGCGAACGATGTGCGCTACCCCATCGGCGACGCGCACGGTCAGTGGGACTTCATCGTCGAACGGCTGAAGGCGCAGCAACGCGAGGCGGGCATTCGTCATGACGTGATCGATGCTGCGGTTGGCGCGGTAGAGGAAAATCTGGTCGTCCGCCTCCTTGCTCGCGTAAAGGCGCTACAGGCCTTCGTCGACACGCCGGACGGCGCCGATCTGCTCGCTGCCTACAAGCGGACGGCCAATATATTGAAGAAGGAAGCAGGCGCTGCTCCGGCGACGGTCGGAGCGGTGGCGGACGAAGCCGCCTCGTCGGCCGAACCGAAAAAACCGCTGTCCTACACGCCCTTGCCGGAGGAAGATGCGCTCGCCCGTGCCCTCGATTCGACGGAGCCTCGCGCCGTCGCCGCCATCGCGGTCGAGGATTTCGTGGAGGCGATGCGCGCGATGAGCGAGTTGCGCGCGCCGATCGACGCCTTTTTCGATGGCGTGACGGTCAACGACGCCGACCCGGTCAAGCGCGACGCCCGCCTCTCGCTGCTCGCGCGCTTTCGCGACGCGGTGCATCTGGTCGCCGATTTCTCCAGGATCGAGGGCTGAAGTGACCTGCCGAGTGTCAACTTGGTCAACTTCGGGGCGGGGAAGTAGTCGATGACCCAGTTCGTGCACCTGTTCGGCGGCGGCGCCACTACTTCCGAACGGTCCAAGGAACTGCTCGGCGGCAAGGGCTCGAACCTGGCGGAAATGGCGTCGATCGGCCTGCCGGTGCCGCCGGGTTTCACCATCACGACCGAGGTTTGCACGGCCTTCTATGCGAACGGTCGCAGCTACCCCGCCGGCCTCGACGCGGAAGTCGCGGCCGGTATCGCGCATGTCGAACGGGTGACGGGCAAGCGGCTGGGCGATGCGGCCGATCCGCTGCTGGTTTCCGTCCGCTCAGGCGCGCGCACGTCGATGCCGGGGATGATGGACACCGTCCTCAACCTCGGCCTCAACGACGCGACGGTCGAGGGACTCGCCGCCGCCTCGGGCGACGCGCGCTTCGCCTGGGACAGCTATCGCCGCTTCATCCAGATGTATTCGGACGTCGTGCTGGGCATCGACCATCATCTCTTCGAGGAAGCGCTGGAGGTCGCGAAGGAGGACAGTGGCTATTATCTGGACACCGAACTGGCGGCCGAGGACTGGCGGGCGCTGGTCGCCACCTATCAGGAGATCGTGCAGGCGGAACAGGGGGCGCCTTTTCCGCAGGACGTGCGCGCGCAACTCTGGGGCGCGATCGGCGCGGTGTTCGACAGCTGGGAAAGCCCGCGCGCGGTCGTCTATCGCCGCCTGAACGCCATCCCGGCCGCCTGGGGCACCGCGGTCAACGTCCAGGCGATGGTGTTCGGCAATATGGGCGAGACGTCCGCGACCGGCGTCGCCTTCACCCGCAATCCGTCGACGGGGGAGCGGGCCCATTATGGCGAATGGCTGATCAATGCGCAGGGCGAGGATGTCGTCGCGGGCATCCGCACCCCGCAATATCTGACCCGCGCCGCACGAGAGGCCGCCAATGCCAAGCCGCTGAGCATGGAGGAGGCGATGCCCAATACGTTCGCGGAGCTCGCGCGCGTGTTCGATCTCCTCGAAACCCATTATCGCGACATGCAGGACATCGAGTTCACGGTCGAGCGCGGCACCCTGTGGATGCTGCAGACCAGGGCCGGCAAGCGCACCGCCAAGGCCGCGCTGAAGATGGCCGTCGACATGGTGGCCGAGGGGCTGATCGGCGAGGACGAGGCGATCCTGCGCATCGATCCTGCCGCGCTCGACCAGCTCCTTCACCCGACGCTCGATCCCGCGGCCGCGCGCGACGTCGTCGTCAAGGGGCTACCCGCCTCGCCCGGCGCGGCGTCGGGGCGGATCGTGTTCGATGCGGAAAACGCGGTGGCACAGGCCGCAGCAGGCGAGGACGTCATCCTCGTGCGGGTGGAGACCAGCCCCGAGGATATCCACGGCATGCACGCGGCGCGGGGCATCCTCACCGCGCGCGGGGGCATGACCAGCCACGCCGCGGTGGTCGCGCGCGGCATGGGGCGTCCATGCGTCAGCGGCGCGGGCGGCATGGTGATCGACATGGCCGCGCGGACGATGCGCGCGGGCGGGCGCGACCTGCGCGAGGGCGATATCATCACGCTCGACGGTTCGACGGGCGAGGTGATGGCGGGGCGCGTGCCGACGGTCGATCCCGAACTCGTCGGCGATTTCGCGACGCTGATGGTCTGGGCCGATGCGCGCCGGCGCATGCGCGTGCGCACCAACGCCGAGACGCCCGACGATTGCCGCGTCGCGCGCGGGTTCGGCGCGGAAGGCATCGGTCTGTGCCGCACGGAGCATATGTTCTTCGACCCGGCGCGCATCACCGCGGTGCGGCAGATGATCCTGAGCGCGGACGAGGCGGGACGCCGCGCCGCGCTCGAGCGGTTGCTGCCCGAGCAGCGCGGCGATTTCGCCGAGATCTTCCGCATTATGGCCGGGCTGCCGTGCACCATCCGCCTGCTCGACCCCCCGCTGCACGAATTCCTGCCGCACCGCGAGGAGGATTTCGCCGATGTCGCTGCGGCCGCCGGCGTACCCGTCGAGGTCCTCAAACGCCGGGCGGGCGAACTGCACGAGGTTAACCCCATGCTCGGCCATCGCGGATGCCGGCTGGGCGTCACCTTTCCCGAGATCTACGAGATGCAGGCGCGCGCCATCTTCGAGGCGGCATGCGACGTCGCCGCGGCGAGCGGCAAGGCGCCGATACCCGAAGTAATGATCCCGCTCGTGGCGACAAGGGCCGAGCTCGACCTGATGAAGGCGGTGGTGGATACTGCCGCAGGCGCGGTTTTCGCGGAGAAGGGCCGGCGGGTGGACTATCTTGTCGGCACGATGATCGAACTGCCGCGCGCGGCGCTGATGGCGGGCGATATCGCCGCAACCGCCGACTTCTTCAGCTTCGGCACCAACGATCTGACGCAGACGACCATCGGCATCAGCCGCGACGATGCGGCGAAATTCCTGGGCGTCTATGCCGACAAGGGCATTTTTCCCGCCGACCCGTTCGTCAGCCTGGATATCGAGGGCGTCGGCCAGCTCATCGAGCTGGCGGCGGAGCGGGGCAGGACGATGCGCCCGGAGCTCAAACTGGGCATCTGCGGCGAGCATGGCGGCGACCCGGCGAGCATCGGCTTCTGCGAAAGTGTCGCGCTCGATTACGTCTCCGCCAGTCCGTACCGCGTGCCGATCGCGCGGCTGGCGGCGGCGCAGGCCGCGCTGCGCCGGCACTAAAAAACGGTTGCGCGGGGAGCGTTGCGCTCCTACTAGCCGCCCTCCCAATGCGCGCCCGTAGCTCAGCTGGATAGAGCATCAGACTACGAATCTGAGGGTCGGACGTTCGAATCGTTCCGGGCGCGCCAGGGTTTCCCACTTCGTCATGCGCCCCGCGGGCCTTTCGTCTTCCCGCAATGCCGCCCGGGCCCGTCCGATTTGCACGCGGGCCGCGGGCGCGGTACGGGCGCAGGCGTGCCATCGGCCCGGCACGCGGGCGCGGTGACGGTGTCGACGGGGACAGCAGACGCGAAGCATGACCACTGGCTCGGACATTCCACAGGCCGCGTCGCTGGCGCAGGTGGAAACGTTCCGCGCGGTGGTGCCGTCGCGCAGCAACCGCAAGCGCGCGCGTTTCGCGGGATATCTGGCGCTCAGCGTGACCGACGTGTGCGCGATTCTCGCGGGCTTCTGGCTCGCGGCGCAGCTGCGCGGGCAGGATTGGCTGGCGCTTGGCGGCCTCAACCTCGGCGTCGCCACCATTCTCGTTTACGGCTTCGTTGCCACGAACCAGAATGCCTTCTCGCAGACCGCGCTGCGCAGCGTTGCCGAAAGCGTGCGGCGCTCGCTCAACGCGCTGGTTCTGGCCGCTTTCGTCGTCGTGCTCATCTCCTTTCTGCTGCAGGCGGGGGAGATGATCAGCCGTGTCGCCTTCCTCATCGGCATCGCGGCCAGCGCACTGGGTATCGGCATCGGCCGGTCGCTGACCGGTTTCTACTATGTCACCAAGCTGCAGGGTCGGCTGACCGACATCTTGCTGGTCACCGACGGTCGGCCGCTTCCCGATGCCCTGCCCGACTGCACGGTGATCGACGCGCGCGCGGGCGGCCCGCCCATCGACCTTGGCGATCCGCAGACGCTCGACCGGCTGGCGCGGCTGATCTCGCAATATGACCGCGTGATCGTATCCTGCGATCCGGAGCGGCGCGCCGCCTGGTCGACTGCGCTCAAGGGCACGCACATCATCGGCGAACTGCTGATGAGCGAGACGCGCAACCTCGGCGCCGTCGGCATCGACGAATTCGCCGGCGCGGAAACGATGGTTGTTTCGCGCGGTCCGCTCAATCTCGTCAACCGCATCAAGAAACGGTTGTTCGATCTCGCCGTGGCGGTGCCCGCGCTGATCGCGCTCGCGCCGTTGCTCCTTGTGGTGGCCATCGCCATCAAGCTGGAAAGCCGCGGCCCGATCCTGTTCCGGCAGAAGCGCGTCGGCCAGTCGAATGCGCTGTTCGACATATACAAGTTCCGCAGCATGACGGTGGCGGGCAGCGACGCGGACGGCACCAGGTCCGCCGCGCGCGACGATGACCGCATCACGCGCGTCGGTCGTTTCATTCGCGCGACCAGCATCGACGAACTGCCGCAGCTGTTCAACGTCGTGCGGGGAGAGATGAGCATCGTCGGCCCGCGCCCGCACGCGCTGGGCAGCCTCGCCGGCGACCAGCTGTTCTGGCATGTCGACCATACCTACTGGATGCGCCACGCGCTCAAGCCGGGCATCACCGGCCTCGCGCAGATCCGCGGCCAGCGCGGCGCGACGCTGCGCCGCGAGGATCTGGAGGAGCGGCTGCGCTCTGATCTGGAATATCTGAACGGCTGGCGGTTGGGGCGCGACGTCGCCATCCTGCTGGGCACGGTGCGCGTGCTGATCCATCCCAACGCCTACTGACGCGCGGCCGCCAGCCGTTCGACCAGCGCCGTCAGATGCGCGATCAGCGCGGCGGGATCGGTCGTGGCCATCGCCGGTTCGCGCGTCGGCAGTGCCTCCAGCGCGGCACGGAACGACGCCTCGTCGGTCACGCATTGGACCAGCCCCCGTTCCGCGAACATCGTCGCGATCTCCAGTTGATGATCGTCATAATGTTCGCCGAGGTCGAATCGGCGCGGGACGGTGATCACATGGCACCCCTCCCGCAACGCGGTGATGAGCGATCCGGTCCCGGCGTGGCAGATCACCGTGTCGGCGCGCGCCAGCAGCGAACGGATACGCTCGAACGGCAGGGTTGCGTGCGCTTCGATGCCGTTGGGCAGGGTTGCCCCGTCGCCCACCTGCAGGACCAGCCGGCCCGGTATCGCGCCGTCGCGATGCGCCGCGACGACATATTCCACCAGCCGGGGGAAGGGCAGCGTCGCGCCGACGGTCGCAAAGGTCAGCGAATCCTTGGGTGGCCGCGGTCCGCTCAGCCGTCGGAACGGGTCGAACAGCCGCGCGCCGGGCCAGCGTGCGGCGCTCGCGGCCGACTGCGCGATGCGCTCGTGCGCCAGCCATCCAGCCATGCGCGCGAACAGCGACGGCGCGCGGAAGCGGGCGAAGCTGTCGATCAGCACCACATGCGCGCCTAGCATCCGTCCCCACAGCAGGGTGAACGCCATCGATCCCGCGCCCGTGGTCAGTATGACGTCGGGCCGCTCGCGCCAGACGATCCGCGCGGAGCGCCAGCCATTGGCGACGCCGGCGGCGATCATGCGCAAGGGCGCACCGAGCTTCGCCTGGCCCCAGGCGACATGCGGGACGAAATGCGTCCGGTGGTCGCGTGCGATACTGTGGCCCAGCGCGGTGGGCTCGGTCACGAAATAATGATCGCAGGCCGCCCACACCGGCGCGAGGTCAAGGATCTGGCGGACATGCCCGCCACCGGAGGCCGCGAGGCAAAGCTTGAGCGGCGTCATCGTCATCGGCCCCGTTGGCGTCGCCCGTCGCCCACGGTCGATCGCATGTGTCGTGGCCGAAGCCGCAAGGCTTTGCAACGCATGGTCAAGGTAAACGGGCTAGGAACATCGCGGGGCGGCTGGTAAGGCGAAAACCAACGATATGTCCGGCGAACGGCCGGCTGGCACTTGGGTGCGCGCCGCGCGCACGGACGATGGGGGCATTATGCGACATGGACTGGTTCTCGTTCCTCTGATGCTGGCGGTGGCCGCATGCGGATCGGAGAGCGCACCCACGGGGCAGGTGGTCGCGGTCGTCGATGGCGAGGAGATCACCATCAACGAGTTGAACGCCGAACTGGGCGGGGCGCGCGGCGCCAATCCGGCGCAGCAGAAACAGCTGCAGCAGGCGGCGCTCCAGAATATCGTCAACCGAATGCTGATCGCCAAGGCCGCCGACGAACAGGGCGTGACCGAGGGACCGCAGGGTGCGATCGTCGCGCGCCGCGCCGAGCAGCTCGCCAAGATCGAGATGTTCGAGCGTAACCTGCGCAGCAACGTGCCTGCCGTTTCGCAGGAGGAGGTGGACAGCTTTATCGAAGACAACCCCGCCATGCTGTCGCAGCGACGGATCTGGCTGGTCGAGCAGATCATCGTGAACAATCCGCCCGCCGCGCTGCTGCGCGCGTTGCAGCCGCTGGACACGCTGGCCGACGTGCAGGCCGAGCTGGCGAAGTTCAACCTGCCGGTGCGGACCTCGTTCGGCGTCATTGATGCGTTGCTGATGCAGCCGGCGGCCGCGCGCCAGATCGCGGCGCTGCCGGAGAATGCGGTGTTCATCCTTCCCGAGAACGGCTCGATCCGCATCAATCGTATCCGCGAAACGCAAACGCAGCCGATCACGGGCCGCGAGGCGGTGACGGTCGCGCGCGAGATGCTGCGCAATCGCCGGGCGGAACAGCAGGTGACCGAGGCGGTCCAGCGGATCATCCGCGGCGGCGCGTCGAGCGTACGCTACAACGCCGACTTCCGCCCGTCGGCGCGCCAGGGGGCTCCGGCTGCCGCCGCGCCGCCCGCGTCGACTGCGAATCGTCCGGCCGCGTCCTCGGCATCCGCCGAGGATCGGCCTGTGCCGGTCGAATGAGGTGACGCGACGAACGTGCTGCTATGGTGTAACGACGGGGTTTCGCGCCCCACGGATACGGGCGGTGATCAACGACGGGGCGGGGGCAGCGTGACAAAGCGAACGACGGGTCAAGGGACAAGCAGGGGTCGGCGCCCAGCGGTGCGCGCCGCCCTGCTGATGGCGACGACGGGTTTCGCGGCTGCGGCCGCTCCGCTCGCGGCGCAGACACCGGTCGCTACGTCGGACATCACGCTCGACCTCGGCGTCCGATACGACACGAACATTGCCCGGTCGACCGCGCTGCGCGCGGAGCAACGCGGCCTCGAACGCTCCGATGTCGTGTTCAACCCGTCGATCAGGATCGACGTGACGCGGCCCTTCGGCGACAACAGCGCGTTTCTGCGCGGATCGCTTGGTTATGTCTTTCACGCGCGCAACTCGGTGCTCGATCGTGAGCGGCTGCAGCTGGACGGCGGCGCCGATGTGGGCGTTGGGCCGTGCCGCGTGCGGCCCGAGGCTGGTTTCTTCCGCGGACAGAGCGATCTTGCCGATCTCGTCGTCAGCAACGGCGCCATCGTCGACGATGCGCGCAACACCGAAACGCTGCAGCGTTACTCCGTGGAGCTGCAGTGCGGCGCGGAATACGGGCTGCAGCCGTTCGCCAGCGTCGGCTACGACACCGCGCGCAACAGCAACCCGATCCGCGACCGTGCCGAATATGACGCCTGGCGCTATTCGGCGGGTCTTGGATACAACAGCCCGGGGCTGGGACGCATCCGCCTGTTCGCCAGCCAGACCGATACCGACCTCGTCAGCCAGCCGCTCGCCGGCGGCGGCACCGACGGGTACCGGGTCAACGCCTTCGGCCTGGACTATAGCCGCGAAATAGGCACGCGGCTGACCTTCAACGGTAGGGTCAGCTACTCGCGGCTCGATCCGCGCAACAGCGGCGCCGACGGTTTCAGCGGCCTGACCTGGCGCATCGCGCCACGCCTCCTGCTCGGCGAGCGAATCCAGGTCGAGGGGTTGATCGGTCGGGAGCTGACCAACAGCCTGGCCAGCGATTCCGCCTATACGGTTTCGCAACCCTATGGCCTGCGCGTGACCTATGCGGCGAGCGAGTTCCTGCGGCTAGACGCCGGCGCAACCATCACGCGCCGCCGCTACGAGTTCGCGGTCCTGCCGCCGGTCGATTTCATCGACCGCGAAACCCGCCATCTTTACGACATCAACGCATCCTACCTGCTGGGACGCCGGATACGGCTGCGGTTAGGGGCGGGGCATGAACGTCGCGATGCGAACGGCAGCCTGTTCGATTACAGCAGCACTTTTGTCACGGCCGGACTTGGCCTGACCTTCTAGAGGCGCATCATGGTACGCAGCTTTTCCCTCCCGATGTTCATCCTCCTGCTTGCGGCGATGCTGGGCTGGCATGGCGGCGCGGCGGCGCAGGCTGAAACGCCGGTCGCGCCACCCGTCGTCGCCGCGCCCGCGAACCCGGGCACGCTGACCCTCAACGACGGCTATGTGCTGGGTGCGGGCGATGTGGTCGAGGTCGCGATCCTTGGCCGCGAGGATTATCGCGTGCGGGTGCAGGTCCAGGTCGACGGTACGGTGCAACTGCCGCTGATCAACGACATCGCCGCGGCCAACCGCACGGTGCTGCAGCTGCGCAACGATATCCGCGCGGCGCTCGTTTCGGGCGGATATTTCACCAGCCCTGCGGTATCGGTGGCGGTGGCGAGCTATGCTAGCCGCTACATCACTGTATTGGGCGAGGTCGCGACCCCCGGCCTCGTGCCGATCGACCGCGCCTACCGGGTGTCGGAGATCCTGGCGCGCGTGGGCGGCACCCGCGCCAGCGCGGCGGACGTGCTGACCCTGGCGCGCAGCACGGGCGAGTCGGTGGAGCTCGACATCGCGCGCGTGGCGACGGGCGCGGGCGAGAGCGATCCGGTGGTCAATCCTGGCGACCGCATCTATATCGCACCGGCGGGCCAGTTCTTCATCTATGGCCAGGTCAATGCGCCGGGCAGCTACCGCGTGGACCGCAATATGTCGCTGCGCATGGCGCTGGCCCGCGGCGGCGGCCTGACCGCGCAAGGGTCGGAGCGGCGCGTGGAGCTGATCCGCAACGGCGAAAAGATCAGGAATTTCGACCCCGACGCCCTGATCCAGCCGGGCGACACGGTGGTCGTGGGCGCGCGCTTCTTCTAGACGAACGACGGACAGGCACCTTAGCGGGCGACCGCGGTGCGCGAGGATTGATACGGTCATGAGCATCTTCCAATTCTTTCGCATCCTGTGGGCGCGCTGGGTGATCATCGCCATCACGCTGGCGGCCGCCGTGCTCGGCGCGATCATGGTCATCAAGCTGGTGCCGCCGCGCTACGAGGCCCGGTCGCGCGTCATGCTCGACATGATCCGCGCCGATCCGGTGACAGGCGAGGGCGTGTCCGCCAACTTCGCGCGCGCCTACATCAGCACCCAGGCGGAGCTTATCCGCGACTATCGCGTGGTCGGCCGGGTGGTCGACCGGCTCGGCTGGACGGGGTCGGCGGCGCTGTCGCAGGCCTATCAGCAGTCGGGCAGCGAGATGGATTTCCGGCGCTGGCTGGCGCAACGCATCATCGATCGCACGTCGGCGAACCTTCTGCCCGGCAGCAACATCCTCGAGATCACATACGCCGGCAACGAACCCGAGGCATCGGCGACGATCGCGGATTCGCTGCGCGAAGCCTATGAGGACCAGACGATCCTGTTCCGCCAGCAGGGCGCCGCACGCAACGCGCAATGGTTCCGCCGGCAAACGACCGAGCTGCGCGCGCAGCTGACCGCCGCCGAACAGCGCAAGGCGGAATTCGAGCGCGCCAACGGTGTTGTGCTCAACGACGACAATACCGACACCGACACGTCACGCCTGGCGGCGCTGGCCGCCACGCCGCCGCCGATGCCGATGGTCACCTCCGGTGTGGCCGTACCGATCACCTCGCCGTCGCAGGCGCAGCTCGCGCAGGTGGATGCCGCCATCGCCGCGGCCTCGCAACAGCTTGGCCCCAACCACCCCGATCTCCAGAACATGCAACGCCAGCGTGCGGCGCTCGCCGCTACGGCGGCACAGGAATTGAGCGCCGCGCGAGCCGCCGCGGCCGCCGCCCAGCCGCGCAGTTCGGGTCCATCGGTCGGCGCGATGTTCGACGCGCAACGCAGCCGCGTGCTCTCGCAACGCGGCAACCTGGCCGAGGCGCGCCAGTTGCTGAACGAGGTGACGGCACTGCGCGCGCAGCTCGCCCGCACGTCCGAACGCACGCTGCAACTGGAGCAGGAGGCGCAAGCGACCGAGACCGGCTTGACCCGGCTGGGCAGCGCGACCGCGCCGGATGCGCCATCCTTCCCGAAGCCACTGCCGGTTCTGTTCGGATCGATCGCGCTGGGCCTGGGGCTGGGCGTCCTGCTCGCGCTGTTGATCGAGCTTCTCAACCGCAAGGTGCGCGGCGTGGACGACCTCCTGATCGACGACGTCCCGGTCATCGGCATCCTGCCGTCGGCCGCGGCGCCGCGGCGCCTGCCTGGCGTGACCGCCCTGCTACCGCGTCCGGCCTAGGGGCAGCGATGACCATCCAAACGCAAAGCATTGTCGCGGACGGCGATGTCCTGAAGGACAGCGCGATCGCCCGGTCGGACGCCGAACATGGCCGGGTCGCTTTCGCGCCCAGTGTCGTGCAGGTCGCGCGATCGGACAATGTGGTGCGCGAATCGATGGTCGCGCTGCGCAATCATCTGATCAACAACCATGTGCGCGACGGTCGCCGCGCGCTCGCCGTGTGCGCGCCGAAGGCGGGGAGCGGCTGCACCTATGTCAGCGTCAATCTGGCGGTGGCCATGGCGCAGGCCGGCCTGAACACGCTGCTGATCGACGGCAATTTACGCGATCCCGCGGTCGACACGATGATCACGCCGCTCGGCGGCGCGTCCGGCTTTGCGCAATATCTGGGCGCGAGCGACGGCGACGGGCCCTTGGTCGTCGGCGACGTCGTGCCCAACCTTTCCATTCTCTACGCCGGCGGCGCCGCGAACAACGCGCAGGAACTGCTGTCGTCCGCGCGGCTCAAGACGCTGTTCGACGATTCGGTACGCACCTTCGATCTTACCATCGTCGATTGCCCGCCCGCCGCCAATTACAGCGACGCGCGGCGCATCGCATCGTTGCTGCGCCACGCGATCGTCGTCGTCCGTCGCAACCACAGCCTGGCGCATGATGTGAAGGCCTTGGTCAGCGAACTGCGCGCCGACCGGGTCAATGTCGTGGGCACCGTGCTCAATGTCGTCGACTAGCATCGCCGCTGCGGCGCAACCCCGACGCTGGTCGCACCTGACGCGTTTCCTGCCGCTCGCGGGTGTCGCCGCGATGGGCATCCCCACGCTGCTGCGGTTGAGCGACCAGGCATGGAGCACCGACCTCGGCGCGCATGGGCCGATCGTGCTGGCGACCGGCGCCTGGCTGATCTGGCATGTGCGCGACGAGCTCGCGGCGCGCAGTGGACCGCCGCTGCCGTTTTTGGCGGTCGCGCCGCTGTCGCTGCTTGCTGCCGCGCTCTATGCCTTCGGGCGGGCCTACGACTTTCTGGCGATAGAGGCGGGCGCGCTCTATGCGATGGGACTGCTCATCGCCGCGCGGTTCATCGGTGTGCGCGGTATCCTGCGCAACCTGTTCCCGTTCCTCTACCTCGTCTTCCTGGTGCCGCCGCCGGGCTGGATGATAGACCAGCTGACGGGCCCCCTGCGCGAGATGATTTCCGTCGTCGCGACCCGCATCCTCGACATCGCAGGTTATCCCGTCGCGCGCGACGGCGTGGTGATCACCATTGGCGCCTATCAGCTGCTGGTGGAAGACGCCTGTTCTGGGCTGAACTCGCTTGTCGGTCTGACCGCGATCAGCATTTTTTACATCTACCTCATCCACCGCGCGCACTGGCGGCATGCGTTGCTGCTGCTGATTGCCATCGTGCCGATCGCCATGCTCGCGAACCTCATCCGCGTGCTCGCGCTGATTCTGATTACCTATTATCTGGGCGATGCCGCGGCGCAGGGTTTCCTGCACAATTTCGCCGGGATCATGCTGTTCGCTCTGGCGCTTGCAATGATGGTCGGGACGAACTGGCTTATTCAGCGCATCTTCGCGCGCCGCGATGTACCGATCGTGCCCGCATGATCGACCGTCGCGATCTCATGATCGGGCTCGCATGCGTGGGTGGGGCAGGCGCTGCCGCCTGGTTGCAGCCGCGCCGCCGCATCGACCTGCTCGGCGGTCGCACGCTCGAAAACATACTGCCCGACGGATTCGCCCCCTGGGCCATCGCGCCCGGTATCGGCGCGCTCATCCCGCCGAGCGAGGGCAGCCTGTCCGACCGGCTGTACGACGAGATCATCGCCAAGGGGTACCAGCGCACCGATCGCCCCGACACGGTGCCGGTGATGCTACTGGCGACGCACGGCAAGACGCAAAGCGATGCGCTGCAATTGCACAGGCCCGAGGCCTGCTATCCGGCTGTCGGGTTCGTGATCACGGATCGCCGGCTCGAACGGCTCGCGCTTGCACCCGGGCTGGCGGTTCCTGTCGTACATCTGACCGCGCGACTGGGGGAGCGTATCGAGGACATCGTCTATTGGGCGCGCATCGGCGACGATCTGCCCCAGACCGCAGCCGAGCAGCGCCGCGACAAGCTGCGCGCGGCGATGGCCGGCTATGTCCCCGACGGTGTGCTGATGCGTTTTTCGGCGGTCCGCGCCGACATCGCCCAACCGACCTTTCCGGTGGTCATCGACTGCATCCGGTCGATGGTGGCGGCACTGCCGGTCGCTTATCGCCCGGCTCTGTTCGGGCGCCCCTGAACGTCGCGCATTGCGTGGAAGGTTCCATGCAAAAAGGGCCGGATCGCTCCGGCCCTTGCATCTGGTCGATCCAGGCGTCGGTCAGGCGAAGGCGACGCGCCTGGCCACCTTGCGACGGCGGATCGTCGCTCCGATCAGGCCGAAACCGAGGATCATGAAAGCCCAGGTTGCCGGCTCCGGTACCGCGCCGAATGCCAGCGTGCCCTCATAGGTGCCGAACGGTCGCGAAAAGCCCGACACGTTGATGGTATAGGTACCCGCGCCCAGCAGCAGCGGTCCGATGCTGCGCGTGTCGGGGTTCGGCGTCGCGGTGATCGCAAACGAAACCGGCCCCGCCAGCGTGCCGCCGCTGATGAACGGCTGAACCGGCCCGAAATTCACATTCTGGTTGAAGTTGGTGTAAAAGTTCGTGAGGCTGCCGGTCAGCGTCCGGGCAAACGGGATAGTGAAGACATAATTGTCGGAAAACTGGCCCGAAGCGCCCACCCCGATCGGTGGCGTGGTATTACCGAACGTGCAGTTGACGGGGTTCGCCGCCGTGCTGCAATTGATGGTCGGAGCGGCGGTTGCGGGCGATGCGATAGCCGCCGCGACCAGCGCGATCGGTGCAAACAGTCTCAGCATGATGATACCCCTTGATTTAGTCGATACGCGAACGACTCGATCCCGCCCGTTAACGAGCTATTTGCCATAACATTTGTCAATTCGCAATCGTGCGAGACATCGGCGGCCAGAACGGCGATGGCCTGCCCCTTTATGAGACGCGTGGGTTCAACCGGGGACAGGCAGCCCACGGTCACCCACGCTGCACAACCAGACATAGGATGCGACGCCATCCTCGCGAAAGCGCCAATGTCCGAACGGATCCGATTCGATACGTTCGAGCAACGCGCCGCCGACGCCATCGGCAAGCCGCCCGATCAGCTCGGGCGAGCGGATCGTGCCGCCGCCAGCCACCGCCTCGCGCGCGGCCTGGACCACGATCGATTCCGCATCGCGTACGCCATCCTGCGCCAGCGCGTGGGTCGCGAACGGAGACAGCCGGCTGCCGATGTCTTCGCGCGCGCGACCGATGGCTGCGGCCACATGGGCCGGAGCGACCGCCGGGGCCTGGTCTTCGGCGGCGCAGATCGTCGCGTGCTGGCCGATCAACGACGCCAGATAGGGCAGGCCGGCGCTGCCGGCGACGACCAGTTCGGTCGCGGCTTCGTCAAAACGGACGCCTCCGGTCTCGCTGCCGATGCGGATCAGTTCCCGTATCTCGTCATCGGTCATGTTCGGGATCGTCACGCCGATGATGTTGCGGCGGATGGAGGGGACGTGCGCGATCAGTTCGGACAGGTTCGCCGCCACGCCGCCGATCAGCAACTGCACCTCGATCGAGCGGTCGGACAGGTTCTTGATGAGTTCGGCGATGCTGCTGCGGAACCGCTCGCTCTCGACCCGGTCGAATTCATCGACGATCATCAACAGGCGCGTGCCCGCGATCTTGCCGAGCAGGTCGCTGAGCTGCGCGACGCTGAACGGGCCGTCGGGCAAGCGGTCGGCCAGCGTGTCGCCGCGCACGACCTCGTCCGACGAAGGATCGAAATCGCGGTGGTAGAGCAGCGGCACATGCTCCGCTATCGCGCGCATGGTGGTATTGAAGTCGCTGTCCTCGCCGCACGAGGTGTAGCTGACGACATAATGCGCGCGGGTCGCGAGTTCGCTCACCGTTTTCATCAACGACGTCTTGCCGATGCCGCGATCGCCATAGACGATGACGTGCAGGTTCTGGTCCTCGATCGCGCGGATGACGCGGCGGAGCAGATCCGACCGACCGGCGAACAGCATGATATCCTGCACCGGCTGCGACGGTTTGAACGCACGCCGCATCGCGGTCCAACGCATGTCGCCGCTGTCGATGCCGCCGCCGCGATGGTCGATGCGGTTGGCCGAAATCGAAAAGCCGGGCAACGCCGTCTCGGCGGGCGCCCCGGACCCGCGTTGCCGCGCCGCGTTCAACGCCGCTTCGTCGATCCAGTCCGCCGCCGCCCCATCGTCCCACGTGTCGGCCGGTTTGCGGCGGAACAATCGAGTGAGGAACTTCATGGAAGCGCGCTTTTCAATAGTGGACGATGTGCGAAAGGTGGCGCCGCTCGGGCAGGCGCCGCATCATTTCTCGCGCGGTGGCCCGGCGCCGGGCATCTGCACCTTCAGAACGAAGATGATATAGGCACCGACCGCGATCAGCACTGCGAACGCGGCCACGCCATAGCCTTCGTTGCCGAGATAGTTGGCGAGTGCGCACCCCACCGAAGGCGGCAGATAGTGCCAGATGGTATCGATGGGTTCGGCATCGGTCGACCGCTGGAGGAACAGGATGATCAACCCGACGAAGATCGCCATCGTAATCCAGTCATATGGCGTCTGCATGCCCGGAACCGCTCCCCCCGACGACAGCCCACGTCCCAGGCTCCGCTCTGCTCCCGGGCGGGAGATAGCATTTGCCATTCCAGTAGCCAACCTGTTTACGGGGCAGCCATGACCGGAACAAAGCGTATCGGGGGCAGCAGCGGCGCGATGGTACCCCATCGGCGCCCGCAGCGCCGGAGCGCGTTCATGGCCGCGGCGATGATCGCTGCGGCGGCGACCGGCCTGCTGTGGCAGCCGGCCACTTCGCAGGGCGCGGTGGGCCCCGCGGATGTCGCTGGCTGGCGACCGGGTGAACGCATCCGCATCGACGACGCGGCGGCCACGCCGAACCTCGCCATCGTCGGCCGGCACTTCGCGCCCGCGATCACCATTGATGCCAGCGGCGCGATGTTCGAGAGCATTCTCATCCGCGACAGCAGCGGCATCCGCCTGATCGGGGCACAGGTGAACGGCAGCACGCGGCGCGCGGTGCAGGTCGAACGCTCGCGCGACATCATGCTGCACGATCTCAGCATCGTGGGCCGCACCGGCGGCGCGGACCCGCGCGACGAGACGGGGGTGGCGGTCACCATCCGCGGCTCCACCCAGGTCTCGCTGACCCATTCGCATATCGAGCATGTCAGCAACATCGCCGCGGTGCGCGACTCGCGCGGCGTCGTGATCGCGGAGAACAGCTTCGATCGCGCGCGGGAGGGCATCATGACCACCAATGCACAGGGCCTGCTGTACACGCGCAACCGCTTCGCGCGCTGGGCGCCGCGCTACGATCTGCTCGAGCATCCGGACATGATGCAATTCTTCACGCGTAACGGCACCGCGGCCTCGTCCTTCGTGCGCATCCACGCCAACGGCCTGATGGCGGGAGACAACCGACCGGTGCAGGGCATCTTCGCCCGGTCGGAGGATGCGGAATCCGGAGCCAGCCCCGACGCGCTCCACCATCATTTCAGCATTCGCCACAATGTCTATCATGGCTCGTCGTTGCACGGCATCTCGCTCACCAGCGTGCGTGACGCGGTGGTCGAGCATAACAGCGTCATCGCCTC
>CBDUBN010000035.1:0-19900 GCA_965365395.1 uncultured Sphingomonas sp.
TTGCCGAACAAGCCGCCCGACCCGATCGCGATCTTCGACTGGGTGATGTGATAGCCCGTACCGAGCGGATCATTTTCGGGATTGAGAAAGATCAGCACGCGGTTTCGCTGATATTCATGCAACAGGCTGAACAGGACGGGCAGCGCCGCGATACCCGCGACGGCGCTGCCGACGAACAGGCGCATCGGCAGACCGGCCAGGAAAGCGACGCTGACCCCGCCGACCGCGATGGCGATGGCCGTACCGAGATCGGGCTGCAGCATCACCAGCGCCATCGGCGCGGCGATCAGCACGCCCGCCGGCCATAGCGCCTGCCAGGTGCGGACATGCCCCGGCGGGAGCATCGCATAGAAATGGGCGAGCGCGATAACCACTGCGGGCTTCATGAACTCCGACGGCTGCAGGCGCATGAAACCGAGGTCGAGCCAGCGCTGGCTGCCGCCGCCCACCGCGCCGAGCAGTTCGACGCCGATCAGCGCGGTGAGCGTCGCGCCATAGAAGGGCAGGGCAAGCTGTCGCCACCAGCCTTCGGGAATGAAGCTTATGACCGTGGCCATGACGAGGAAGATGCCGAAACGCACCGCGTGCGTCGCGGCCCAGGGCGAAAAGCTGCCACCGGCGGCGGAATAGAGCACCAGCGTGCCGAACCCCACTAGGCCGAGCAGCAGGAAGATGAGCCGCCACGGCATGACCCCGCGGATCGCCGTCGGAACGAACGGCTGGGTCATCGCCCCGTCTCGCTCGGCGCGGGATCGACGGGCGGGGTGGGGATGGTCGCGATACCCCCGGCGGCCGCCTGCACCGCGGCATAGCGCCGCGCAAGGCGATCGGTGGGCGTGCCGCCCCATCCCTCCTCCAGCGCGGCGAGAGAGGCGAGCGCCTGTTCGCGGTCGTAGAGAAAGGTAAACACGTCCTTCGCCACGGGCGCCGCCGCGCGCGCGCCGCCGACGCCGTGTTCGATCACCACCGACGCGGCGTAGCGGGGGTTGTCGACCGGCGCGAAGCAAACGAACAGGCCGTGGTCGCGCGACCGCCACTCGCCCCCCTTGCCGTTGCCGCGGTTCAAGCCGCGCACCTGCGCCGTGCCGGTCTTGCCCGCGAGCTGGACGTTGGGCACGTCGAGCCGGCTGCGCACCGCCGTGCCCGCTGCGTTGACGACCATGTTCATGCCCAGCCGCGCGACGTCGAGATGCTCGGTGGGAAACGGCAGCACGGGTGCGCCCGCGCTGGTGGCGTCGGCCATCAACAGCCTGGGTTGCAGCATGCGTCCGCTGGCGATGCGCGCGCTCATCACGGCGAGCTGAAGCGGACTGACCGATACATAGCCCTGGCCGATGGTCGCGTTGAGCGTGTCCGACTGCGACCAGTCCTGCCCATAGCGGCGCTGCTTCCACGCACTGTCCGGTATCGTGCCGTAACGCTGGCTGGTGCCCGGCAGCTCGAACTCGCGGCCCAGGCCCAGCGTCTTCGCGACGGGCGCGATCGCGTCGAAGCCGATGCGGCGGCCCATGGCGTAGAAATAGGTGTTGCAGCTCTTCTCCATCGCATGGGTCATGTTCATGGGCCCGTGCCGGCCGAGGCAGCGGAAGAAACGGTTGCCCAGCCGATAGCCGCCGGGGCAATTGACGCGCTCCTCGGGATCGACACCGTGGGCCAACAGCGCCAGGCTCACCATCGGCTTCAGCGTCGAACCTGGCGGATAGAGGCCCCGCATCGCCTTGTTGAGCAACGGGATGTGGTCATCCTCGTTCAGCATCTTCCATTCGAGCCGGCCGATGCCGTCGGTGAAGCTGTTCGGATCGAACGCCGGCATGGACACGAGCGCGAGGATGCCGCCGGTCAGCGTGTCGATGACCACCATCGCGCCCGACTCCAGGCCCATGCGCCGCGCCGCATAGTCCTGCAGGTCGGCGTCGATGGTCAGTTTGAGCGTATCGCCCGGCGTGTCGCTCTGCGTGCTGAGCTCGCGCACCAGCTTGCCCCGCGCGGTCACTTCCGCCCGGCGCGCGCCGGGGCGGCCGCGCAGGCTGAGCTCGAAATCCTTTTCAAGCCCGTCCTTGCCGATCTTGTAGCCCGGGGTCAGCATCAGCGGATCGCGCCGTTCCTGATACTCCTCCGCGCTTGCCGCGCCGACATAGCCGATCAGATGCGCGACCGACGGCCCTGCGGGATAGTTGCGCACGAACCCACGCGCCGGCACCACGCCGGGCAGCTCGGGGAGGTTGACCGACACCGCCGAGAAGCGCTCCTCATCGAGGTCGGTCGCCACCTCAACCGGTTGCGCGCCGCCACCCGCATCGAGGTCGCGCCCGATACGATCCATGGTGTCGGCATCGAGCGACAGGATGCGCGCGAGGCGCGACAGGACCGCGCTGCGGTCGGTCAGCCGGTCGGGAATGATATCGACGCGCAGCGCAACGCGGTTGTCGGCGATCGCCTTGCCATAGCGGTCGACGATCCAGCCGCGGCGCGGCGGAACGAGCGTCAGGTTGACGCGGTTGCTCTCGGCCAGCAGGTCGTAGCGGTCGCCATCGACGATCGAGATATAGGCCATGCGCGCCGACAGCAGCCCGCCGACGGCAAGCTGCGACCCGCCCAGCAACATGGCCCGGCGCGAGAAGGCGAGACGCTGCATTCCCTCGGTCATGAGCGCCGGCGCGGGGCCGCCGCGCGGCTTCTGCCACGGAAACCTCATACGCCGATCCGCCAGCGGTCGAGGCGGTGCACGATGCGCATCGCGAGCGGCAGCAGGAACCACGACCACAGGAGCTGCGGCAAGGTCAGCCAGACGGCGCCGACAATGCCTTGGCCGGCGAGCAGGGCGCCCCCCGCCAGGACGAGGGCAAGCGCGACGCCGCCGATCGCCCAGTCCATCCAGAAGCCGCGCCAGACGATGCGGCGGTCGACGATCTCCATCGCCAGCATGGTCGCCGTCCACAACGCGACCGCGCTCCCCACCGGCTGGCCGCTGAGCAGATCGTCCCAGAAGCCGAGCGGAATGCCGATCCAGATCGGCCAGATGTCCGAACGCAGCAGTCGCCAGGCGATGAACAGCAGGAAGCCCGCGGGCGGCAGCAGCGGCGCGCTGGCGGCGAAGGGCAGGGCGGTGGCCAGGCTCGCCAGCATGACCGACGCGGTGGGAATCGCGAACAGGCGCAACGGCGCGCCCGCCTCCAGCCCCATTTCGTCGAGCAGGCCGCTCATTGGGGCGTCGCCGCATCCTCGCGCGCGGGAGGCGGCTCGTCCGCGCCGGCATTGGCCGCCGGCTGCACGATCAGCGCGACGGCGGCACCGGGGTCCGCCACGGCGCGGGCCAGCGCACCGTCGACCGTCACGCGCACGATCCGCGCGAGCGGCGTACGTGCCTGGTACAGGCCGCCGCTGCCCGAGGCGAGCAGCAGTTCGCCGGGCTTCAGCACCGCATTGGCGCTGCCCAGCGTGCGTACGTCGAGCAGCGCGTCGCCCCGCCCGGTGACGAGCAGGGCAAGCCCGTCGCTCGCCCGGCGCGCGGGCACGACGCTGCGCGGATCGGTGATCAGGAGAACGCGCGCGACGGTCGGACCCACCTCCAGCGTGCGGCCGATCAGCCCGGCGTCGGACCGCACCGGCTGCCCGCTGCGCACTCCGTCGCTGGTGCCGGCATCGATCACGGCATAGCGGCGCGTGCTGGTGGCGCTTGTCGACAATATGCCCGCCGCGGCGATAGCGGGCACCTCGCCACGCGATATTCCCAGCAACCGGCGCAGCTGGCGGTTCTCCGCCTCCAGCCCGCGCGCGCGAAGCACCTCGGCATGCATGGTCGCAAGGTCCGCGCGGAGTGCCCGGTTCTGCGCACCGGCGCGCCACCAGGCGGAAATGCCGTCGTCAATGCCGCCGACCGCGCTGGTGCCGACATTGATCAGCCGTCCCGCCGGGGCGACCGCTTCGCCCGCCAGCATGCGCAGATTGCCGAACCCCACCGGATCGACCGCCCAGACGATCGCGGAAAGCAGACCGATCGCGATGCCGGCGATCGCGACGATATAGGCGGCAAAAGCGCCGTAATGCGCACGCCGTGCGTAGCTGCGTCTGGGGCTGGCTGGCAGCGCCATCGCCCGGTTCCTTCGCGTTAGACGGAAATCAGCACGCCGCGGTACAATTCGTCTTCCATCGCCCGGCCGGTGCCGATGGCAACGCAGGTCAGCGGCGTGTCGGCGATGGAAACAGGCAGGCCCGTCTCGTTGCGCAGGACGACGTCGAGTTCCTGCACGAGCGCGCCGCCACCGGTCAGCACGATGCCCTGATCGACGATGTCGGCGGCGAGCTCGGGCGGGATGTTTTCCAGCACGTTGCGCACGCCCGCGACGATCTGGCTGATCGGCTCGGCCAGCGCGTCCGCAATCTGGGCCTGGTTGATCTCGATCTCCTTGGGCACGCCGTTGACGAGGTCGCGGCCCTTGATCTGGATGATCTGGCCCTTGCCGTCGTCCGGGCGGCGCGCAATGCCGAAGTCCTTCTTGATGCGCTCGGCGGTCGACTCGCCGATCAGCAGGTTATGATGGCGGCGGACATAGGAGACGATCGCCTCGTCCATCTTGTCGCCGCCGACACGCACCGAACTGGTATAGGCGAGCCCGCGCAGGGAAAGGACCGCAACCTCGGTGGTGCCGCCGCCGATGTCGACGACCATCGAACCGACGGGTTCGGTCACCGGCATGTTGGCACCGATCGCCGCGGCCATCGGCTCTTCGATCAGAAAGACCTGGCGCGCGCCGGCATTCAGCGCGGCGTCGCGGATGGCGCGGCGCTCGACGCTGGTCGACCCCGACGGCACGCAGATGACGATCTCGGGATAGCTCCACGGGCGCGGGTTGCCGCCGGCGACCTTGCGAATGAATTCCTTGATCATCTTTTCGGCGACGTCGATGTCGGCAATGACGCCGTCGCGAAGCGGGCGGATCGCCTCGATATTCTCCGGCGTCTTGCCCATCATCATCTTGGCGTCGTTGCCGACCGCCTTGGTGGTGCGGATGCCGTTGATCGTCTCCACCGCCACCACCGACGGTTCGTCGAGTACGATGCCCTTGCCGCGCACATAGACCAGCGTGTTGGCGGTGCCGAGGTCGATTGCCATGTCGTTCGACGAGAATTTGAACAGGTTGGAAAAAATGCCCATGGGTTCGCTTCGCGCCTTTTGAAACGGATGGCGGGCCGGACCCGGCGGCTTTGCCGGCGGCTGCCGTGCCGCTAGGGCAGGGCGGGGGAGAAGCGCCACAAAGCTGTTGGGGAAACCGGTCGCAGTGGGGGTGCGACTGCGCTAGAGCGCCGCGCATGTCAATACGGCGCTTGCCCGAGAATCTGGTCAACCGCATCGCTGCGGGCGAGGTGGTCGAACGCCCGGCGAGCGCGCTCAAGGAACTGGTCGAAAACGCGGTGGATGCCGGTGCGCGCCGCATCGCCGTCACCCTCGCTTATGGCGGAATCAGCGGCATCACCGTCACCGACGACGGCTGCGGCATCCCGGCCGGCGACCTCGCCCTGGCGTTCGAACGGCATGCGACGTCGAAGCTTCCCGAAGCCTTGGGCGGCGCACTGGAGCGCGTCGCAACGCTCGGTTTTCGGGGTGAAGCGCTGCCCTCGATCGCCAGCGTCGCGCACGTCCGGCTCGAAAGCCGGGCCGCGGGCGCGGATGGCTGGGCCATAACCGTCGATAACGGCCGGGCGGCGCCGCCCGTCCCGTGCGCGATACCCCCGGGCAGCCGTGTGGCGGTGACCGGGCTGTTCGACGCCGTACCGGCGCGGCGCAAGTTCCTGCGCACGGCGCGCTCCGAATATGCCGCCTGCCTGGATATCGTGCGTCGGCTGGCGATGGCGAACCCGGCCATCGCCTTCACGCTCGACCATGACGGGCGCACCACGCTGCAGGTTCCCGCCGGACAGGACCGGCCCGCACGCGTCGCCGCACTGACCGATCGCGCGCTCGCCGCCAACAGCGTGATCGTGGAGCTGGAGCGCGAGGGCGTGCGACTGGGCGGGGTCGCCGGCCTGCCGACCTATCACCGCGGTATCGCCGACCACCAGTATCTGTTCGTCAACGGGCGCCCGGTGAAGGACCGGCTGCTCGGCGGCGCGGTGCGCGGTGCCTATGCCGACCTGATGGCGCGCGACCGGCATGCCGTGGTCGCGCTGTTCATCGACCTCGCCGGCGAGCAGGTCGACGTGAACGTCCACCCGGCCAAGACCGAGGTGCGCTTCCGCGACCCCGCCATGATCCGCGGCATGATCGTATCGGGCCTCCGCCGCGCGATCGACGCAGCGGGGCACCGCAGCGTGCAGAGCGCCGACGCGAACGCGATGCGGCTATGGACGCGCGAGGGGGCGGTGCCTGCGACCGCGACTCCGGCGCAGGCTGGCGCGTTGGCCGGCGAGAGCCGGGCCGCGCCCGGCAACGCTCCGGCCTTCGCCGGCGCACAGGTGCAGGACGCCGCCCGCCATTTCGCCGGCTTCACGGACCTCGCGCAGCCCGCCGGCCGCGCCGAGGAAGCGGCGATCGCGGTTCCCGTCCATGCCCCGCTCGGCGTCGCGCGCGGACAGGTCGCGGCCACCTACATCGTCGCTGAAGCCGAGGACGGGCTGGTGCTCGTCGACCAGCATGCCGCGCATGAGCGGCTGGTGCTCGAACGCATCCGCGCCGGCGTGGGCGATGGCGGCGTCGCGGCGCAGCGGCTGCTCCTGCCCGACGTCGTCGAGCTGGAGGAAACCGCGTGCGACCGGCTGGAGGCGCGCAGTGCCGAGCTCGCCGCCTTCGGTCTCGACATCGAACGCTTCGGCCCCGCGGCGATGCTGGTGCGCTCGACCCCGGCGCTGCTAGGCACCGTCGACAGCAATCGTCTGCTCGCCGACCTCGCCGACGATCTGGCCGCACACGACGCGCCGCTGTCGCTGCCCGAACGCATCGATCACGTCGCCGCGACCATGGCCTGCCACGGCAGCGTGCGCGCGGGCCGCAGCTTGAGCGTCACCGAAATGAACGCGCTCCTGCGCGAGATGGAGGCGACACCGCACTCGGGCCAGTGCAACCATGGCCGCCCGACCTGGGTGAAGCTCGCGCTCAGCGACGTCGAGAAACTGTTCGGGCGGCGCTAGCCCCGCTTCGCGATCAGTTCCGCCAACCGCGTCAGCCTGGGCTTCACCATCGGGATGGTCAGCATGGTGCTTGCCACCGCCATCAGCAGCAGCGCGGTGAACGTCGCGCTGGTGATGATGCCGCGGTCTAGCAGCACCTGCGCGAAGATGATCATGATCAGTGCCTTGGTCTGCAGGAGCCAGCCGATCAGCGATGCCTCGCCCGGCGCCCAGCCGAGCAGGCGCGCTGCTATGCGGATGCCCGCAAGCTTGCCGGCGACCGACGCGACCAGCAGCAGCGCGGCGGCCCCGAATACCGCGGCGCCGCCCATCTCCCACGTCGTGCGCAGGCCGGTCGAGAGGAAGAAGACAGGCATCACGGCGACCAGGATGGTGTTGCGGAACCGGTCGCGCGTCTCATGGTCGAACCAGCCCGGATCGAGCACCGCGCCCGCCAGGAACGCGCCGACCATATAATGCAGCCCCGCCCAGTCGGCGACGAGCCCGCACCCCGCCAGCCAGATGAGCGCCACATACCAGCGGTCGGTTTCCGCCAGGCGCTGCATCGTCCGGCGTACGGCAAAGGTGGCGAGCGCGAAAAAGACGAAATAGCCACCCTGCCGCCCGATGCGCTCCCAATCCAGCAGGATCAGCGCAAGCACGCCCCAGATGGCGATATCGTCGAGGCTGGCGTAGCGCAGGATGCGCTGCCCGAGCGGCGTGCGCAGGATGCTGAGCTTTTCCATCAGCAGGACGAGGATGGGCAGCGCGGTGACCGCGCAGGCCATGCCGATGCCCAGCACCACCTGCCAGTCTGTGCCGTTCTCGCCTATCCATTCGCGGCTCCAGGCAAGCATCGCCACCCCCGCTGCCGCGCCGAACAGCAATGGCACAAGAAGCGCGAGAGCCGCCGTAACGCCCGTTTCCGCCCGCTGCGCCCAGGCATCGTCGAGGTCGAGCTCGATCCCGGCGAGGAAGACGAACAGCATCACCGCCCACCAGGCAATGCCGCCCAGCGCGGTGACAACCTCGGGACGAAAGACGAAAGCGTGTGCTTCGGGAAAGGCCGCGCCGAGCACGCCCGGGCCGAGCAAGATCCCGCAAACGATCTGCACCACCACGAGCGGCGCCCAATGATCGGTCCGGCCCACGCGCCAGACGAGATAGGGGACCGTAAGGATGATGAGCATGGCGAGCAGGAACAGCTCGGTCACCGTGACAACGTGGTTCATCGGCCCCCCCGGCCGCCGCGGCGACCGCGGCCGCGCTTCGCCCGTCTAGCGCATCGCCGCACGGTCACAAGCGTCGACGAGCACCGCGATCGCATTGCCCCGACGGCCAAGGCCGCGCATAGCGTCGTCATGCGCACGACCCTCGCCGCCCCGCTGATTCTCGTTCTGCTCGGCGGTTGCACCACGCTCCGTCCGCCGGCGTCCGTATCCGATCCGGTGGCGGTGCAGATCCTCGCCATCAACGATTTCCACGGCGCGCTGGAGCCGCCGGGCATGTCGGTATCGATCCCCCATGCCGACGGCACGATTACCCGCGTCCCCGCCGGTGGCGCGGCCTATCTCGCCAGCGCCGTGGCGAGCCTGCGCGCCAGCCGCCCAAATACCATCACCGTGGCCGCCGGCGACCTGACGGGGGCCTCGCCGTTCGTCTCGTCGCAATTCCTCGACGAACCGGCGGTGTTGGCGCTCAACGCGATCGGGCTGGAGGTGAATGCGGTCGGCAACCACGAATTCGACCGCGGCGTCCCCGAACTGCAGCGGTTGCAGACGGGCGGATGCGCCAAGCATACCGCGATGGAGCCGTGCCGGGTCGACGCCGGCTTCCCCGGCGCGCGCTACCGCTATCTTGCGGCGAACGTCCGCACGGCGAGCGGGGGCACGCTGTTCCCCGGCACCTATCTGCGCCGCTTCGGGACGGGCGCTGCGCAGGTGACGGTCGGTTTCGTCGGCCTGACGCTGCGCTCCACCCCGACGCTGGTCGAACCAGGCGCGGTGGCCGCCTTGCGTTTCGAGGACGAGGCGCAGACGATCAATGCCGCGGTGCCCCGCCTGCGCGCCGAGGGCGCGGACGCGATCGTCGTGCTGATCCACCAGGGCGTGGCCACCATCAGCGGCTATGACGGGCCGGGCTGCGAGGGCGTGACCGGCGACCTGATCCCGATCATCGAGCGGCTCGACGCGGGTGTGGACGTGGTCGTCTCCGGCCATACGCACAATGCCTACATCTGCGAGTTCGCGCGCGGGGGCGGCGCCCGCCCGTTGCTGGTGACCAGCGCGGGCAGCCGCGGGATGCTCGTGACCGACATCGCGCTGTCAATCGACGCGGTGGCCGACCGCGTGGTCGCCGCCCGGGCGAGCAACGTCATTGTGCAAGGTGCGCCTTATGATGGCCCGGCGGGCGAGGTGCCGACAGTCCCGGCTTTCCGCGCCTTCGCGCCCGAACCAGGCGTCGCGGCCCTGGTTTCGCGCTATGTCGCCGCGGCCGAGCCGATCGCGCGGCGCCGGGTCGGCCGACTTACCGCTCCCGCGGAGCGCAGCCGCAATGCGTCGGGGGAATCGATGCTGGGTAGCCTGGTCGCGGACGCGCAGCTGCGCGCGACCGGCGCGGACATCGCGTTCATGAACAGCTTCGGCCTGCGCGCCGATCTCGTGCCCGGGCCTGATGGCGCGGTGACCTATGGCCAGCTCTACGCCGTGCAGCCCTTCGCGAACGTCCTGCAGGTGAAGCGCATGACCGGCGCGCAGATCAAGGCGGTGCTGGAACAGCAGTTCGCCAGCGGCAGCAACACGGCGGAACGCCCCAACATGCTGCAGGTCTCGCGTGGCTTCGCATTCCGCTACGATCTGCGGCGTCCGGCGGGCGACCGCGTCGTGGCGATCACGCTGGATGGCCAGCCGCTCGATCCGGCGCGCAGCTACCGCGTCGGGCTCAGCAACTTCCTGGCAGCCGGCGGCGACAACTTCACCGCCTTCGTCGATGGCGAGGATGTGGCGGGCGGCGGCGGCAACGATCTCGATGCGCTCGAAGCCTATGTTGCGGCAAGCGGCGCGCTGACCCCGCCCGCGCCGGGCCGGATCGTGCGCGAGGATGCGCCTGCCGTGCCTTCGTCGGGCGACTAGGCGGCGGTCAGCCCTGGTCGAGATAGTCGATCAGGTCGTCGCACCCGCCGATCGGCTCGCCGTCGATCAGGATATAGGGCGTCGTGTCGAGGTCGTGCGCGTCCTTGAACGCCTCCACCTCGGCGCGGCTGGTCAACTGGTTGTCCTCGACCGCATAGCCTGCGTCGTTGAGGAGCTGCAGCGCCTGCACGCCATAGGGGCAGACATGGTCGGGCAGGACCATGCGGTGGATCGTGGCGGTGCTGGGCATGGTTGTTCCTTCGGCTGACTAAGCACCCCAACGATGCGTGGGGACCGCCGTTCCCGCGCGGTCAGCTATGCAGGAAGTGCATGACGTCGCCGTCCTGCACCACATAGGCCTTGCCCTCGGCGCGCAGCTTGCCCGCCTCACGCGCCCGCGCCTCGCCGCCCAGCGTGACATAGTCGTCATAGGCTACCGTCTCGGCGCGGATGAAGCCCTTCTCGAAATCGCTGTGAATGACGCCCGCGGCATTGGGGGCGGTGGCGCCCTTGTGCACGGTCCACGCGCGCGCCTCTTTCGGCCCGACGGTGAAGAAGGTGAGGAGGTCGAGCAGCCTGTATCCCGCCCGCACTACGCGCGCGAGGCCGGTTTCGCTGAGGCCCATCTCCTCGAGGAACGCCATGCGCTCCTCCGCCTCCATGCCGGTCAGCTCGCTCTCGATTGCGGCGGAAACGACCACCGCCTGTGCGCCCTCGGCCGCCGCCTTCGCGAACACCCGCGCGGACTCGGCATTGCCGTCCGCCGCACTGTCCTCGTCGACATTGCAGACGTAGAGCACGGGCTTCGCCGTCAGCAGCTGCGCCTGCGCAAGGGCGCGCGCCTGGTCGTCGTCGCCCGGCACGGTCAGCCGCGCCGGCTTGCCTTCGCGGAGCAGATCGAGCGTCTGCGCTAGCACCGCGGCGGAGGATTTCGCCTCCTTGTCCCCCTGCGCCGCCTTTTTCAGCAGCGCGGGCACCCGCTTCTCGAGGCTTTCGAGATCCGCGAGCAGGAGCTCGGTCTCGACCGTCTCGGCATCGGCGATGGGGTCGATGCGGTTGTCGACATGCTGGATGTCGTCGTTGACGAAACAACGCAGCACATGGACGATCGCGTCCACCTCGCGGATATTGCCGAGGAACTGGTTGCCCAGCCCCTCGCCCTTGCTCGCGCCGCGGACGAGGCCGGCGATATCGACGAAGGCGAGCTGCGTCTCGATGATCTTCGCGCTGTTCGCGATGGCGGCGAGCTTGGCCAGCCGCGTGTCGGGTACCGCGACCTGGCCGACATTGGGCTCGATCGTGCAGAAGGGATAATTGGCCGCCTGTGCCGCCTGCGTTTCGGTCAGCGCGTTGAACAGCGTCGATTTGCCCACATTGGGCAGACCGACGATACCGCATTTGAAGCCCATGATATGATCGCTCGCATGAAGATGGGAAAGTGTCGCGTCCGATAGGGGATGCGGTGCCAGGTTTCCATGCCGGCGTGACAGGATATGCGCCGGCGGTCTAGCATCCGCGCGGTCAGCGGGGGAGGGCGCGATGCGAGCGATTCGATTGAGGTTTTTCGCGGGTTTGGCAGTGTGCGCCATGCCCACATCGGCACAGGCGGATACCGTGTGCGAATGGATGGAGTATGCGAACCGCATCGTCGACGCCGATGCCGGTGCGCGCGCGGCCGACATCACGAGCACGCAGGTTCCGCTCGCCATGTTCGAGGCGCTCAACAGTATCGACCGCCGCTATGCGAGCGTACTGAACCTGCCGCTCGCCGACGCAGATGCGTCGCAGGACGTCGCCGCGATGACGGCGGCGTGGCGCGTGATGCGCGACAATTATCCGGCGCAAACTTCGACGCTCGATGACAATTACAACCTGGCGATGGCCGGCATTGCCGATGGACCAGCGAAAGAGGCGGGCCGCGCGGCAGGGGAGGCCGCAGCGCGCGCCGTGCTGGCGGCGGGCGGCATCGATCCCGCCATCGAGCAGATTCCCTATCGCCCGCGCGCCCGCGCGGGCGAATGGAGCGCGACCGCGCTGCCTGTCATCGGGCCCGATGTCGCTGCCTATCGGCCGTGGGTGCTGCCGCGTTTCGATGCCGTGCGCCCGCCGCCGCCGCCGGCACTGACGAGCGAGCGCTACGCCCGCGATTTTGATGAGGTCCGCCGGTTGGGTGGGCGCAACAGCACTGAACGCACGCCCGTGCAATCGCTGATGGCGCGCTATCGCATCACGCCCAACATGACGCCGACGTTGCGCTTGATCGCGGATGCGCCGGGGCGCAGCGCGGTGCAGAACGCGCGCATGTTCGCAATGCTGGCAATGGCGAGCGACGATTCCCGCATCGCTATCGCCGATGCAAAGCTGCACTATAACTTCTGGCGGCCAATCACCGCGATCCGAAATGCGGCGGACGACGGGAACGACGCGACCGTCGAGGTTGCCGACTGGGTGCCGCTGATCAACACGCCCAATCATCCCGAATATCCATGCGGTCATTGCATCTTTGCCGCGGTGACAGCGACGGTGCTCGCCGCCGAAACCGGACCGCGACCGGCGGGCGGCGTGCGTGTCGCATCGGATTCGATCCCCATCGCCGCGATCCAGCCGCTCGCGAGCTGGGATGAATGGGTCGGGCAGGTCTCATTTTCCCGCACGCTCGGCGGCGTGCACTATCGTTTTTCCAACGAAGCGGCGGAGACGATGGGCCGCGAGATCGGTCGCCGCGCGCTGGCGCAACTCATGCGGCCGCTGCCGCGCAGCGCCCGACGGCCGGCGCGCTAGGCCGGATAGAAACGGCTCACGGGTGGAGATCGATGGATGCGGTTCGGACTGGCGATATCGATGATGCTGCTCTCCGCGCCCACATTCGCGGAGGCCGCTCCCGCCCGAATCGCGGCGGCCACGCCGGAAACCGTCGCCATGGCCGCGGGCAATGCGATGCGCGCGACCGGCGCCAGGGGCATCGCCATCGCGGTCGTGGACGATGGCCGGGTGGCGTCGGTGCAGGCGTTCGGGGAACGCAATGCCGCCGGCGACCCTTTGACCACCGGTACGATCATGTACGCCGCCTCGCTGACGAAGGCGCTGTTCGGCTATTACACGCTGATGCTGGTCGACGACGGGCGGCTGCATCTCGATACGCCGATCGCGTCCATGCTGCCCTGGCCCATTCCGGCCTATGGCAACCTCGACGCCTATGGCAGCTGGGGCGACCTTGCGGACGATCCGCGTTGGCAGCGCGTCACGCCGCGGCATGCGCTCAATCACGCGACCGGGTTCGCCAATTTTCATTTCCTCGAACCCGACGGAAAGCTGCGCTTCCATTTCGAACCAGGCAGCCGCTACGCCTATTCGGGCGAGGGGGTGATGCTGCTGCAGTTCGGCATCGAACGGGGCCTCGGCGTCAGCGTGGGCGACGATATCCAGCGCCGCATCTTTGCGCCGCTGGGCATGGCCGACGCGGGCCTGATGTGGCGGCCCGGCTTTGCAACCGATCTCGCCGATGGCTGGAGAGCCGACGACAGCGTCGAGCCGCACGACGAACGCAGCCGGGTGCGCATGGCCGGATCGCTGGATATCAGCATTGCCGACATGGCACGGCTGGCCGCGGCGATGGTGCAGGGCTGGGGCCTTACCCCTGCCGCGCGCGCTGAATTCGCGCGTCCGGGCCTACCGATCACCAGCGCAAGCCAGTTCCCGTCGCTGCAGCCCGAGGCACCGGTCGACCGCCAGCCTCGCGCTGCCGCGGCTCTGGGCGTCGTCGCTTTCGACGGGCCGCAGGGGCCAGGCTGGTTTAAAGGCGGGCACAATGATTCGACTGCCAACACGCTGGTCTGCCTGGAGCGAGCGAGGCGTTGCCTCGTCGTCATGTCGAACGACGTCCGCGCGGAGGCCGCCTTTCCAGCGCTCGTAACCCGTCTACTGGGCGAAACGGGCGTGCCCTACGCCTGGGAATATCCCGATCTGTTCGACACTCAACCGTAGTTGAAACTGATGCTGACACGATTCCCTCGGCCGGCATTCGCCAAGACCTCGTGCCGCAGCCAGCTTTCCCACAACAGGATCTTGCCGGGCGTGGGCGTGACGGTGACGAACGGCCTCAACCACTCCGCAGCATCGTCGCGGCGGGTGGGGGCGGCCATCATCATCGGCAGCCGCGGGTCCTCGAAACGGATGCCGCCCGCGCCGGGCGGCACGTCGATATAGATCGTGCCGCTGACCGCGCTGTGCGGATGGATATGGCCCGAGTGCGTCCCGCCGGACCTGAGGACGTTGACCCACAGGCTGTCGAGCCGCAGGCGCTTCCCAAGGTCGAAGGCGCAAGCGGTCGCAAAGGCCGCGACGTGGCGGTCGAGAATGCGCACCAGCGTGGCGACATCCGGGTCTCGGCGCGGCAGGTCGTCGAGGCTGGCATAGCTGGTATAGCCGCGATAGCCTTTCGCCTTCGACCAGGTTCGCCCCGCGCGGTCCTCGCTGGCAACGCTGCGCGCCATATGCGCGAGCGCGTCGAGCAGAGCCGGATTGTCCAACCCCGCTTCGTAGAGCGGGGTGGCGAAGAGGCTGCGGATGGTCATGGGTTCTTTCTGACGGGCGCCAGCAACAACGCCAAGGCCAGCGGAAAGCCGAGCGCGAAGCCCATGCCGTAGCCAACCACCGGTACGGGGAAATCGCCCACGGCGGGGGCGAGACAGTTGAGCGCAAGCGTTGCGGAAAGCGCAAGACCGCCGTGCGCACCGGCCGTGCCGCGCACGGCCAGCGCAGGCACGGAGGTTGCCGCGGCGAGGCAAAGGCCGGCTATAACTGCAAGCGCGGGCCACGATTTCCACATCAGCGCGAAGATGAGTTCGACCTCCGCCACCGGTACCAACGGATCGGGACGGAACCATGCCGCGGCCGCGCCCAGGGCTAAAAATAGAGTCAATAACCAGGCATAGCGCCGTTCGCTACCACGTAGCAGCACCGCCACCCCGGCTGCGAATGCCGTTGCCTGCGAAGCGTCCGGTTGCGCCACCAGTATCGCGAGCGTCGTCGCGATAATCGCGATGTCGGCCTGTGCACCTCCCCCGCGTGCCAGCAGAACCACCATCGCAGGGACAAGCAGCGATGCGATGTTGACGGTGAACGGGCCCAGCGGCAGCCATCGATGCACGCCGTCGATCCCGTGATGGAGCAATGTCGCTGCGAGGAGTAGCAGCGCGCAGGCAAGCGCCCAATGCGCGGCGCGGGGAGATGGGCCGCGGCGAAGGATGGGGAGCGCGAGGATCGACCCCACAAGCAGCGCCGCGGCATTGAGCAACGGACGCTGTACCGGGACACCGGCATCCACCATCGCCATCGCCCCGCATGCCACCGCTGCTGCGAGCAGCGCGACGAACAGCAGGAGCCAGCGAAGGGGCGCCTGCTGTACGAGCGTCATGACTGGAGTCGCATGGCGACATCGTTCATGAAGCGCAGGTCGTCCCCCGCCGCGAGCCATTCGGCTTCGGCGGCGATCGCCGCGAGGAGATCGCCCAAGGGATCGAGTTCGGATTTGGAGTAATTGCCGAGGACGTGGCCCAGCACGCGGTCCTTGTGCCCCGGATGGCCGATGCCGATACGGACCCTCCGAAAATCAGCGCCAATGTGGCTTGCCATCGACCGGATGCCGTTGTGGCCTGCCGCGCCGCCGCCGGTGCGCACCTTCACCTTCATCGGATCGAGGTCGAGCTCGTCGTACAGCGCGGTAACGTCGCCGACCTCGCCCTTGTAGAAGCGCAGCGCCTCGCCGACCGCACGGCCGCTTTCGTTCATGAACGTCTGCGGTTTCATGAGGAGGACGCGCGCGGGGCCGATGCGCCCCTCGGCGACGATGGCCTGGAAGCCGCGCCGCCATGGCCCAAAGCGCCAGCGATCGTGAATCGCATCGGCGGCCATGAAGCCGACATTGTGCCGCTGCAGCGCATGGTTCGCGCCCGGATTGCCGAGGCCGGCCCAAATTTGCATCGGATCACCCCCTCCGCTTGCGAGAGGGGCCGGGGGTGGGGCTGATGCAACAGCAGCGTCACCGGACAGGCCCCACCCCGACCCCTCCCCAATGGGGGAGGGGCTTTCGCTGGCCTATTCGGCTTCGGCCTCGTCCTCGGCCTTGGTGGTGTCACCCTCGCTCGAACGCAGGCCCGACGGAGCGACGACGGTGGCGATGGTGAAATCGCGGTCGGTGATCGCGGGCGTGACGCCCTCGGGCAGGGTCACCGCGGAGATGTGGATCGAATCGCCGACGTCGTAGCCGGTGAGGTCGATGGTCAGCTCCTCCGGGATGTTCGACGCCGCGCAGATCATCTCGACCTCGTGCCGGACGATGTTCAGCACGCCGCCGCGCTTCAGGCCGGGGGAGTCGTCTTCGTTGATGAAGACGACCGGCACGTCGACATGGACGGTGCTGTTCGCGCCGACGCGATAGAAATCGACGTGCATCGGGCGGTCGGTCACCGGGTGGAAGGCGACGTCCTTCGCAAGGGTGGTGGTGGTCGCATCGCCGACCGTCACATCGACGGTCGCGCTGAAAAAATGACCCGTCATCAGCGCCTTGACCAGCGCCTTTTCCTCGACGTGTATCGCCTGGGGTTCCTTGTTATCGCCGTAGATCACGGCGGGTACGCGGCCCTCCTTGCGCAATGCACGGGAGGCTCCCTTGCCAGCCCGCTCGCGCGATTCGGCCGACAGTGTCAGCTGTTCGCTCATGGTGTTTCTCCGATTGGATCGATCGATCTTCCGCCACGCCTCCAGGGATGACCATCGCGGAAGCCGGCGCGGGTAGCGGGGAGCCTCGCAAAAAGCAAGGTTGCGTAAGGGTCGCTATTGCAGGCGGCGCACCGCCACGCCGCGCCGCTCGAGCTCGGAGATGAGCGAGCGCGGGCCGACGAGGTGCCCGGCGCCGACGACCACGAGCACGCGTCCCGGCCGCGCCATGCGCCGCTCGAGCGCCGCGGCCCAGGCGCGGTTGCGTGCATGGATGACCGGCTCGATCAGCGCCGGCGTGTCCGCCATCGCCTCCTGGGCGGCAGTGGTCAGCCCGGGCACGTCGCCGCGCGCCCAAGCGGCAACCAGGCGGCGCGTTCGCTGGGGCGCGGTGGCGGCATCGGCGACAATGCTCCTGACCATCGCATCCTGCGCCGCGGCGGGCAGGGCATCGAACATCGCCAGCTGCTGGCCGGCGGTTTCCAGCCCCTGCACGGGGCGCCCATCGGCGGCGAAGGTGGAGCCGATCCGCGCTTCTACCCCATTTCCCGGCACCAGCCCGGCGTCGGCGGAAAGCTGTTGGCCGATGACGAGCGCGAGTGCCCAGCTTTCCAGCGCGTCGGCATCCTCGCCATCGATCCCGGCAGCGGTGGCATGGTCGGCCGCACGGCGCGCGGTGCTCGTATCGAAGCGGCGGAACAGCGGCGGTACGGCTTCGTCCGCGCTGGCGGCGGCGAACAACGCCGGCGCGGCCTCCAGCTCGGACGGCGCCAGTTCCAGGATCGCCTCGTCCGCCCGGCCGGCCTCCTGCGCGACGCGGCCGCGCATCCAGTCGAGACCGGGCGGCAGCTGGTGCACGCTGCCCAGCAGGACGAGCCGCGTGTCCGCGTCCTCGACCACCCACATCGCCGGGCGCACATCGGGGGCATCCACGATCGGCTTGCCATCGCACGCCGCGAGCAGGGCGATCAGTGCAAGGGCGGCAAGGCGGCGCATCGCCCGGCCCTAGCGGCTGCGCGCCGCAACGCAAACTGCGCGCGATACGCGCATCGGAAGCCTCCGCCACCCGGGATGGGCGGCGGAGGACTTCCCGTTCAAGGATCGCGACGCGGCGGCGGGTTCCCGTCAATAGGCGACGCGCTCCGCAGTCAGGCCGCGTTCCGCGAGGAAGGTCTGCACCGATGCGTCGCCGGCAAGGTGGCCCGCGCCGACCGCGACGAAGACCGTGCCAGGCTGGTCCATCCGCGCCTTGATGCTGTCCGCCCAACGGCGGTTGCGGTCGGTCAGCAGGATGCGCAGCGTTTCCGGGGTCTGCGCGGTCGCCTCGTTCATGATCGCCGCGGTGTCTTCGGGCTTGCCCTCCGTCCAGCTGGCGATCAGCCGGTCGACATAGGCGCGCATCTCGCTCGCCTGCTCGAGGAAGGTGATGAGGCCGGTCACCTGCTCGCTCTCGGGTGTAGCATCGAAGAAGCCGAGCTGTTCCTCGACCGTCTCGAAACCGGTGATGGGCTTGCTGGCGGCGGCGGCGGCGCTTTTCAGCGTGGCTTCGACGCCGTTCTCGGGCGAAAAGCCCATTGCGCCGAACACCGCGCCCGACAGCTGCAGGCTGACGAACCATGGTTCGAACCCGTCGAGCGCAGCGGCCGGCACGCCGAATTGCGCAAGCCCGCCTTCATAGATCGTGCGCTGTTCGGGCGTGAGGCGGCTGGTGAGGGTGGTGCCCGCGGGGTAGCTGCCCGCAGCGACGAACAGCGGCGCCAGGCTGGCCGGATTTTCGGGCAGCACGACCTCGACCTTCACCTCGTCTGATGCATCGAATGCGGTGCGCACCGCCTCGTCGAACCAGGTCAGGCCCGGGCGAAGGACATGCACCGTACCGAACAGATAGATGGTCGTATCCGCATCGCGCACCACCCACAGCGCGGGATCGGCATCGACCGGCGCGACGGCGGGGGCGGCAACGGGTGCGGCGGGCGCCGCGGCGGCGGCGGGTTCGGATTCGGCGGTCTGCGCGAAGGTGGGAACCGCGAACAACAGCGCGGTGCCGGCGGCAAGGCGGGCGACGGTCTTCAAGCGAATCATGATCGATCTTTCAAGCAGGAGGAACGGGTCAGCGGTATTTCTTCCAGAACCAGACGACAAGGAATACGAGGTTGAAGATCATGAAGATGATCACGCCGTCCGGCTCCGGCGCGAGCGAACCGCGCCACAGGAGCCACCAGCTCGGCGCGCCGAGCAGGAACGCATAGGATGCGGCCAACGCGCCCGCCTGGTAGGCCTGCCGCTCATGCTCGTCGATCACGCAGAGCCAGCGCCAGCTGAGATAGGGCATGACCAGGAGAAGGAACGCCGTCATGCCGGCCGCAAGCGCGGGCGGGAGCGGGCTGTCGGTCAACATGGCGAATGGTTCGGACATGCCGCCATCCGCCGGCGCACCGATAGCGAGAGCGAAGCCCGTCACGACACCGATCGCCGCGCTGGCCAGCAGCATGTTGCGGCTGCGCTTCTCGCGCGTCGGAATGTGCGCGTCGCCGCCATGGATTCGGCGTGCCAGCCATAGGCAGACCCAGCATAGCACGCCCGCGAGCGCGACCAGACCCGCACCGACCAGCCACTGGCGCGGGCTCACCTCGGCCATCCCGTCCTCGACGGTGGCGATGACGAAGCCGGTTACCGCGCCCAGGGCCATGATCGCGGCCAGCCCGGCGGCGAGCAGCCCGAACCAGTGCCATGGCCGCGGTGCATCCTGTGCGCGTTCAGGCATCTCGGTCTCCGATCTGGTCATCGAATATCTCCTCGATCCGCATCGAAAACAGCCGGCCGATGCGAAAGGCGAGCGGGAGGGATGGGTCGTGCTTGCCGGTCTCGATCGCATTCACCGCCTGGCGCGACACATCGAGCCGCTCGGCGAGATCCGCCTGGCTCCAGTCGCGCTCGGCGCGCAGCAC
>CBDUBN010000036.1:0-19281 GCA_965365395.1 uncultured Sphingomonas sp.
AGCTTTCCATGTTCGCGCCGCCCGAGAGGCGTTCGATGCGGGCGATGCGGCCGGGAGCGATGCGCGAGAGGACGGCGGTCAGGCGGGTTTCGAACGCGGCGTCAGGCATCGGATGAGTGTTGCGCGGACGGAAGTTCGGGTCAACGAAACTGTACCCCCGCGAAGGCCGGGGTCCATCTCCTGCGCTTTCATATCGAACAGCCGTTCGTGCTGATCGAGATAGCTGGTGATGGGCCCCGGCCTGCGCCGGGGCACGTCGTTCAAATACTGCGCTTCATCCGCACCAGCATCGTGTCGAGCGCCGAGAGAAAGCGCGAGCGATCGGCCCCGGTGAAGGGCGCGGGACCGCCGATGCCCGCACCGACGGCTCCGGCGCGCAGATCGGCCATGATCGCACGGGTGGCGACCGCGCCGCCGATGCTCGCCGTGGTGAACGGCTTGCCGGTGGGGGAAAGCACGCCAGCGCCGGCCTTCAGGCAGCGGTCGGCGAGGAGGATGTCGCCGGTGACGACGATGCTGTGCGGCCCGCTCGCCGCCGCGATCCAGTCGTCGGCGGCGTCGAAGCCGTCACCCACCACCACCCGGGCGATCAGCGGGTGGTCGGGCACGCGCAGGTGGCTGTTGGCGACGATCGTGACGGGCACGCCGTGGCGCCAGGCGACCTTGTAGACCTCGTCCTTCACCGGGCAAGCGTCGGCGTCGACGAGGATGTGGGGCGTGGTGGTCATGCGCTACAGTATCCCGGCGTAGGCCGGGTCCATCTCCTGAGAGTGCGTACTACGATGCCGCCCGCTCCTGCGGCTAGATCTGGTGACGTGCCCCTGCTTTCGCAGGGGCACGGCGACTCACCGCTTCGGCGGCTTGCCCTTGAACGGGCGGCCGGCTTGCGGGGGAAAGTTGCCGGGGGCGCGCCGTGCGCTCGGGCGAGCAGGGCCGCGCGGGCCGCGTGGCGGGCCGTCGGTGCGGGCGCTGAGCGGGCGGCGGGCGGCGGGGCCGCGCGGTCCGTCGCCGCGTCCGCCGCGATCGGGCTCCGGCCCGTTCGGCGCGGGCGTGATGGCGATGCCGCTTTCGTCCTCCGCGTCCGGCCGCTCTGTACGCTTGAGCGCGTCGGCGAAGCGATCGGCGATGGCGCGCGGGATTTCGACGAAGCTCGCGGTCTGGCCGATGCGGATCGCGCCGATCTCCCCCTTCGTCACATGGCCGCGGCGGCAGAGCAGCGGCAGCATCCAGCGCGGGTCGGCGTTCTGGCGGCGGCCGACATCCATGCGGAACCAGACGTTGTCCTCGAACCCGGGACGCGGGCCCTCGTCCCGGCGCGTGCGCTCGCCGGGCGCGGGCGGTGTCGCGGCAATCAGCTCCTCGGGCGCGGGCAGCGCCGCGCGGTGCGCATGGACCAGCGCGGCGGCGATCTCCTGCGCGCTCTTCTGCTCAAGCAGGCGTGCGCCGAGCAGGGCATCCTCCTCGTCGGTCTCCACCGGCGCCAGCAGGATTTCGATCAACCGCGCCCGGTCCTGTTCGCGGATCTGTTCAGGCGTGGGCGGCCCCATCCATTCCGGCGCGACTTTCGCGTCGCGCAGCATCATCTCCACGCGGCGGCGGCGCGGATAGGGGACGATCAGGACCGCGGTGCCCTTCTTTCCTGCACGGCCCGTACGGCCGGAGCGGTGCTGCAGCGTCTCCGCGTCGCGCGGCAGCTCGACGTGGACGACCAGGCTCAGGGTGGGAAGGTCGATGCCGCGTGCGGCCACGTCGGTGGCGACGCAGACGCGGGCGCGGCGATCGCGCAGCGCCTGCAGCGCGCTGTTGCGTTCGGACTGGCTATGCTCGCCCGACAGCGCGACCGCGGCGAATCCGCGCTCGATCAGGCTGGCGTGGAGGTGGCGGACGTTGTCGCGCGTCGCGCAGAACAGCATCGCCGTCTCCGCCTCGTGCAGGCGGAGGAGGTTGACGACCGCGTTCTCGATGTCCGCGGGCGCGACGAGGACGGCCTGGTAGGAAATGTCGCCATGGCCGCGATCCTGGCCGAGCGTCTCGATGCGCAGCGCGTCGCGCTGGTAGCGGCGCGCGAGCGCGACGATGGGCTTTGGCATCGTCGCGGAGAACATGAAGGTGCGCCGTGTTTCGGGCGTTGCGTCGAGGATCTGCTCGAGATCGTCGCGAAAACCCATGTCGAGCATCTCGTCCGCCTCGTCGAGCACCGCGACCTTGAGCGCGGAGAGATCGAGCGCGCCGCGTTCGAGATGATCGCGCAGGCGGCCCGGCGTGCCGACGACGATGTGCGCGCCGTGGGACAGCATGCGCCGTTCGCGGCTGGCGTCCATCCCGCCGACACAGGTCGCGATGCGCGCGCCGCTCGCGCGGTAGAGCCAGAGCAGCTCGCGGCTGACCTGCAGCGCGAGCTCGCGCGTCGGCGCGATGACCAGTGCCAGTGGGTCGCGGGCGGTGGCGAATGTCGCGGGATCGCCGATCAACTCGTCGGCCATCGCCAGACCGAAGGCGACAGTCTTGCCCGATCCGGTCTGCGCCGAGACGATGAGGTCGCGGCCCTGCGCCTCGGGTTCGAGGACGGCGGCCTGGACGGGGGTGGGTGCGTCGTAGCCGCGGGTCGCGAGCGCTTCGGCGAGGATGGGGGGGAGGGTCGAGAAGGGCATGGTCGTCTTTCAAAGGTGCAGCGGCAAGAACGGCCAGCGGTTGGACAAGCCGCTACCCCTCGACTGTGCTGCGCATGGTCCACCTTCCCGTGCCGGGGAGGAGCTGGTTCAGAGCGACTGGCCCGCGGCCCATCCGCTCGCCCACGCCCATTGGAAATTGTAGCCGCCGAGCCAGCCGGTAACGTCCACGGCCTCCCCGATCGCATAGAGCCCCGGTACGCGCCGCGAGCCCATAGTCTTCGAGGACAATTCGGCGGTACTGATGCCGCCGACGGTCACTTCCGCCTTGGCGTAGCCTTCGCTGCCGTTGGGGTGGAATTGCCAGTCGGATAAACGGGCCTGCACCGCCCCTAGCACGCTATCGGTGCAATTGGCGAGAGCTATGTCGCACTGCACCATGCTGGTGAGCTTTTCGCACAGCGCGTCGGCCAGGCGGGCGGGCAGGCGAGCGGCCAGCGCCTTGCGCAGCGTCGCGCGCGGCTGCGCGCGCTTGTCGTCGATCAGCCAGCCCGCGCCGAGATGCGGCAGGAAATCGATCCCCACCGGCAGCCCGCTGCGCCAGTAAGAGGACGCCTGGAGGATCGCGGGGCCGGAGAGGCCGCGGTGGGTGAACAGGGCGGCTTCCCGGAACGCCGCCACCCCGGCGCGCGCCTCGACGGGTGCGGCGACGCCGGCAAGCTCGCGGAACAGCGTGTCGTCCCCGCCGAGCGTCAGCGGTACCAGCGCCGGGCGCGGTTCGACGACCTTGAGGCCGAAGCGGCGCGCGAGATCGTAGGCGAGACCGGTGGCGCCGAGTTTTGGGATGGAGGGGCCGCCGGTGGCGAGAACGAGGCTCGGCGCGGTGGCGGTGCGGTTGCCGACCGTGACCGAGAAGGCGCCGTCGCGGGGCGCGATGTCGCGGGTGGATTCGCCGAACCAGAGCGTCACGTTGCCGGCCGCACATTCGGCCATCAGCATCTCGACGATCTGCCTGGCGGAGCCGTCGCAGAACAGCTGGCCGAGTGTCTTCTCGTGCCAGGCAATGCCGTGCGCGTCGACCAGCGCGACGAAGTCGCGCGGCGTGTAGCGGCTGAGCGCGGATTTCGCGAAATGGGGATTGGCGGAGAGGAAATTGTCGGGCGTGGTGCCGAGATTGGTGAAATTGCACCGCCCGCCGCCCGAAATGAGGATTTTGCGCCCCGGTTCGTCATTGTGATCGATCAGCAGTATGCGCCGCCCACGCTGGCCGGCGACGCCGGCGCAGAACAGGCCGGCGGCGCCGGCGCCGAGGATGATCGCGTCGTAGGAGTGCATGTTGTTGGCCAAATTGCGTCATTGCGAGCGAAGCGAAACAATCCAGGGCGGCGCTGCGGCTACTCTGGATCGCTTCGCTACGCTCGCGATGCTGATTTTGCTCGACACGAACGGGTGCTGTTGCGGTGGCACCTGCTAGCGCAATTTCGCGATGCCGATGCCATCGGCGCGGGCCTTGTCCTTCACCGATTCCTCGCTGCGGGTCAGCGCTTTCGCGATGGCTTTGAGCGCCATGCCCTTGGCGGCGAGCTGCCGGAGCCTGTCGGTCTCCTGCGGTAGCCAGGGCTGGCGGTGGCGTTCGAACGTCTCCTTGCCCATGCTACCGCTCCGCCCGCGCGAGTGTGTCCGCGACAACCGGGGTGACACGCGCGACCACAACGTCGATCCCTTCGGCGGTCGGGTGGATGCGATCGGGCAGGAATTTGCTGCGGTCGTTCAATATGCCTTCGAAGAAGAAGGGGTAGAGCGCGGCGTCATATTCGCGCGCGAGATCGGTGTAGATGGCGTCGAAAGCGCCCACGAAATCGGCGCCCATGTTGGGTGGCGCACGCATGCCGGTCAGCATGATCGGGATGTCGCGGCGTCTGAGTTCGGCAAGGATGGCATCGAGGTTGGCGCGCGTCTGCGCAGGTCCGAGCCCGCGCAGCAGGTCGTTGCCGCCCAGCCCGACGATGACCAGCGCCGGTTTCCTGGGCAGGCCGTCGAGCGTGAAGGCCAGCCGCGCGCGACCCGCGGCGGTGGTATCGCCCGACACGCCGGCGTTGAACACGCGCGCCTCCACGCCGCGCGCCGCCAGTTGCCGCTGGAGTTCGGGCGCGAACCCTTCGTTCGCGTCGATGCCGTATCCGGCGTAGAGGCTGTCGCCGAACGCGACCACCAGCGGCGCATCCGCACCGACCGCAGCCGGCGCAGCCGGCGCACTTTTCGTTTCGGGGGCGGAGCGAGCCCCCTTGTCCGCGGCCCCGCCCCCCCCATCTGCACAGGCGGCCACCAACAGGCCCAGGCACGCGCCCGCCGTCATCTGTCTCACGCTGATCGCCATTCGAAAGTTCCATCCCATGCACGGACGAGCCGCCACCGGCGATATTGCGATTGCCGCGCGCGATGTCACCCTGACCCTGGGCGCAAATGATGCGCGGGTCGAGATTTTGAAGGGCATCGACCTCGACATCCCTGCCGGGCAGAGCCTGGCGATCCTCGGCGCGTCGGGATCGGGCAAATCGTCGCTGATGGCGATCCTGTCGGGACTGGAGCGCGCGAGCGGCGGTACGGTCGAGGTGGCGGGCGCGGCGCTATCGCGCATGAGCGAGGACGAATTGAGCGTTGCGCGGCGCGGGCGCATCGGCATCGTGCTGCAGAGTTTCCACCTCCTTCCGACCATGACCGCGCAGGAGAATGTTGCAGTACCGCTGGAGCTCGCCGGCCGCGACGATGCCTTCGCCGCGGCGGCGGCGGAGCTGGAGGCGGTGGGCCTCGCGCATCGCATCGGCCATTATCCGGCACAGCTTTCGGGCGGCGAGCAGCAGCGCGTGGCAATCGCGCGCGCGGTCGCGCCCGGCCCGTCTATCCTCTTCGCCGATGAACCGACCGGCAATCTCGACGGCGCGACGGGCGAGGCGATCATCGACCTGCTGTTCGAACGGCGCAGCGCGCGCGGCGCGACGCTGGTCATGATCACCCACGATCCGGGCCTTGCCGCCCGCTGCGACCGCATCGTCGAAATGCGCGACGGACGTATCGTCGCGGACCGAGTGGTATGAACGCGCTAGGCTGGAGCGCGGCGTGGCGGATCGCGCGGCGCGACCTTTCCGCGAGTTTCCGGGGACTGCGCCTCCTGTTCCTGTGCCTGTTCCTGGGGGTCGGCACGCTCGCGGCGATCGGCAGCCTGACCGCGTCGATCACCGGCGAACTGACCGCGCGCGGGCAGACGCTGCTGGGCGGCGACATCGAATTCGCCGTGTCGCAGCGCGAGGCGAGCCTGGGCGAGCGCGCGGGCTTCGCCGAGCTGGGCCGGGTCAGCGAGACATTGCGCATGCGCGCGATGGCGCAAGCCGTGGGTGTCGCAAGCACCGGCGGACCGGGGGCGGTGCTGGCGGAGCTGAAGGGCGTCGACGGCGCCTATCCGCTCTACGGCGCGCTGACGCTGGCGGATGGCCGACGAGCACCGCCGCTGACCGCGGACCAGGTGCTCGTCGGGCCGAGCCTGATCGACCGGCTGGGGGTGCGCGTGGGCGATGCCTTGCGTTTCGGCAGCGCGACATTTCGCATAGCCGGCATCATCGGCACCGAGCCCGACCGGGTCGGCGAGGGCTTTACGCTGGGGCCGGTGGCGATCACCAGCATCGACGGCGTGCGGCGCACCGGGCTGATCCAGCCGGGCAGCCTGTACACGGCCAAATATCGCGTGCGCGGTGGGACGGCAGCGGCGGCGCAGGCCGAAGCGCTGGCGCGGACGTACAAGGACGCGGGCGTCGAGGTGAAGAGCGCCGAGCGCGCGGCGCCGAGCGCCAACCGCTTCATCGAGCGGATGGGACAGTTCCTGTCGCTGATCGGGCTGACCGCGCTGGTGGTGGCGGGAATCGGCGTCGCCAACGGCGTCTCCTCCTATCTTTCCGCCAAGCGCGGGCCGATCGCGACGCTGAAGGTGCTGGGCGCGGCGAGCGGCGACATAGCGCGCATCTTCGCGGTTCAGGTGGCGGCGGTGGGCGGCGCGGCGATCGCGATCGGCCTGACCGTGGGCGCCTTGCTGCCGCCGCTGCTGGTGGCGGCGATCGGCGATGCGCTGCCCGTGGCGCCGGGGCTGGCGCTGCACCCGCTGCCGCTGGTCACCGCCGCGGCCTATGGCGTGCTGATCGCCGCGGTCTTCACCCTGCCCCCGCTGGCGAGGGCCCGATCCGAGCCCGCTGCGGCGATATTCCGCAGCGGTGTCGACGGCGCGGGCCGGCTCGATCGACGCACCTGGGCTGTCGTCGGCGCGGCGGCGGCGGGAATCGTCGCCATCGCGGTGTTGACGGCGCGCGAGCCGCTGTTCGCGGCATCCGTGCTGGGCGCGGTGGCCGCGGTCCTCCTGCTGCTGCTTGGGATCGGTGTCCTGGTGCGACGCCTGGCCCGGGCAGTGCCGCGTCCGCGCCGGCCGCTACTGCGGCTGGCGGTCGCCAATCTGTATCGACCCGGCGCGCAAACGTCGGCGCTGGTCATCGCGCTGGGGCTCGCGCTCACACTGTTCGTGACGTTGGCGGCGATCCAGACCAGCTTGTCCGCCGAGATCGCGCGCACCGTGCCCGCGCGCGCGCCCGACGGCTTCGTGCTCGACATACCGGTGGCCGGGCAGGACCGGTTCCGCCAGATCGTCGGGCAGCGGGCCCCGCAAGCGGACGTCAATATCGTGCCCGCCCTGCGCGGAACGATCGTCGCCTTTGGCGGCACCCGCGTCGCCGACCTCGGCGAACTGCCCGACGGCGCCTGGTTCCTGCGCGGTGAGCGCGGGGTGACCTATTCGGCCGCGGTACCGGAAGGGAGCGAGTTGGTCGAAGGACGCTGGTGGCCGGCCGGTTATGCCGGCCCGCCGCTCGTCAGCCTCGACCACGAGGCCGCTACCGTCATGGGCGTGGAGGTCGGCGACACGCTGACCGTGAGCGTGCTGGGACGCGAGATAGAGGCGCGCATCGCCTCGCTGCGGCAGGTCAACTGGGACACGATGGGGTTCAACTACATCCTCGTCTTCTCGCCCGATACGTTCGCCAATGCGCCGCACACGGTGGCGGCGACGATCAGCGCGCCCGGCGACCTGGCGCCCGGGCTGCAGCGCGCGCTGCTCGCCGCATTCCCGTCGATCAGCATCATTCCGGTGGGCGAGGTGGTGGGACAGGTCAGCGCGTTGCTGACGCAGATGTCGAGCGCCATCCTGGCGGCGGCATCCATCACGATCCTTGCCGGGATCGCGGTGCTGGTCGGCGCGATCGCCGCGAGCCGGGCGGCGCGGGGCTACGACAGCGTGATCATGAAGGTGCTGGGCGCGACGCGGGCGCAGGTGCTGGGCGCGCAGGCGCTGGAATATGCGCTGCTGGCGGCGGTATTGGCGGCGCTGGCGCTGGCGCTGGGCGGTTTCGCGGGCTGGTTCGTCATTACCCAGCTGTTCGATTTCACCTGGTCGCCCGACTGGGGCGTGGTGCTGGGCACGCTGGCCGGGGGTGCGGGTCTGACATTGGGGATCGGCCTCGCGGGATCGCTGCCGCTGATGGCGATGCGACCGGCAGAGGCATTGCGGACGGTATAGTCATACTAACAGGCAGCCCTTCTGCGAGCGCAGGGCCACGCGCTTGATCGCTAGGGGATCTTCGGGTCCGGCTTGGCATTTTCCCGGTCGGGATAGTCTTCGGGCGCGACCTGGCCCTGGTGATCCACCGTTTTGCGCACCTTGTCGGGATAGGCTTGCGGCAACGCGTCGCCGCCCTTGTCGCCTTTCGCCGGGTTGTCGGCGCCGATATTGTGGTTGGCCATGCCCCGGCTCCTAATAGGCCGGCGGGTCGCTGGCGGGAAAGCTTTCGTCGGCGGCCTGATCGACCTTGTCCCAATCGCGCTCGACGTCGCTCTTCATGGCTTCGGGGCCGGCAGAACGGGTCTGGTCGAAATTGACGGAATCGGTCTCGCCGGCGGCAAAGGCGGCGGCGTGATCGTTCGCCGCGGCGTTCTTCTGCGACCAGCGCCACAGCGCGTAGCCGCCACCGGCGGCGGCAAGGAGACGAAACAGGGACATGGCTACACTCCGGTTGCGTGCTGACTTCGATCAGCCACAACCATCGAGACGCCGGATGGCTCCATTGCGCGCGCGCAACGAGCCTTGCCTCATTCAACCAGCGCTTGCACCTTGGTCTTCAGTTTGCCGATGCGCTCCGCCGCCTCGGTGAAGGTTGCGACATCCTCGCGATTGTTGTTCGCGCGCGCTTCCTTCATCGCCTCGACATAGCCCTCCATGTCGGCTTCGAGCGCGTCGACGATCATCTCGGCCTCGTCTTCGGTCAGCGTCAGCTGGATGGCCATGGTCACTCTCCTGAAATGCGCCCGCGCCCTAGGCCGGGTGCGCCCGGCAATCAAGGATACAGCGTTTCGGCTGCGCGCGATCAGGGATTGAGCGACGGATCCGCGCCGAGCGCACGGTAGAGCGCGACCCGGTTGCTCGCGCGCGCGGCGAGCGTCGCGACCAGGCCGCGCTGCGCCTGGTAAAGGACCCGCTGCGCATCAAGCCGGGCGAGGAAGGGGTCGATGCCGCCGCGATAGCGCGCGTCGGTCAGTTCGAAACTGTCCCGCGCCGCCGCGACGAGCGCGGCCTGCGCGCGCTCTTCCTCGGCGATCGTACCGGCGCGGGCCAGCGCGTCGGCGACGTCGCGGAACGCCGCCTGGATGGTTGCGTCATAGCCGGCGAGCGCGGCATCGCGCTCCGCTTCGCTGAGGCGGATGCCCGCGCGCGTGCGGCCGGCGTCGAAGATCGGCAGGCTGGCGTCGAGACCGGCGCTCAAGGCAAAGCCGTCGCTGCTGAACAGGGCGCCCAGCGCGTCGCTGGCGAGGCCTGCAAGGCCGGTCAGCGATATGCGCGGAAAGCGCGCGGCGCGCGCCGCGCCGATCTCGGCGTTGGCGGCGCGTAAGCGATATTCGGCCTCCACGACGTCCGGGCGCCGCAGCAGCACGGTCGAGTCCAGCCCGGCCGGCACGGCCCCGATCGCCGCGCTGGCGCTATCGACCGAGGCGGGCAGCAGCGCGGGATCGACGGGTCCGCCAATGAGCAGTTCCAGCGCGTTGACGTCCTGCGCGACCGCCGTGGTCAGCCGCGCGACGTCAGCCTCGGCGGTGAACAGGATCTGCTCCGCCTGGCGCAGGTCGGTGCGCGGCGCGATGCCGCCTTCCAGCCGGGCGCGGGTGAGCGCGACCGCGCGCGTCGCGTTGGCGGCGGTATCGCGCGCGATGGCCAGCAGGCTGCGGTTCGCGGCGAGGGACAGCCAGGCGTCGACAACGTCGCCGACGAGCGTGATGCGGACCGCGCGTGCCCCCGCCTCGCTCGCGAAATAACGGTTCTGCTCGGCCTCGCTGAGCGCGGCGACGCGGCCGAACAGGTCGAGTTCGAATGCGGTCACGCCGATGTCCGCGGAGAAACGCTCCTGCGTCGTCCCGGCGCTGCGGACGATGCCGGCGCCGGCGCCCGCGCCCACCGTCGGCAGGCGATCAGCGCGCTGGATGACAAAGCGTTCGCGCGCCGCGCGCACGTTGGCGAGCGTGACGGCAAGGTTGCGGTTGCCCGCCAGCGCGCTGTCGATGAGCGTCGTCAGGCCGGGATCGGCGAACAGGCTGCGCCACGGAACGGCCGCGAACCCCGCTTCGGACTGCGCGAGATAGGCGTCCCCCACGGGCCAGCTGGCGCGAATGGGAGGGGCAGGCGCCTCGTAGCGCGGCACCTGCGAGCAACCGGCGAGCAGCGCGGCGATACAGGCGAGCGCGACACGCCTCACGCTTCGCCCCCCGCTCGCCGCTCCGCCAGACGCGCGCGCGCCGCGGCGAGACCGTCGCGCACGGTGCGGCGCACCAGCACGAAGAACAGCGGGATGTAGAAGACGGCGAGGATCGTCGCGGTGAGCATGCCGCCGATGACCGAGGTGCCGATGGCGATGCGGCTGTTCGCGCCCGCGCCGGTCGAGAGCGCCAGCGGCAGCACCCCGAACATGAAGGCGAGGCTGGTCATCAGGATCGGGCGCAGGCGCAGGCGCGCGGCCTCCACCGCCGCGTCGATGACGCGCTTGCCCTCCTTTTCCGCGCGTTCGGCGAATTCGATCATCAGGATCGCGTTCTTGGCGGCGAGGCCCATGGTGGTGAGCAGGCCGATCTGCAGATAGACGTCGTTCTCGAGCCCGCGCAGCGTGACCAGGAACACCGCGCCGACGAGCCCGAGCGGGATGACGAGCAGCACCGCGATGGGAATCGTCCAGCTTTCGTAGAGCGCGGCGAGGCACAGGAAGATGACGAGGATGGAGAGGCCGTAAAGAAGCGGCGCCTGCCCCGCCGACAGCCGTTCCTGATAGGACAGGCCCGACCAGGCGACGTCGGTGCCCGGAATCTCGCGCGCCAGCGCCTCGATCCGGTCCATCGCCTCGCCCGAGCTGACGCCGGGCGCCGCCTGCCCCTGGATCTGGAAGCTGGGGAGCCCCTGGAATCGTGAGAGCGAGGCGGGAGCGGTGGACCAGGACAGCCGAGCGATCGAACTGAACGGAGCCATCGCGCCGTCGGCGCCGCGGATGAACCAGTGCGCGAGGTCCTCGGGGTTGCCGCGGTAGGGGGCATCCCCCTGCACGTAGACGCGCTTCACCCGGCCGCGATCGATGAAGTCGTTCACATAGCGGCCGCCCCAGGCGATCGAGAGCGTCGAATTGACGTCGGCCTGGGCCAGGCCGAGCGCGGCGAGTTTCTGATTGTCGATCTCCACCGCCAATGTCGGCGTGTCGGGGAGGTCGGACAGGCGCACCTGCGCGAGGGCGGGGTCCTGGGCGGCGGCGGCGAGCAGCCGTTCGCGCGCGGCCACGAACTCGGCGCGCGGCAGGTTGGCGCTGTTGAGGAATTCCATGCTGAAGCCGTTGGACTGGCCGAGGCCGCGGATGGCGGGGGGTTGCAGCGCGAACACCTGGGCATCGCGCAAGCCCCTGAAAGCAGCGTTGGCGCGCTCGACGATCGCCGGCGCGCTGCTTTCAGGGTCCGTCCGCTCGTCCCAGGGGGCGAGGTTGAGGAAGCCCTGCCCGGTGTTCTGTCCGGTCGCACCCCCACCGCCGCCGCCGCCGGTGACGGTGAACATCACCGACAGATTCTCGCGCTCGTAGGTGCGCCAGTACTCCTCCAGCGCGAGTTGGGTCTCGATCGTGCGCGCGCTCGTCGCGCCTGCGGGCAGGCGATACTGCATCGACACCACGCCCTGATCCTCGACAGGCAGGAAACTGGTCGGCAGCCGCCAGAACAGTAGCAGCAGGATGGCGCAGACGCCGGCATAGATGGCGAGGAACAGCCATTTCCGGTCGACCACGCGCACCACCGCATGCGCGAAGCGGTCGGTGCCATGCGCGAACGCCCGGTTGAACCAGCCGCGCGCGGCGTCGATCCGGCGCATCAGCGCCGGTGCGTGCCGGTCGAGCCAGCCCGGTTCGGCGGCATGCGCGCCGTGCCGCTGACGCAGCAGCGTGGCGGTGAGCGCCGGCGAGAGCACCAGCGCGACGATCACCGAGAGCACCATCGCAGCCACGATGGTGATCGAGAATTGCCGGTAGATCACGCCGGTCGAGCCGCCGAAGAAGGCCATCGGCACGAATACCGCGGAAAGCACGATGGCGATCGCGACGAGCGCGACGGAGATCTGGTCCATCGACACGATGGTCGCCTCACGCGGGGTCATCTGCGGATTTTCCTCCATCAGCCGCTCGACATTCTCGACCACGACGATGGCGTCGTCGACGAGGAGGCCGATGGCAAGGACGAGGCCGAACAGGGTCAGCGTGTTGATGGTGAAACCCGCGACGTAGAACACCGCCAGCGTGCCGAGGAGGACGATCGGCACCGCGATGGTGGGGATGAGCGTCGCGCGCCAGCTTTGCAGGAAGATGAACATCACGACGATGACCAGGATCACCGCCTCGACGAGGGTGATCACCACCTCCTCGATCGACAGCCGGATGAAGGCGGTAGAGTCGTTGGCATAGCCATAGGTCAGGCCGGGCGGGAAGGAGGGCGCGACCTCCTCCACCTCCGCCTTGACGAGGTCGGCGGTGGTCAGCGCGTCGGCGCCGGGCGCGAGGCTGATCGCCATGCCCGCGCCGGGCGCGCCGTTGATGCGGCTGGACGCGTTGTAGTTTTCCGATCCCAGCTCGACCCGCGCGACGTCGCCCACGCGCACGCTGGCCCCGCTCGGCAGCGTTTTCACGACGATGGCGCGGAACTGTTCGGGCGTCTGCAGCCGCGACTGCGCGGTGACGCTCGCGCTGAGCATCTGTGTGGCAGGACTCGGCTGCGCGCCGAGTTCGCCCGCGGCGATCTCGGTGTTCTGCGCGGCGACGGCGGCGGTGACGTCGGATGGGATCAGCCCGAACGACGCCAGCCGGTCGGGCAGCAGCCAGATACGCATGGCGTAGGAGGAACCGAACACGTTGACCTCGCCCACGCCTTCGACGCGGCTCAGCCGGTCCTGGAGGTTGGTGGTGAGGAAGTCGGAGACGTCGCGGTTGGTGCGCCGGCCGCTGGTGTCGTAGACGCCGACGATCATCAGGAAATCGGGGTTCGACTTGCTGACCCGCACGCCCTGCTGCTGCACCTGCTGCGGCAGCCGCGCGATCGCCTGCTGGATCTGGTTCTGCACCTGGACCTGCGCGACGTCGGGATCGGTGCCCTTGTCGAACACCGCGGTGACGGTGACCGACCCGCGCGACGAGGAACTGGAGCTGAAATAGAGGAGACCGTCGATACCGGTCAGCTGCTGTTCGATGATCTGGGTGACGCTGTTCTGGATCGTCTCCGCCGATGCGCCGGGGTAGCTGGCGCGAACATTGACCTGTGGCGGCGCGACGTCGGGATATTGCGCGATCGGAAGCGCGGTCAGCGCACCGAGCCCCGCGAGCATGGTGAGGATCGCCACCACCCAGGCGAGGATGGGCCGATCGATGAAGATCCGCGACACGAGCCTAGCGCGCGGTCGCGGGGCGGGGGGCGGCGCCGGGCGGGGCGATGCGTTGCGGGCTGCCGGCCGGTACGGCACGCACCTGTGCCCCGGGGCGCAGGTTCGCCAGCCCCTGGGTCACGATGCGCTCGCCCTGACGCAGGCCGCCGGTGACGACCCAGTTGGTGCCGACGGTGCGCGCCGCCGCGACCGTGCGCTGCGTCACCTTGTTATCGGGTCCGACGATCCACACCAGCGCGTCGCCGCGTTCGTCGCGGGTCACCGCCACCTGTGGCACCAGGATGGCGCGGCGGTCGATCGACTGGGCGAAGCGCGCGCGCACGAACATGCCGGGCAGCAGCAGGCCGCGCGGGTTGGGGAAGCTGGCGCGCAGGGTGACGGTGCCGGTGCCCTCGTCGACCAGCGCTTCCGCGAACTGGATCGTGCCCGACGGGCCGTATTCGGTCCCGTCCTCGAGCGTCAGCCGCACTTCCGCGCTGGCCGGCGCGGCAGTTCCCTGCGCCAGGGCCTGGCGCAGCGCGACGAGGTCGGCGCCCGATTGCTGGACGTCGACATAGACGGGGTCGAGCCGCTGGATGACCGCCATCGGCTCCGCCTGGTTCATGGTGACGAGCGCGCCTTCGGTGACGAGGCTGCGGCCGATGCGGCCCGAAATCGGCGCGGTGACGGTCGTGAAGCCGAGGTTGATGCGCGCGCTTTCGAGCCGCGCCCGGTTCTGCGCGACCGCGGCCTCTGCCTGCCGCGCGTTCGCCAGCGCATCGGTCAGGTCCTGTTGCGCCACCGCCTCCATTTCCGCGAGTGGGCGGATGCGGTTCGCCCGCACGCGCGCGGCCTCCGCAGTGGCCTGCGCCGCGGCGACATTGGCCTCGGCCTCGTTCGCGACCGCACGATAGGCGGCCGCATCAATGCGATAGAGCGGCTGGCCGGCGCGCACGAAGCCGCCCTCGGTAAAGAGCCGGCCGCGCACGAGGCCGGCGATCTGCGGGCGCACTTCGGATTCCTGGAAGGCGACGACGCGGCCCGACAACTCGGTTTCGGACGCGACGTCGCTGAAACCCGCGACGACATAGCCGACCGTGGGCGTGCCCGGCCCGCCCCGCTTCTCTGCCGCGTCCGTCCCACCGCAGGCGGCAACCGCGAGAAACAGGGGAAAGAGGGGTGCCCGGGGGAGAAGATTCACCAGCGAAGGTCCGATGCTGTCGGTCCCGACGCCCGTCGCACGGGCGCAGCGTCAACCGGTTCGGCGACGGCAATGCACCATGCGGGGGCCGGTTGCATCTAAAAATGCATGGCGACGCCGCCTACCTTGCCCGCCATGGCACCCAGAGGCAAGGCGGCGGCAAGAGCGAGGCAGATCGCGACGCTACGGCGCTGGGCGGTCCGGCTCTTCGTCCTGGCACTGATCGCCGGTGCGGGGCTGTGGGCGCGCGGGTGGATGCGCGCGCACCCCGAACATCTGCCATGGACGCCGTTCGCGATCGAACAGCCCGTAGGCTGGGCGACGGCGCGCAAGCTTGCCGTGCTTTCGGCCGACGGCGCGGCATGCCGCGCGGCGCTGCGCGAGGGCGGCGTCGATTTCGCACCCCTGCCGCGCGTGGGCGCGGGCGAATGCGTGGCGGCGGACCGCACGCGGCTGGCCGACGATGTGGTGCCGGGCTTGACCCTGCGCCCCGCCGGCGTCGCGCCGGCGTGCGGGGTGAGCGTCGGCCTGATCCTGTGGATGCGCGAGAGCGTCCAGCCCGCGGCACAGCGATATTTCGGTCAGGGCGTGGCACGGATCGAGCATCTGGGCAGCTACAGCTGCCGGCGCATTGGCGGCGGTGCCAGCGGTACGTGGAGCGAGCATGCGACCGGCAACGCGATCGACATCGCGGCCTTCGTGCTGGAGGACGGCACCCGGATCGCGCTGCTCGCCGATTGGCGCAATCCGGTGGACGGTCCGCGCTCTGCTTTCCTGGCGCAGGTGCGGGACGGCGCGTGCGGCATGTTCACCACCGTGCTGTCGCCCGACTACAATGCCGCGCATGCCGACCATTTCCACCTCGACCAGGCCGCGCGGCCGGCGGGGTGGAGCGCCTGCCGCTAGCCCTTGGGCGCGAGTCGATAGAGCTTGCCCTCACCCTGGTCGCCGCCGTCGCCGAGCAGCCACAGCGCGCCGTCGGGGCCGGGTTCGACGCTGCGGACGCGAAAGCCCAGGTCCCAGCGGTCGCCGTGGCGCGCGGCGGCGCCATCGAGATCGACGCGGGCAAGCCCGGTGCCGCCGAGCATGGCGATGAAGGCATCGCCGCGCCAGGCGGGAAACAGGTTGCCGTCGTAGATCGAGAGATCGGCGGGCGAGATGGCGGGGTTCCACCACAGCACCGGCGCCGCGAACCCGTCGCCCGCGCTGTGATCGGGAATGACCCGCCCGTCATAATGGTCGCCGTTGGACACGATGGGATAGCCGTAGTTCGCGTCGCGAGTAACGATGTTGAGCTCATCGCCGCCGGCGGGGCCCATCTCCAGTTCCCACAGGCGGCCGCCCTCATCGAAGGCGAGGCCGAGCGGGTTGCGGTGGCCCGACGACCAGATCTGCGCGCGCACCCGGCCCTGGTCGTAGCCCGGATTGTCCGACGGGATGCCGCCGGCGTCGGTCAGCCGCACGACCTTGCCGAGGTTGCTCGCCATATCCTGCGCCGGATCGAATTTCTGCCGCTCGCCCGACGCGATGTAGAGCATGCCGTCGGGACCGAAAGCGATGCGGTGGCCGAAATGGCCGTTGCCGCTCACGAACGGCTCCTGCCGCCAGATGGTCTGCAACCCTTCGAGCCGGGTCATGTCGTCGGACAGGCGCGCGCGGCCCACCGCTGCACCCTTGCCGCCTCCGCCCTCCTCCGCCCAGCTGAGATAGACATAGCGGTTATTGGCGAAATCCGGGTGGAGGACGACATCGCCCAGCCCGCCCTGCCCCGCATAGGAGACGCGCGGGCCACCGGTAACCTCGCGCACCTCGCCGCCATTTTCCCAGAGCATCAGCCGCCCCGATTGTTCGGTGATCAGCGCATGAGGCGAGCCGGGCAAAAAGGCGATCGCCCAGGGATCCTCGAAATCGGCGATCTCGGTAACCGTGAAAGGTGCTTGCGCCAGCGTTTGCGCGGGCGTGGCCCCGAGATTGTCCGACGCCTCCCGCGACGGCGTGCCAGACTGGCCGTTGGCGGTGCAGGCGGTGGCGAGCGCGGCGATGGCGGCGAGGAGGATGGGACGGCGCATCGGGGTCTCCTAGAATGGCGCGTCCGCATGTGCGCTTCTGCGCAATCATGCGCAAGCGGCAGCGGCGCTTGCCAGCGCCCATGCACCCGCCTATATCGCGCCTCGTGCTTCCTGACATCGCGAGACGTTCGGCAGCGCCGGGGCTAGCTTAGCTTCGGCGGCTACAGGCACATGTGCTGACCAACGGAGCCCAATTTTGGCCGACATCGCCGCCATCGCCGACCTGATCGAACCCGAGGCGCGCGCGCTGGGTTTCGACCTCGTGCGCGTGCGGCTGCAAGGGGGCGACGACGTGACGCTGCAGGTGATGGCCGAGCGGCCCGACACCGGCCAGCTGACCATCGACGATTGCAGCGCGCTATCGCACCGCCTGTCCGACCTGTTCGACCAGCTGGAGGCTGCCGGGCGCGACCCGATGGACGAGCCCTATCGGCTCGAGGTCAGCTCGCCCGGCATCGACCGGCCGTTGACCCGGCTCAAGGATTTCGCCGACTGGACCGGGCATGAGGCGCGCGTGGTGCTGACCACCGGCGTCGTCCCGCCGCCCGAGACCGGCCTCGGCGACGGCGCACGCAAGAATCTGTCCGGCGAACTGCTGCAGGTCGAGGGCGACCAGGTGACCATCCGCGATCGCAAGGCGGGGCCGATGACCTTCGGCTTTGCGGACGTGGCCGACGCCAAGCTGATCCTGACCGACGCGCTGATCGCCGCGACCCGGCCGCTCGACACGAGTGGCGCGCAAGAATTCGAAGACGAAGAAACAGAGGACTGAACGACCCATGGCCAACGCCATTTCCGCGAACCGCGCCGAACTGCTCGCCATCGCCAATTCGGTGGCGTCCGAGAAACTGATCGACAAGGGCATCGTCATCGAGGCGATCGAGGAAGCGATCCAGCGCGCCGCGCGCGCGCGTTTCGGCCAGGAGAACGACATTCGCGCCAAGCTCGACCCGATGACCGGCGACCTGCGCCTGTGGCGCGTCGTCGAGGTGGTCGAGGAGGTCGAGAATTATTTCACGCAGGTCGACCTTGATCAGGCGAGGAAGCTGGATGCGAGCGCCAAGATGGGCGATTTCATCGTCGACCCGTTACCCGCGATCGACCTCGGCCGCATCGACGCCCAGTCGGCCAAGCAGGTGATCTTCCAGCGCGTGCGCGAAGCGGACCGCGACCGGCAATATGAGGAGTATAAGGACCGCGCCGGCGAGATCATCACCGGCGTCGTCAAGTCGGTCGAGTTCGGCCACATCATCGTCAACCTGGGCCGCGCCGAGGGCGTCATCCGCCGCGACGCGCAGATCCCGCGCGAGATGGTGCGCATGGGCGATCGCATCCGCGCGGTCATCCTGAAGGTGGTGCGCGAAACGCGCGGTCCCCAGATCTTCCTCTCCCGCGCGCACCCCGATTTCATGAAGAAGCTGTTCGCGCAGGAGGTGCCCGAAATCTACGACGGCATCATCGAGATCAAGGCGGCGGCGCGCGATCCCGGCAGCCGCGCCAAGATCGGCGTGATCAGCTACGACAGCTCGATCGACCCCGTCGGCGCGTGCGTGGGCATGAAGGGCAGCCGCGTCCAGGCGGTGGTCCAGGAGATGCAGGGCGAGAAGATCGACATCATCCCCTGGTCGGAGGACACCGCGACCTTCGTCGTCAACGCGCTGCAGCCCGCCACCGTCAGCCGCGTGGTGCTGGACGAGGAAGAGGGCCGCATCGAGGTGGTGGTACCCGACGATCAGCTGAGCCTCGCCATCGGCCGGCGCGGGCAGAACGTCCGCCTTGCGAGCCAGTTGACGGGGCGTGCGATCGACATCATGACCGAGGCCGATTCGAGCGAGAAGCGCCAGCGCGAGTTCATCGAGCGGTCGACCATGTTCCAGGAGGAACTGGACGTCGACGAGACGCTGGCACAGCTCCTCGTCGCGGAAGGCTTCACCGAGATGGAGGAGGTCGCCTATATCGCGCCGGAGGAACTCGCCGGGATCGAAGGGTTCGACGAGGAACTGGCCGCCGAGCTGCAGAGCCGCGCGGGCGAGGCGCTGGAGCGGCGCGAGGCCGCGGCGCGCGAGCTGCGCCGAAGCCTGGGCGTCGAGGATGCGCTGGCCGAGCTGCCGCACATCACCGAGGCGATGCTGGTGACGCTGGGGAAGGCCGGTTTCAAGACGCTCGACGATGTCGCCGACCTCGCCACCGACGAGCTGGTGCAGAAGAAGCGGGGCGAGCCGCGCCGTGGCGGCAAGGAGCGGCCCGAGGACAAGGGCGGCGTGCTGGGCGAGTACGGCCTGAGCGAAGAGCAGGGCAACGAGATCATCATGGCCGCGCGCGCGCACTGGTTCGAGGATGAGGACCAGGGCGGCTCGGCAACCGGGGAGGCCGTCGATGCGGACTCCTCGC
>CBDUBN010000037.1:0-19181 GCA_965365395.1 uncultured Sphingomonas sp.
GCAGATGGAGGGGACGGGCGTGCGGCGGCTTCAGATCATGGTAGCGGTGATGGTGGCGATGCTGGCCGCATCTGGCCCGGGTCCGTTGCGCGCGCAGGACCAGCGACCGCCCTATTGGGCATCGATCTCCGCGCCCGAGGCGATCATGCGCCGCGGCCCGTCGCGCGACATGCGCGCCATGTGGGAGTATCGCCGCGCCGGCCTGCCGCTGAAGGTGCTGGCGCTGCACGAGGATTGGCGGCGGGTGCAGGAGCCCGACGGAACGACGGGCTGGATGCACCGCAGCCTGCTGACGGGCCGCCGCACCGCCATCGTCACCGCCGATGGCGCCCGAATCCGTACCCGCCCCGACGGGGGCGCGCCGGTCGCCTATCGCGCGGGAGCGGGGGTGATCGGCCGGGTGACCGACTGCAATAGCGGCTGGTGCGCGATCGACGTGCTCGGCCGCCGCGGCTTCATCGCCACCGGCGACATCTGGGGCGACGACGGAGATTGAGCCGCCGCCTTGTCAAGAGCTCTTGACTGTCAAGCACGTTTGACAGTAGCATCGGGCCGTGGAGAATATCCTGAAGCGATTGCGCGAAGGGCGGGGCCTGTCCCAGGGTGCGCTCGCCGCACGGCTGGGCGTGTCGCGCCAGACGATCAACGCTGTCGAGACCGACAAATACGACCCCAGCCTGCCGCTGGCGCTGCGGATCGCGCGGCTGTTCGGCGTCAATCCGCAGGATGTTTTCCTCGACGACTGGCAGCCGGAGGATGAGCCATGAGCAGCGTTAACCAGATCGATGCACCTGGATGGCAGACCGCCTGGAGCGACCGACGGGTCCGCGTCATCGTTTCCGCGACGATCGGTGGGGCGGTCGGCTATGGAAGCGTCGACCTCTTGGCGCGGGCGGGATGGCTCGCGCCCATCGACCCGGCGGTTGGGGCGGTCGTAGAGCGCGGTGGGTGGCACGTCCTCGGATGGACCACCGTCCTGATCCTGGGCGCGATGGGCTTGTTCGCGCTGGTCGCCAGCCTGCGCGATCCGTGGGTGCGCCGGGCGATGGAACTTGAGGCCGGCGAGGGGCTCGCGGGCCCGCGCGCGCTGCTGCGTATCGGCGGGGCGGGCCTGGCGGGATATGGCGTGCTGGTGCTCGTCTTCTTGCTGCCAGATCTCGAGCCGATCGTCGGCATAGGCGCCGGCATCGCCGCCTTTGTCGGCGTCACCGCGCTGTTTTTCGCCGGTTTTCGCCTCAGCGACGAGTTGCAGGCGGCGGCGACCAGGGAAGCGTGCTACTGGACCTTCGTCGTCGTCGAAACGGTGCTTGTCGCCTGGGCGTTGCTGCATCAATTCGCGGGAGCAGGGCCCCTGGAGCCGCTGCCGCTCGTCCTGCTGCTGGTGCTGAGCTACGCGCTGACCTCGCTCATCGTTGCGGTCCGGCGCGGACTGGCCGACTAGGCTCGATGCACAAAGCCCCGGAGGATCGCTCCTCCGGGGCCGGTGTCATCGGCGTGACGGCTTACCAGTAGAAGCCGTTGTACACGCGCACGACGCGACCGTTGCGGGTGTTGACCAGCAGCACGTCGTTATAGTGGCGCACGTACCGCTGGTAGCGGCCAGGCTGCGGCAGGCGATAGCGCGCGTAATTGCCCACGGTGTAGCGGTCGCCATAGTAGCGCGCATTGATCGTGGCACCCGCGCCGAAGCGCTGGTAGCGAAATGGTGCGTTGAAGCGCGTGCCGCGATAGAGCTGACGGTTGCGCTGGCGATATTCGCGCCAGTCCTCGCGGCGCTCCTGGCGCAGTTCGCGCCGTTCCTCCCGCACGTCGCGGCGGGCATCGCGCACGTCGTCGCGGTCGCCATAGCGGCGTGCTTCGCGCAGGTCGCGCTGCGCCTCGCGCACGTCCTGCCGCTCGCGGCGGACTTCGCGGGTCTGGGCGGTCGCGCCGGTCGCGGGGACCAGCATCGCGGCGATCAGCGTCGCGGTAAGTAGCTTGGTCTTCATGAGCTTGCATCCTTGTCTGCGTCGGGCAGGGGAACCGACAAGGATGCGTCTACGCCTCATACCATGATGCGTTCCTGAACCCGCGCGTCAGGCAAGAGACAGGATGGCAGCGCATGCCTAGATCATTTCGATCGCGACCGCGGTCGCCTCGCCCCCGCCGATGCACAGGCTGGCGACGCCGCGCGTGCCGCCGCGCGCCTTCAGCGCGCCGATCAGCGTGGTGATGATGCGCGTGCCGCTGGCGCCGATCGGGTGACCCAGCGCTGTGGCGCCGCCGTGCACGTTGATCTTCTCGTGCGGGATGCCGAGGTCGTGCATCGCGAACATGGCGACGCAGGCGAAGGCCTCGTTGACCTCGAACAGATCGACGTCGCCGATGCTCCAGCCGGCCTTGTCGAGCAGCTTGTTGATCGCGCCGACGGGGGCGGTCGTGAAATCCTTGGGCGCTTGCGCGTGCGCGGCATGGGCGACGATGCGCGCGACAGGGGCGAGGCCCTTCTCCGCCGCGACCGACGCACGCGCGAGCACCACCGCGGCCGCGCCGTCGGAGATGGATGAGCTGGTCGCGGCGGTGATCGTGCCGTCTTTTGCGAAGGCGGGCTTGAGCGCCGGGATCTTGTCCGGCCGGCCCTTGCCCGGTGCCTCGTCGGTCGAGACGACCGTATCGCCGCCGCGGCCCGAGACGGTCACCGCGACGATCTCCTCGGCGAAAGCGCCGGTCTCGATCGCGGCCTGCGCACGGCGCAACGACTCGATCGAATAGGCGTCCTGCGCCTCGCGCGTCAGTTGATAGTCGTTGGCGCTGTCCTGCGCGAACGTGCCCATGGCCCGGCCCGCGTCATAGGCGTCCTCCAGCCCGTCGAGGAACATATGGTCGTAAGCGGTGTCATGCCCGATGCGCGCGCCGGAGCGGTGCTTTTTCAAAAGATAGGGCGCGTTGGTCATCGACTCCATGCCGCCCGCGACGACCAGATCGACGCTGCCGGCCGCGAGCGCTTCGGCGCCCATGATCACGGTCTGCATGCCCGAGCCGCATACCTTGTTGACCGTGGTTGCCTGCACCGAGGTCGGCAGCCCGGCCTTGATCGCCGCCTGGCGCGCGGGGGCCTGGCCGAGACCCGCGGGCAGCACGCAGCCCATGTAGATGCGCTCCACGTCCGCCCCGTCGATCCCGGCCCGCTCGACCGCCGCGCGCACCGCGGTCGCGCCGAGATCGGTGGCGGATACATCGGCCAGCGCGCCTTGCATCGCGCCCATGGGCGTGCGGGCATAGGAGAGGATAACGACGGGGTCGGTGGCGGTGGTCATGGCGAAATTCCTCGGTCGGATGGTTCAGAAAGCCTAAACCTGCTGATGCTGCGCTGCAACAGGCTGGTCAGCGCGCGGCTGCCGCGCAAACATCGTCGAGTCCTAGCGCTTTAAGTAGCACCAAACCCTCCACATGGGCGAGCAACCGGGCCGCCTGCTGCGCGCGGCGTGCATCATCGGGTTCGTCGATCTGGTTTGCGCCCCATGCGAGGAAGCCGCGGCCTATGGTCTCACCCACACCGCGGTACAACGCTTCGCCGTGGGCGGCGAGAGTGGCCAGTTCCAGCCATATGCGCATGTACGGCCACAGATCGTCGGACAGGATCATGCCCGCGACCTCGCGTGCTACGTCGGTGGGTCGAGCGATGCTTCCATCGCCGCGAGCATCGCGCTCGCGCCCTTTTCTGCCTCGTCCGCATGGGTCCGGAACAACGCGAACAGTTCACGGCCCACGCCTTGAGCCGGGGTCGGCGGCGCGGCGGGAGTGCGGCGGGCCCATTCCGCCGCATCGACCAGCGCGGTCACCTCGCCCGTGCGCGCGCAGATGCGCACCATGTCGTCGTCGCGCAGAAAAGCGAGCGGGCCGCTGACGCCGTCGGTGCCGGGCAGCGCCTCGGGCGACAGGTGGATGGCCGCCGGCACCTTGCCGCTGGCGCCCGACATGCGGCCGTCGGTGAGCAGCGCGACGCGGTAGCCGCGGTCCTGCAGCACACCGAGCGGCGGAGTGAGCTGGTGCAATTCAGGCATGCCGTTGGCGCGCGGGCCCTGGAAGCGCACGACGACGACCACGTCGCGGTCTAGCTCGCCCGCCTTGAACGCGGCGAGCACCGCTGCCTGATCGCTGAAGATGCGCGCGGGCGCCTCGATCGTCCAGCGGTCCTCCTCGACCGCGCTGACCTTGATCACGCAGCGGCCGAGATTGCCGGCGAGCAGCCGCATGCCCCCGTCGGACCGGAACGGGTGGGTGGCGGGGCGCAGGATGCTGTCGTCGCCGGACGCGGGCGGCAGATCGCGCCAGACGAGCCCATCATCCTCCAGGGCGGGCATCCGCGCATAGTCGGCCATCGTGCCGCCGATGGTCAGGATATCGCCGTGAATCAGCCCGGCGGACAGGAGCTCGCGGGTAACGAAGGCCATGCCGCCCGCCTCGTGGAAGCCGTTCACGTCCGCCGCGCCGTTGGGATAGACACGCGCGAGCAGCGGCACCGCGCCCGACAACCGGTCGAAATCCTCCCAGTCGACGGCGATGCCCGCCGCGCGCGCGATCGCGGGGATATGGATGGCGTGATTGGTCGATCCGCCGGTGGCGAGCAGGCCGACGATGGCGTTGACGATAGCGCGTTCGTCGACGCACTCCGCCAGCGGGCGATAGTCCGCGCCGGTCCAGCCGATCCGCGTCAGACGATGCACCGCCGCGCGGGTAAGCGCGGTACGGAGCGGCGTGCCGGGATGCACGAAGGCTGCGCCGGGAATATGCAGCCCCATCAGCTCCATCATCATCTGGTTCGAATTGGCAGTGCCATAGAAGGTGCAGGTGCCGGGCGAATGGTAGGAGCCGGCCTCCGCCTCGAGGAGGTCGTCGCGGCTGGCCTTTCCCTCGGCATAGAGTTGGCGGACGCGCGCCTTCTCCTTGTTGGCGAGACCGGTGGGCATGGGTCCGGCAGGGATCAGCACCGTCGGCAGGTGGCCGAAGCGCAGCGCGCCGATGAGCAGGCCGGGCACGATCTTGTCGCAGATGCCGAGCATGGCGACGCCTTCGAACATGGCGTGGCTCAGCGCGATGGCGGTCCCCTGCGCGATGGTGTCGCGGCTGAACAGCGACAGGTCCATGCCCGCCTGCCCCTGCGTCACGCCGTCGCACATCGCCGGCACGCCCCCCGCGACCTGCGCGGTCGCGCCCATCTCGCGCGCCGCCAGCTTGATCGCCTCCGGATAGCGGCCATAGGGCTGATGCGCCGACAGCATGTCGTTGTAGGCGGTGACGATGCCGATGTTCATGGCGCGGCCGGAGCGGATCTCGGGCTTGTCCTCCTCCGCCGCGGCGAACCCGTGCGCCAGGTTCCCGCACGACAGGCTGCCCCGGTTCGTCCCCGCCTCGCGCTGTGCGCGCATCAGCGCGAGATAGGCGGCGCGGCGCGGGCGGCTGCGTTCGATGATACGGGTGGTGACGGCGGCGATGGTGGGGTGCACGGGCTCGCGCTCCTGTTGGGATCGCCGACCCCTGACGCAGCGCACCCGCACGCGCAATCTGAATAGCTATGCACGCACGACCGGGGGCAGGGTTGCGACAGGCCGCGCAACCCAGCGTGCCCCTGCGCGTTGGCCCCCCGTGACGGGGGCGTCGATGATGAAGGAATGCCCGCAATGAAACGCCTGGCCAGCTTGTTGTTGATCGGATCGGCGATCGCCGTTCCCGCGCTTGCGCAGACCTCTCCTGCCAATCCGCCGCCCGCCGAAACGCAGCCGGGGCCGACCATGCCCCAGTCGACCACCATGCCGGGCGCCGATGGTGCCATGACGCCCGGCGAGGGCGATGCCGGAGACACGCGCACCCCCGCGACCCCCATGCCCGCGCCGCGCACCGCGCCGGCGACACCCGCAACGCCGGCGATGCCCGCGCCGAGCGCGCGACCGATGACCGCTCCCGCCACCGGGGCAACGCCGGCCACGCCCGCGGCGCCGGCCAATCCGGGAATGCGCGCGCCCGCACCCATGCCCGGCAACGCCGCGCCAAGTGGACCGATGACCGCGCCGCCGGCGGCGATGACGGTCAATCCACCGCTTTGTTCGCGCACCGTGCGCGACAATTGCATGGATCCGGGCCAGGCCCCGCGCGGCTACCGCCCCGGCGCACCGATGACGATGTGACCGGCCGGCCCCTCGCCATCAGGGCGTGGGGCCGGTTTTCTCTTGCAACCTTGCCGATGCCGTGATGCATTGCCGTGCCCGCGCGAGGATGCGCGGCGAAGGAGAGCATCATGGCCACCATCGCCCCCGACCGCCCCGGCACGGCCGACGCGTCGCCCGCGCACGACGCGCGCAGCATGCGCGCCTTGCTGGACGCCGCGCGCGCCGACTTCACCGCGACGCTGCCGGTGCCGATCGAGGTGCGCCGCGACCGGCTGAGCCGCGCGATCGCGATGATGATCGATCATGCCGACGCATGGTGCGCCGCGACCAGCGCCGATTTCGGCCACCGCCCGCGCGAGCTGACCCTGATCAGCGACGTGCTGGCGAGCGCGGGCGCGCTGAAGCATGCGCGCAAGAACCTGGCGAAATGGATGCGCTCGGAAAAACGTTCGGCGATGTTTCCGCTGGGCCTGCTGGGCGCAAAGGCGCGGGTCGACTATCAGCCGAAAGGGGTGGTCGGCATAATTGCCCCGTGGAATTTCCCGATCGGCATGGTGATGACCCCGCTGGCCGGCATCTTCGCCGCGGGCAACCGCGCCATCGCCAAGCCCAGCGAATTCACGCCCGCGACCTCGGCCCTGTTCGAAAAGCTGGTGCCGCAATATTTCGCGCCGACCGAATTCGCGATCGTCACCGGCGGACCGGATGTGGGCGAAGCGTTCAGCAAGCTGCCGTTCGATCACCTGATCTTTACCGGCGCGACCAGCATCGGCCGTCACATCATGCGCGCCGCCGCGGACAATCTGGTGCCGGTCACGCTTGAACTGGGCGGCAAATCGCCGGTGATCGTCGGGCAAAGCGCCGATGTCGCCGAGGTTGCGGGCCGCGTCGCGCAGGGCAAGCTGATGAACGCCGGCCAGATCTGCCTCGCGCCCGACTATGTCCTGATCGACGAGGGCCGCGAGAAGGGCTTCGTCGACGCGCTGGTGAGCAGCGCCAGCGCGATGTATCCGACGATCCTCGACAACGACGACTATACCGCGGTGGTCAACGACCGGCATCACGCCCGCCTGACCGGCCTGGTCGAGGATGCGAAGGCCAAGGGCGCCGAGGTCACGGTCGTCAATCCGGCAGATGAGGATTTTGCGTCCGCCAACGGCCGCAAGATGCCGCTGCACATATTGCAGAACGTCAGCACCGACATGAAGGTGATGCAGGAGGAGATTTTCGGGCCGCTGCTCCCCATCATGCGGGTTGCGTCCACCGACGCCGCGATCGACCATGTCAACGCGCACGACCGGCCGCTCGGCCTCTATTATTTCGGCAAGGACGCGGGCGAGGAGGCGCGGGTGCTGGACAGGACCATATCGGGCGGCGTGACCGTCAACGACGTGATCTTCCACGTCGCGCAGGAGGACCTGCCGTTCGGCGGCGTCGGCCCCAGCGGCATGGGCAACTACCATGGCTACGACGGGTTCAAGACCTTCAGCCACGCCAAATCGGTCTATCGCCAGGCGCGCGTCGATGTCGCAAAGCTGGCCGGCCTCAAGCCCCCGTTCGGCGCGGCGACGCAAAAGACGATCGCGCGCGACCTGAAGAAGTAGGGCTCGCGCCGTTCACCCGACGAAGCGGTAGCCGTTCTCGGCCTGCCGCCCGGTCAAGACGCTCGCCTTGTCGATACCTACGCCAATTGCGCCCCGGTGCATCATCAGCGCATCGCCAGCGGTCTACATGCCAGGCTGCTCGCTGGTTTCCGGCGGGGGAGGCGGGGCGCCGCGGTCGCGGTAGGACGGCAGGTCCGGCGCATTGTCGGGGGTCGGTCGGGCCTCCAGCCGCGCGATATGACGGTTCATCTCGTCGATCTCGCGAACCTGCGCGTCGATGATCCGGTCGGCGAGCAGCCGAACCTCGGGGTCGCGGATATGGGCTCGCTCGCTGGTCATGATCGCGATCGAATGGTGGGGGATCATCGCCTTCATATAGGCCACGTCGCCGACCGTCTCCTGGCTGCGCACCAGCCAGAGCGCGCCGGCGAACACGGCGATCGCGCCGACGACGATGCCCAGATTGGCTTTACGGTTCTTGTACATGCCCCACATGAAACCGATCATGATCAGCGCCATGACCGCGCCCATCAGCAACGCCATCCAGGTTCGGGTCTGGCTGTAGCGGACATGCTCGAGCGCATAGGTGTTCAGGTACATCAGCCCGAACATCACGACGGTCGAAGTTGCGATCATCGCGGCGAAGCGGCCGTAGCCCATACCGCCGGACATCCCGCCGTGCTTGTCGCCGCTGTCGCCTTCCGCGTGCTGGTTGTGCTCCATGCCTCTATGCCCATTGTCGTGGCCAACCCGTATAAGCGGTGCGGAGGCGCAAGGTTCCGAACCCTTTCGGTCTCGCAACGGCTCGTACGCGGCCGGTCATCGGTAGCGCGAAGCGCGAGCCTGGCCGACCGTGTCGAGGGTGCACCCGGCGTCTGCGGCGACAATCAGGACGATCTTGCGAACAGCGCTATGCGCTCGGCGCCGCCGCCGGCCAGCCGCAGGGGATCGACCCCGCGCTCGCCAGAAGGTTGCCGCTCTCAGCCTTTGCCAATCGGGCACCTAGACGACCGGAAAGCGCTGTGGCAGGGAAGATGGCAGGTACAGTATAGGTCGGCGGCCGCCCCGGGTGGCGTTCCTTATACCATCCGGCCGTGCGGGCGTGGCGAAACGGTAGACGCAGCGGACTCAAAATCCGCCGTAGCAATACGTGTCGGTTCGAGTCCGACCGCCCGCACCACCGGTTCGTCGGCCTGATCGCGCGGCTGCGCGATCGGTCGCCCCTCCGCTATCCGGCACGCAGCCGTTCGCGCGCGAGGTCGACGAAGGCACGGAGGGCCGGGCTGCGCTGGCGATGTGGCAGGAACAGGACGCTGACGGGGACGGGCGCCGGGGCGTAGGCATCGAGCAGCGTAACCAGTCGCCCCTGCGCAACTTGTTCCTCGACCTGATAGCAGAAGGCGCGGGTGATCCCGAGATCGGCCTCGGCCGCGGCGATGGCCGCCGCCATGTCGTTCACGCGCAGCCGCGGCGCGAGCCGAACGGCCGGCCGCTCCGCCCCGGCGAAGCGCCATTCGTCGCCGGGCGCGAACGCATCGAGTGCGATGAGATCGTGCGCTGCGAGATCGGCCGGCGTTTGCAGCGGCCCGCGGCGCGCAAGATAGCCAGTCGCCGCGACCAGCACGCGCCGGACCGTGCGCAGGCGCAAGGCGGTGAGCCGGCTGTCCGCAAGGTCGGCAATGCGGATCGCGGCATCGATACCCTCCTCGAGGAGGTGGACGACGCGGTCGGTCAGCACCAGCTCGACGTTGAGGGCAGGGTGGCGCGCAAGCAGTTCGGCTACGATCGGCAGCACGAGCAGCCGGCCGAACATTGCGGGCGCGCCGAGCACGAGCCGGCCGCGGGGCTCGTCGCCCGCGCCGCGCAGCCCGCGCGCCGCTTCGTCGAGTTCAGCAAGCGCATGGCGGCAATGTTCCAGATAGCGTGAACCGGCATCGGTCAGCGCGACGTGGCGCGTAGTGCGACGCAGCAGCGGCACGCCGAGTTCCGCTTCGAGGCTCGCGATCGCACGCGTGACCTTCGTCGGCGATACCCTGCTCGACCGCGCGGCTTTCGCGAAACTGGCATGTTCCGCGACCGCGACGAACAGGCGAAGGCGATCGAGCCGGTCCACGATATTTCATATTCCGCAATAGTGAATGGCAAGCTTGGTCGATTATCGCGCTCGGGACAAGGTTGCATATCGACGTGGCCGGCGTTTCGCCCGGTCTGCTGGAGTTTGCCATGTCTCGCCTATCCATTCCCGCCCGCGAAGATGCCCCGGCTGCTTCGCAACCACTGCTCGACGCGGTGCAGGCGCAATTGGGCGTCGTCCCCAATCTGTTTCGCCTGATCGGCAAGAGCCCGACGGCGCTCGAGGGCTTCCTCGGTCTTCACGGCGCGCTCGGCCGCACGCTCGACGTGAAGACGCGCAACCGGATCGCGCTGGCCGTCGCACAGGCCAACGGCTGCGACTATTGCCTGTCGGCGCACAGCTATCTCGCCACGCATGCCGCCAAGCTCGATGATGCGGAGATCGCGCGCAATCGCGCGGGCGGCTCGAATGACGCGCCGGCCGACGCTGCGGTCTCCTTCGCGTACAAGGTGGCGCGCGAGCGCGGCCGCGTGAGCGAGGCGGACATCGCCGCCGTCAGGCTCGCGGGCTGGAGCGAGGAGCAGCTGGTCGAAATCATCGCCCACGTCGCGCTCAACGTGTTCACAAACTATCTCAACAACGCGGCGCAGACCGATATCGACTTTCCGGTCGTCCGCGCCGAGGCGGCCTGAGCCGAAGGGGCGTCGGCCCGCCGACGCCCCCCCGTGCCCGTCCCGCGCGACCATGCCGCAATCGGCCCGCCCGCGCCAAAGGATCCCTGCCGATGACCCGCCCGCCCGTACCACCCTTCACCCGCGAGGAGGCGATCGCCAAAATCCGCATGGCCGAAAACGCGTGGAACGGCCGCGATCCCGCCAGGGTCGCGCTCGCCTACACCCCGGACAGCCGCTGGCGGAACCGCTCGACCTTCCTGCGCGGGCGCGAACGGATCGAGGCGTTCCTCTCCGAAAAATGGCTGCGCGAGCGCGCATACCGGCTGATCAAGGAGCTTTGGACGCACGATGCGGACCGCATCGCCGTCCGGTTCGTGTATGAATGGCATGACGTGGAAGGGCGCTGGTGGCGCAGCCACGGCAACGAAAACTGGCTGTTCGCGGCGGACGGGCTGATGGCCGAACGGCATGCCAGCATCAACGACGTCGCGATCTCCCCCGGCGAGCGCCTGTTCCACTGGCCGATGGGCGAACGGCCGGCCGGGCATCCGGGCCTGACCGCGCTCGGCCTCTGACGGCCCGGCTCCCCGCCTACGCGCGATCCAGGGCCGCGAGGCTCGCCGACAGATCGCTCTTGCGGAACGGTTTGGCAAGCCGCGCCAGTCCCGGTTCGATCGCTTCCAACTCGGCGAAGCCCGAGACGATGAGCACCCGCGTGGCGGGCAGCAGTTCGTGCGCCGCATGCGCGAGGTCGGTGCCGTTCATACCGGGCATGAGATGATCGGTCACCACGATGTCGGGCGCGGCGCCGGCGTGGATGAGCGAGAGCGCCTCCTCGGCGGAAGACGCCTGGACCACCGTATAGCCCAGTTCGCCGAGCATGTCGGCGGTGCTTTCCCGGATGATCTCCTCGTCGTCGACGAGCAATGCGGTGCGCTGTGCACCCGGCGCCGCAGCATCGCCGCGCGCGACCGCAGGGGTTGCGGCGGCCGCGGCGTCGCCGCCCGCAGGCAGCCACAGGACGACGTTGGTGCCGAGCCCTGCCTTACTGTGTATCTCCAGCGCGCCGCCCAGCTGCGAGGCGAGGCCATGCACCATCGACAGGCCGAGGCCGGTGCCCTTGCCGATGCCCTTCGTCGAGAAAAAAGGCTCGATCGACCGGGCGAGCGTGGCCGCGTCCATTCCGCTGCCGGTATCGGCGACGGACAGGGCGAGATAGTCGCCGGGGCGCAGCGCGGTTTCGTGGCCCGCCGCCAGCGTCTTCGACGCGACCGAGATGCGTAAGGCTCCGCCCGCGGGCATCGCGTCCCGCGCGTTCACGGCGAGATTGAGGATCGCCATCTCCAGCTGGTTGGGATCCGCCAGGGCCGTGGGCAGACCGTCGGGCGCATCAACGATCACGCGGATCTGCGGGCCGGCGGTGCTTGCAACCAGCTCGGCCATGTTGCGGGAAAGCGCGACGACATCGACCGGCACCGACTGGAGCGGCTGGCGGCGCGCGAAGGCGAGCAGGCGCTGTACCAGCGTCTTCGCGCGGTCGGCGGACTGGATCGCTCCGCCGATCAGCCGCTGCTCCCGCTCGCCGCCGACGCCGCGGCGCTCGAGCAGGTCGAGCGTAGCCACGATCGGGGTCAGCAGATTGTTGAAATCATGCGCCACGCCCCCGGTCAGGCTGCCCATCGCCTCCAGTTTCTGCGACTGGCGCAGCTGTTCCTGCGCGGCGGCAAGCTGTTCCTGGGTCGCCTTGTCCTCGGTGATGTCGCGACCGTTGCCGAATATGAGGTCGCCGTCGGGCGCCGCGACCCAGCTGATCCAGCGGTGCGAACCGTCGCGGTGCAGCAGGCGGAGCTCGACGCCCTGGACCGGGCGCCGCACCGCTGCCGCGATCTGCTCCTCCATGCGCGCATGATCGTCCGGGTGGACGATGGCGTGCGTGGATCGGCCGAGCAGTTCCTCCTCGCTCCAGTCCAGCACGGTACGCCAGGCCGGATTGGCGCCGCGGATGGTGCCCGCGGCATCGATGACGATGAGCAGGTCGCGCGAGGTCAGCCAGACCCGGTCGCGCTCGGCGGTGCGCTGCGCCACCTGCTGCTCCAACGTCTCGTTGAGCGCACGCAGTTCCTCGACTGCGGCGACGCGCTCGACATGCGCCCAGCTGCGGTCGGTGACCTCGCGCACCAGGGCGAGCTCCGCATCGCTCCAGCGATGGGGCTGCGCGCGGTGCGTCGCCATCAGCGCAACCAGTCGGCCGTTCTTGACCAGCGGCAGGCAGATCGTCGCCGCGATGCCGATGGCCTGGAAGGTCGCGGCCTCTTCCGGCGCGATCTCGGCCATGTCGTTGATCACCAGCGGCCGCCCAGCGCCCAGATTCGCGACCGCCAGCCTGCCGAAATCGGCGAGATTGTAGTGGCCGACGATGCTGGTCGCGCTGGGCGCTGCCCAATCGCCGCGGATGGTGAAGCCGTCCTCATCCGCGTCCATGTCGGCATAGGCGCAGACCGACAGGTCCATCTCCTCGCCCAGCATCCGCGTGGTGACGCCGAGCACCGCGTCGGCATCCTCGAGCGGCGCGGTCGCCCGCCCTAATTTGTCGAGAAAGGCGAGGCGCCGGTTGCTGTCGCGCAGCGCATCGTCCGCGGCGCGTTGTCGGGTTACATCCGTCACCTGATGGACGATCGCCTCCACCGCTCCGCCGTCGGACAGCACCGGCACGCTGACCGCCTGCCACCAGCGTTCCTCGAAACCGCCGTCGGGCCGCGCGATATCGTAGCGTTCGGCGGCCATCGTATCGGGCGCGCGCGCGCGCAGCGCCGCATCGAGCGAAGAGCGAAAGCGGTCGGCGCGGCGCGCGCGGTGGTCGTCCGGATTTTCAGGGAACGCTTCGAACAGGGGCCGGCCGAGCAGGTCGACGCGTCTGCGCATCGTCGCGATCAGATAGGCGTCATTGACCCCGACGATCGTGTAGCGCGGCGCATCCGGAGCGAGAATCAGGATCGGGGCGGGCGCCGCGCGGAACATGCGCTGCACCTGGGCAAGCGACACCTTTGGTTCGGCCATGAAACGCACCGTCTCCGCATCGCCGATCGATCGGCGGGAAAGGCCCCTCTTTTCCGCGCCGACGTGCCTAGACAAGCGGAAAGGGCCTGTCACCTGCCGTGGTTCGTTCGGTCGGACAGGGTTGAAACAACCCCGCGTCCTTGCTAACGGCCCGGCAACGACGCGAAGGGATTCGCGGCGACATGTTTCTATTGCCGGTGCAAAGCAGTTGGCAAAGGCGGCTTCGCGCCGTCGCAGACCAGGGATAAGTGGCGCTTTTATGCAGATTGTCGTTCGCGAAAACAATGTAGACCAGGCGCTGCGGGCCCTGAAGAAGAAGCTGCAGCGCGAGGGCGTCTATCGCGAGATGAAACTGCGTCGCCATTACGAGAAGCCGAGCGAGAAGCGCGCGCGCGAGCATGCCGCCGCCGTCCGCCGCGCCCGCAAGATGGAGCGCAAGCGGCTCGAGCGCGACGGCGTGCGGTAACGCCGGGCGACCGTTTTTGAACCACGCGAGGGCGGTTGCTGCGAGGCAATCGCCCTTCGTTTTGCTCGCTGTTGTATGAGGCCGTGATGCTCCTTCGCCTGCTTCCGTTGCTCATTCTCGCCGCCGATCCCGCCCTGGCGCAGGATGCCGCACCGGCGTCCGCCGATGTGGCGCCGCCGACGGCCCCGACCATCACGCTGGAAGTGCTGGCGCCAGGCACGGGGGCCGCTCCCGTCGACGGGCAGGTCGTGCTGGTCGACTATCGCGGCACGCTGCCCGACGGGACGCAGTTCGATGCGGGCAACCGCGTCGTGTTGCCGGTCGACCGGCTGATCCCCGGCTTCACCCAGGGGCTGAAGGCCATGCGCGTCGGTGGGCGCTATCGGCTGACCATTCCTGCCGCGCTGGGCTATGGCGACCGGCCCGCGGGGCCGATCCCGCCGGGCAGCACCCTCCTGTTCGATGTGACGCTGCACGACGTCGGCCCGCCCGAGCGCGCCCGCGCGATGCAGGGCCTGCGCGATGTCGAGGTCGTGGGCCTGCTCGAAGGCGGCGGACGCATGCCGCAGCCGGGCGAGCTTGTCCTCGTCAGCTACACCGGCCGCCTGGCCGACGGGACGGTGTTCGACCAGGGCAACGACGTCGTCTTCAACCTCGACCAGCTGGTGCCCGGGTTCGCGCAAGGGCTCCAGCGCATGCGCGTCGGCGGCCGCTATCGGCTCAGCATCCCCGCCGACCTCGCCTATGGCGCGAGCGGCACCGGACCCATCCCGCCGAACAGCGACCTGACTTTCGACGTCGAGTTGATCGCCAGCAACCGTCTCGCCGAAATCGCGGCGATGATGCGCGCCGCCGCGGCGCGACCCTGAGGCAGCGCTGCTTGCGCGGGGGGCGCGCTCGGCTATAGCGCGCACACATCTCCGAGGATCGCCGCCATGTCCGACGCCACCGCCGCTCCCCTTCGCCCCGTCAGCCGGTCCAGCGTGGTGACCCTATGGCTGGGTCTGCTCGCGCTGATCGTCGGCGCGGGCGCCTGGGCGATGACGCTGTCCCGCGTCGAGGGTATCGAGCTGACGACCGTGCGCGCAGGCACCGGCGCCTTTCCGACCGACAGCGACGTCGCGATCATCAAATATGAGGGTCGGCTGGCCGACGGTACCGTCTTCGACGCCGGCGACGGGGTCCCGCTGCCCGTCGGGCGGATGGTGCCCGGTTTCGCGCAGGGGCTGAAGCGCATGCAGGTCGGTGGCAAGTACGAGCTCGAGATACCCTCGGAGCTGGGCTACGGTGCGCAAGGGGCGGGCCCCATCCCCGCCAACAGCGACATCGCCTTCACCGTCGAGCTGCTGGACGTGAAGTCCGAGGCCGAGATGCAGCAGATCATGATGCAGCAGCAGATGATGCAGCAGATGCAGCAGCAGGGCGCCGGCGACCCGGGCGGAGCGGCGCCTCCGCCGCAGTGATCAGCGTGGCGGCGCCGTCGCCCGCTCGGCGATGCGCCGCGCGGCGGCATCGCGGCCCACCGCCTCGGCATGGTCTTCCTGCACCGCAACGCGCGCGTCGCGCTGCGCGCTTTTTTCCAGGAATGTCTTGATCATCGCGACGATCGGGTCGGCGAGCGCGAGGCCCAGGATGCCGAACAGCGCCCCGAACAGGAGCTGCGCGCCCAGCACCAGCGCCGGTGCGAGGTCGACCGTGCGCTTGGCGACCATCGGCACGATCAGATAGCCGTCGATGGTCTGCACCGCGAGATAGACGAAGAAGGCGTAGATGCCGCCATCGACCCCCATCGAGAAGCCCACGAGCACCATCAGCACGCCCGACGCGATCGCGCCGATATTGGGGATGAAGACCAGCAGACCGGTGATGATGCCCAGCAGCAGCGCCATCGGCACGCCGTAGATGGCGAGGAGGATCCAGGTCGCCACGCCCTCGACCAGCATGCCCAGCAAACGTCCCGCCATCAGCCGGCGCAGCACGCGGCCCATCTCGTCCGCCACATTGTAGAAATGGCGCCGCTCGCCCACCGGTAGCAGCCAGGCAAGGCCGCGTTCGTAGATGCGCGGTTCGATGGCAAGGAAGATGCCGAGCACGAAGATGAGGAACAGCGAGGTCAGCCCGCCCAGGACCGACCCCACGGCGGCGGTGACGCGCCCGACCGACCCGGCGGCATATTCGACGATCTTGGACGCGTCGAAGCTGGGGATTTCGATGCCGTTGCGTTGCGCGAGCTCGATCCCGCGCTCGACCTGCAGTACGATCACCTCCTGCAACTGCCCCGCCTGCTCGGCGAGCTGCTGGCCCGAATAGACGACTACCCAGGCGAGGAAGGCGACGGACAGCAGCAGGATCAGCGCCAGCCGCCAGCCGCGCCCGATGGGCAGCACCCGCCCCAGGAGGCGCGCGCCGCCGTCGAGCATCGCGGCGAAGACGATCGCGCCGAGGATGAGGAGCAGCGGCTGCGCCAGCATCCAGGCGAGCGCGACGGCAGCGGCAAGCCCGATCCAGATCGACGCACGCTGCAATTCGCGCCGCACGAAGGGGTCGCGCAGCTCGTTCGGGCCGGGTGTCTCAGGCATGATGCGGCCCCTTCGTTACGCTGGTGCGTTAAGCCGCCGGTCGCCGGCTTTGTTCCGCGGGCGGTGTGGTCCGGCCCGGGCGCAGGCTGGTCCCGGCACGGCCGGAACGCATGGACGTGAACCAGCTGACCGGGTTGTACCATGTCGCGCTGCCGTCGAGGCTGAAGGTGATGAACTCCGCGCGTCCGCCGAGATTTTCGAGCGGTACCGGCCCGCCGAGGCCGAGCCGCGATACCGGAAAGCGGCTGTCCGAGCTGTTGTCGCGGTTGTCGCCCATCATGAACACATGCCCCGCCGGCACCCGCACCGGACCGAATTCGTCGGCTTCGGGGCGGACGCCGCTGTCGATCGTGTCGTAATAGACGCCATTCGGCAGCGTTTCGCGCACGATCGGCATGGCGCAATACTGGCTGCCGTCGGCGCGCCGCTCCACGAACATCATGTCGCAGCGCGTGTTGGCGTCATAGGGCAGGGCGCGGCTGGGCATCACCTCGCTTCTGACGGGCCGGCCGTTCAGGATCAGCCGCCCGCCGCGCACCTCGATCGTGTCGCCGGGCAGGCCGATGACACGCTTGATATAGTCGGTCCGCACGCCGTTGGGCTCGACGATGGCGATGTCGCCGCGCGCGGGCATCCGGCCGAACAGACGGCCCGAGAACCTCGGCGCCAGGTGGAAACTGACGCTCGCGAACGACCAGCCATAGGGATATTTGCTGACGACCAGCCGGTCGCCCTCCAGAAGGTCGGGCATCATCGAGGCGGACGGGATGTAGAAGGGCTTGGCGATGAAGCTGTGGATCGCCAGCACGGCGAGCAGCAGCAGCGCGAGGTTGCGCAGTTCGGCGAGCCAGCTGGTCTCGGTCTTCGCGGAGCCTGGGGCGGCGGACGTGGTGGTGTCGGTCAAGCGGTCGGGCTTTCGCTGATGGCGCGCGCTTCGAGAATGACGAAGGCCTGCGCCCAGGGGTGGTCGTCGGTGAGGGTGAGGTGGATATGCATGGCATAGCCCTTCGGCGTCAGCTGTGCCACCCGTACCGCGGCCCCGCCGGTCAGCGCCAGCGTGGGGGCGCCGGAGGGAGCGTTGACCACCCCGATATCGCGCATGAACACGCCGCGGCTGAAACCCGTGCCCACCGCCTTGGAGAACGCCTCCTTGGCGGCGAAGCGCTTGGCCAGCGTGCCGGCCTTGGTGAATGGACGCCGCGCGGCCTTGGCGCGCTCGGCCGGGGTGAACACGCGAAGCTCGAACCGTTCGCCGAACCGGTCGATGGACGCCTGGATCCGCTCGATATTGCAGAGGTCGGAGCCGAGCCCGACGATCACCGCGCCTGGTCCATCAGCGCACGCATGCTCGACACGCTTTCCTCCAGCCCGACGAAGATCGCCTCGCCGATCAGATAGTGGCCGATGTTGAGCTCGGCGAGCTGCGGGATGGCGGCGACGGGCACGACATTGTCGTGGGTCAGCCCGTGCCCGGCGTGCGGTTCGATACCGTTCTTCGCAGCCAGTCCGGCGGCATCGGCCAGACGCTTCAGTTCGGTCTCGACGCCCATCGCATCGCCGGCGAGATGCAGATGCGCATAGCGGCCGGTGTGCAGCTCGACGACGGGCGCGCGCAGGCGGATCGCGGCGTCGATCTGCCGCGCGTCGGGTTCGATGAACAGGCTGACGCGGATGCCCGCATCGGCCAGCGCCGCGACGATCGGGGCGAGGTGGTTATGCTGCCCCGCCGCGTCGAGCCCCCCCTCGGTGGTGCGCTCCTCGCGCCGTTCGGGCACGATGCATGCCGCGTGCGGGCGATGTTTCAGCGCGATCGCCAGCATCTCCTCGGTTGCCGCCATTTCGAGATTCAGCGGCAGGTCGGTCGCGGCCATGATGCGCGCGATATCGTCGTCGTGGATGTGGCGCCGGTCCTCGCGCAGGTGCGCTGTGATGCCGTCCGCGCCGAAACGCGCGACGATCCGCGCCGCGCGCACCGGATCGGGATGGTCGCCGCCGCGCGCGTTGCGGATGGTCGCGACATGATCGATGTTGACGCCCAGCCTCAGCATGTCGGGCCGACCGTTCACGCTGCCGGTCCAGCAAGGTCGCGCAGCGCCAGTCCCGGGTTGCGATACGCCTTGAGCTCGATCAGATTGCCGCTCGGATCGCGGATCATCGCCTTGGCCTGCTCGCGCTCGGTTCCCGGATGGTCGATGCGCGGTTTCTCGACGAATGCGTCGAGCCGGGCCACGAGCGCCTCCCATTCGCGCCATGCCAGCGTCGCGCCGAAATGCCGGGAGCGCGGCATGGGATCGAGGACGTCCTGCGGCTGATGCTGGAGGGTCACCTGCGCGCCGAACAGAGCGATGTCGGCCCAGTCTTCCTCCTGCCGGCCGACCAGCCCGCCCAACTCTTCGGTGTAAAAGGCGATGCTTTGTGCAAGGTCGGCCACTGGAAAGGAGAGGTGGAAGATGGGGTTCACGCTCGCCGGCTCCCCGGCTTGACCGGTTCGCTGCCCTGCAGTTCCTCGGGAAGGTCATCGGGCGGGTAGGTCGGGAAATTGAGCGCGATCAGGGCGTGATAGGGCACGCCCAGCTCGACC
>CBDUBN010000038.1:0-18132 GCA_965365395.1 uncultured Sphingomonas sp.
TCGCCTATATCAAGCTGGACGGCAACATCGGCTGCATGGTCAACGGCGCGGGCCTCGCCATGGCGACGATGGACATCATCAAGCTCAACGGCGAGTTCCCCGCCAATTTCCTCGACGTCGGCGGCGGCGCGTCGAAGGAGAAGGTGACCGCGGCGTTCAAGATCATCCTCAAGGACCCGGCGGTGAAGGGCATCCTCGTGAACATCTTCGGCGGCATCATGAAATGCGACATCATCGCCGACGGCATCGTCGCCGCGGCGAAGGAAGTGAATCTTTCGGTACCGCTGGTCGTGCGCCTCGAAGGCACCAATGTCGAGGAGGGCAAGCGCATCCTCGCCCAATCCGGCCTTGCCATCGTGCCGGCCAACGACCTCGGCGACGCCGCGCAGAAGATCGTCGCCGAGGTGCGCAAGGTCGCCTAAGAAGGGGCTGGAGGTTCGGATGAGCGAGAATGTCGAGAATCTGATGCTCGAGCACCTTAAGCGCTTTCAGGCAACGCTCGACCGAGTGGAAAAGGAAGTCCGCGAGATTAAGACGCGGCAAAATGAAACCCATTCCGCTGTGGTCGGCCTGCGGCGCGACCAAGCCAACGACGCTGGCGTGGCGGCGCATCTGCAAATCCTGATCGACGATGTGCAGGAGCGGCTCAACCGGATCGAACGACGGCTGGACCTGTCGGCTAGCTAACCGATGGACTCGGTTGACGTTAACGTCAACCAGCCCTATCTGCGCGCCATCTGTTCGAGGGAGTGAGCCTTCATGAAAGCCCTGGTAGCCGTCAAGCGGGTGCTCGACTACAACGTCAAGCCGCGGGTCAAATCCGACGGCACCGGCGTCGATCTCGCCAACGTCAAGATGAGCATGAACCCGTTCGACGAGATCGCGGTCGAGGAAGCCATTCGCCTCAAGGAAAAGGGTCTGGTGACCGAGATCGTCGCGGTCAGCGTCGGCCCGGCGAAGGCGGCGGAGACGCTGCGCACCGCGCTCGCCATGGGTGCCGACCGGGCCATCCTGGTCGAGGCCGAGGATGTCGAGCCGCTGGGCGTTGCCAAGCTCTTGAAGGCGATCTGCGACGAGGAGAGCCCGTCACTGGTGATTCTCGGCAAGCAGGCGATCGACGACGACAGCAATCAGACGGGACAGATGCTGGGCGCGCTGACCGGCTGGGGCCAGGCGACCTTCGCAAACACCGTCGAGCTCACCGCCGACGCCGCGACGGTCAAGCGCGAGATCGACGGTGGCCTGCAGACCGTCATGGTCAAGCTGCCCGCGATCGTCACCACCGACCTTCGCCTGAACGAGCCGCGCTATGCCTCGCTGCCCAACATCATGAAGGCGAAATCGAAGCCGATGGCGACGAAGACTCCTGCCGAGCTGGGCGTCGACGTCGCGCCGCGATTGAAGACGCTGCGTGTCGCGGAGCCGTCGGCGCGGACCGCCGGAGTCAAGGTCAAAACGGTCGACGAACTGGTCGAGAAGCTCAAGGTTCTGGGAGTGGTGGCATGAAGACGCTGGTCTGGGTCGAGCATGACGGCGCCGCGGTCAAGGACGCGACGCTCGCCGCGGTCAGCGCTGCGGCACAGATGGGCGAGGTCGATCTGATCGTCGCCGGGCAGGGCGTCGGCGCGGTGGCCGAGGCGGCCGCGAAGATCGCCGGCGTGGGCACGGTCCATGTCGCGGACGACGCGGCGCTCGGCCATGCGCTGCCCGAGAATGTCGCGCCGGTCGTGGCGGCGCTGATGGCATCGCACGACGCCTTCGTCGCGCCTGCGACCACCACCGGCAAGAATATCGCGCCGCGCGTCGCCGCGCTGCTCGACGTGATGCAGGTGAGCGAAATCCTGTCGGTCGAGGGGCCCAGGACCTTTACCCGCCCCATCTACGCCGGCAACGCCATCGCCACCGTCGAGAGCAGCGATGCCAAGCTGGTCGTGACCGTGCGCGGCACCGCGTTCGAGAAGGCGGCGCGCGAGGGCGGCAGCGGCACGATCGCGCCCGTGAGCGGCGCGGCGGATGCCGGTACCTCCACCTTCCAGGGCGAGGAGATCGCGAAGTCCGAACGTCCCGAGCTGACCAGCGCCAAGATCATCGTCTCGGGCGGCCGCGCGCTCGGCTCGTCCGAGAAGTTCGACGAGCTGATCGTCCCGCTCGCCGACAAGCTCGGCGCCGGGGTCGGCGCGAGCCGCGCGGCGGTGGACGCGGGCTATGTGCCCAACGACTATCAGGTCGGACAGACCGGCAAGATCGTGGCGCCGGAGGTCTATGTCGCGGTCGGTATCTCGGGCGCGATCCAGCATCTCGCCGGCATGAAGGACAGCAAGGTCATCGTCGCGATCAACAAGGACGAGGACGCGCCGATCTTTCAGGTCGCGGACATCGGTCTGGTCGGCGACCTGTTCACGCTGGTGCCGGAGCTGACGCAGAAGGTCTGACTGCCGGTTCGCGCACCAGGCGGAACGGCGCCCGCGTTCGCGCATTGGCGCTGTCTATCCAACTGGAGACAGCGCCGATGCCCCGCGATACCGATCCGAGCCAGGAAGCCGAGATTTACGAGCAGGACGACGCCGACACGCAGGCGCAAACCGTTGCCGACGATGCGCTGGGCGCGGGTACCGATCCCTATGAGGATAGCGAGAAAGGCGGTTCGCGCGACACCGTTGCGCTGACCCCCGACGACGCGCCCGACATCATCGATCGGATGGAACAGATGGTTTCCAGCGGCCATATCGACATGGGCGCGTTCCGCGGCGAGCCCGCGCACGACGACGAGCCCGACAGCTATGGGGCGGACCCGGACGAAATCGACGAAGCCGACCCCATCGTCCACGATCCCTGACCGCCGCGCCGCGTCAGTTCACGCGGTAGCGCAGGGTGAATGTGAAGCTGCTGCCCGCCGCCATGCTGCCCTTCGGGCGCAACCGTATATGGGTGACGGCGGGATCGGTACCGTTGGCGCCGGGCACCGGCGTGTAGGCATAGCTCGCGCCGCCATTGTTGGAAAATTCGATGTCGTCGCCAGCGTTCGATAGCGACGTGAAACTGTAGGTCAGGCCGCTGCCGCCCGCGGCGAAGCCCGCCGGGCCACTGCCGGCGCCGCCGATGTCGGCGACGACAAGCGCGGCGCCCGCCGGGGTCGCGTCGACGAGGGCGATGCTGTTGTTCGTGAGGCTGTAGGCGGCGGGGGCGCTCGCGGTGATGCTATATTGCGCGACGCCGCCGGGGATCAGCTTCGGATTGATCGTCCCGTTGATCGGGTCGCTGAACGCCGTGCTGCTCTTCTCCACCGTGATCGCCGGTTTGAACACCAGGCTGGCGAGATCGAAATTGGCCGGATTGGGTATCTGCGCTTCGAAGATATAGGTGCCGGCGCTCAGCGGCACATTGGCGGCGCTCGCCTGCTTCCACAGGCCGATCGGATCGCTGGCGAGGAAAGCGGTCGTGACGCTCGCGACGATCGCGCCGCCCGACGTGCGGATGTTGATGGTCAGCCCGCTCAGCGCCTGCTGGTTGTCGCGCACGCTGAACCAGCCGCCGAAATCGACCATCCCGTTGGACGGAATGGTCACCGTCTGGCGCAGGTTGCCCGACGCCGAGTTGATGTCGAGATATTGGACGCCGCCGCCCGGAGGCGTCGCGGTCGGGTTGTTGGCATAGCCGGACCATGGCCGGATGACGTTGAACGGCTGCGTCTGCGCCGGTGTCACGTTGACCACCGTCCAGCCGGTAATCGCGGCATAGAAATTATTGCCGTTCGCCGGCGTCACCGGCGTTTCGAAACTGCGATTGACCAGCAGCTCCTGCGCGGCAGCCGGCATCGCGCACAGCAGCGCGCCCGCCGTCGCCGCCCATGCCAATAGCCCCCGCCAGCCCATGCGTCCGCATATCACGGGACGGCGTCCGGGCAAAAGACCCCCCTTCCGCCCGCGCACCCGCTCGTCAGCGATCGGCCAGATCGCCGGGCAGGGTCGGTTCGCTCAGCACGGTTTCCATGCGCCGCCACCGCATAGCGGCGTCGGGCGCGCCCGCCTCGATATGCGCCCGCACCAGGTCGCGGCCCCAGCCGTAGTTCAGCACATAGCTGCGGTAATGGTCGGTGAAGGCGACCGACTGTTCCGCGCGCGCCGGGCTGAGCAGCAGATAGCGCCGCGTCAGTTCCAGCGCCCGCGCGCGGTCGATGCTGCCGTCGAGATAGAGTTTGGCGATCGTCAGCCGCGCGCCGCCCAATGCCTCGGTCGCCGCCTGGACGCGCCAATAGGCGTCGGCGCTGGCGGGATCGAGCCCGGCCAGCGGGTAGAGCGTGTCGCGCTCGAACGCGAGCCGCTCCTCGCCGGGGAAGGCAAGGTCGATACCGTAGTTTGCGCTGCCCTCCGAGATCACGCTGGTCGGCGAATAGAGCGGCTGGATCAGATATTCCGGCCAGCCGCGCCCCGACGGCGCGCCGTCCGCCGGCCCCCGCGCCAGGCGGCTTTCGACCATCAGGTTGAGGACGTGGTGCCCCGGATAGCCTTCATGGCAACCCAGATCGACGGCACGGCTGATGCGGATGGGCAGATCGGTGTTGATCTGGATGAGGCTGCGATAATTGCCCTGGTAATAATTATACCCCGACCATGGCTTGCCGGTGACGAATTCCATGGTGAAGCTTTCGCCCGCGGGCAGCGCCATGTGCCGCAACGTGCGGCGGCGGCATTCCGCGATGGCGGCGTCGAACACGGCGCGCAGCCGATCGGTCGGGATGGTATAGCGTTCGTTGAACGCATCGACCCGTTCGGCGAGCGGGCCATCACCCGGCACCAGACCCTCGAGCCGGGCAAGAAGCGCATCATATTGCTCCAGCGGCAGCGGTTGCGGTTCCACGCCGAACAGGCCGCGTGCCTCGTCCGCGAAGGAAAGCCGCGCGCCGCGCACCATGTGCAGGCGCGTGATCAATGCGGTCAGCTGGCCCCTCAGCATGGTCGCACGGCGGCGCTCCATTCCATCGCCAATACGCGGCAGCACCGCCGTGTCGATCTCGCGAATCTCGCGCCGCGCCGCATCGAGCAGCGCGGCGACGTCCCGTGGCGCGGCCTGGGCCCGTGTCCGCCATTCGGGCGGGCCGTAATAAGCGTCGACCAGTTCCGCGTCATGCGTGCCCGCTTCCAGAAGCAGCGCGACATATCGCCGCGCGCTCGCATCGAGCAGCGCGGCCGGATCGGGCGCGCCGAGCGCAGCCTCGTCGCGCAGGCCGGGCGACATGTGGAAAGGATCGTGCACCGGGGTGGAGGTCACGCACCCGCTGAGCGCCAGTAACGCGGCCGCTGCGGCCAGGGACGGGTTGCGGTATTTCATGCGATCGCTCCATCCGCCTCTTCGTCACCGAAAGCGGCGATTTTCCCGCCGTCGGTGATCTCCGGGCCCTGCTCGGCTTCCTCGCGAGCATGATCGCGATGCAGCGGCGCCGCCCGCAACAGGGCATAGCCCGCCAGCGTGGACAATAGCGAGCCCGCGAACGTGCCGAGCTTCGCCGCCTCGACCGGCTCGCGCTTGATCTCCAGTCCGATGAACAGGAAGAAGATCGCCATCAGCCCGTCGTCGATGACGAGGTGCGGCGTCAGCAGCCCGAGTTTCGCCGTTGGTGCCGGACCGACCGGCGTGTCGAGCAACAGATGATAGAAAGGCGACAAACCGGAATTGGCGACCAGCATCGCGGCGGCGGCGGCGAGCATGAGCAGGATTGCTCCCGCCGCCTCGCTCCTGATGAACGCGCGCAGGGCGGAGCGGGGCTGACCGACGGTCACCGCGCCGCCCGTAGCGCGGACTCCGCCGATCGCCAAACCCGGCGCGGCGTTCCTCAGTCGTGCGCGGCGATCCACTCTTCGACGACCGGCGCGATCCGTTCCCGCCATTTGCTGCCGTTGAATATGCCGTAATGGCCGACCGTCTCGGCCATGTGATAGCGTTTCCTGGATGCATCCAGCCCGGTCGCGAGCGTCAGCGCGGCCCTGGTCTGGCCAAGCCCGGAGATGTCGTCGCGCTCGCCCTCGATGGCCAGCAGCGCGGTATCGGTGATCTTCGACAGGTCGACCAGCTTGCCACGATAGTTGAATTCGCCCTTCGGCAGCAGGTGGCGCTGGAAGACCACATCGACCGTCTGCAGATAGAATTCGGCGGTCATGTCGCACACCGCGCGATATTCGTCGTAGAATAGCTTGTGCTTGTCCGCGCTGTCGCCGTCGCCCTCGACGAGGTCGGAGAACATGCGCCAGTGGCTGACCATATGGTTGCCAAGGTTCATCGACATGAAGCCCGACAGTTGCAGGAACCCCGGATAGACCCGCCGCCCCGCGCCCTTGTAATAGGGCGGAACGGTGGCGATGACATTGTGCACGAACCAGTCGTGCGGCTTTCCGGTCGCGTGGCTGTTGACCTCGGTCGGGGCTTCGCGCGTGTCGATCGGCCCGCCCATCATCGTCAGCGTCTTCGGGCGGCAGGGGTGGCCGCCTGCGCCCATGATCGCCGCGGCGGCATAGCAGGGCACCGACGGCTGGCATACGGCCAGCACATGCGCGCCGCCCTTCTCGCTCGGTCCGATATGCTCGAGCCATTCGATCACATAATCGATGTAGCTCTCCAGATCGAAACCACCACCGGTCAACGGCACGTCGCGCGCGTCCTTCCAGTCGGTGATCCACACGTCGTGCCCGGGCAGCATGCGTTCGACCGTGCCGCGCAGCAGCGTCGCATAATGGCCCGACATCGGCGCGACGATGAGCAGCTTGGGCGCGCCCTCGCTGCGAGCGTGCGTGAAATGAAGGAGCTGGCCGAATGGCTTGCGGGCCTCGACCGTCTCGGTCACGGCAAGCTCGTCCCCGTCGACGAGCGTGTGCGTGAGCCCGAAGGCCGGCTTGCCGCGCACTTCCACCGTATGCGCGAACACCTCGAGCGCCGATCCAATGACGGGCGCCGGGTTCGCCCCCGCAAGCGGCGACGGAAAGGATTCGAGGAACCTGGCCTGCATGCTTGCCCAGCGCCCCATGCCGGCCATCCAGCCGCGCTGCATGTCGTGGATTTCATAGAGCATGGAAGGTCCGATCAGGTGGGCGCCGCCATCTGGCGCGGGCAGGCGGGATTGCTCGCATGCTGCATTGCGGCATGCAAGCGGCAAACGCGGCGCGGCCTAGCCGCGTTCCACGCGCGCTGCTAACGCGCGGATCATGGCCGATCCCGTCACGACCCCCGCGTCCCCCCCGTCCACGGAACGCAAGCCGATCGGCAGCCTCAAGATGGTGTGGAGCTACACCCGCGCCTATCCGGTGCAGATCGCGGCTGCGGTCACCGGCCTCGCCATTGCGGCCGCCGCGACGCTGGCCATCCCGGCGGGCTTCCAGCGGATGATCGACGACGGTTTCGGCGCACGCGGCGGCAGCGATATCGACGTCTATTTCCACTATCTTTTCATGATCGTCGGCGTGCTCGCGCTGGCGACCGCGCTGCGCTTCTATTTCGTGTCGTGGCTGGGCGAACGCACCGTCGCCGACATCCGCCGAGCGGTGCAGCGCAACCTGCTGCGTCAGGCGCCCGCCTTCTTCGAGGAGAACCGCCCGTCGGAGATCGCCAGCCGCATGACCAGCGACACCGCGATCATCGAACAGATCGTCGGCACCACCGTGTCGGTCGCGCTGCGCAACATCGTGATGGGCATCGGCGGCACCGTCTATCTGTTCACGCTGGCGCCGGGGCTGACCGGCATCATGCTCCTCGCCATCCCGCTGATCATCGCGCCGATCGTGCTGCTCGGCCGCCGCCTGCAGAATATCAGCCGCGCCAGCCAGGACCGGGTCGCCGATGTGGGATCGATGACCACCGAAGTATTGGCGGCGATGAAGATCGTGCAGGGCTTCGGCCAGGAGAGCCGCGAAGCAACCCGCTTCGCCGGTGCGGTCGAGGCGACCTTTGCCACCGCGCGCCGGCGTATCGCCATCCGCGCGCTGATGACCTCGGCCGTTATCGCCCTCCTCTTCGGCGCGATCGTGGCGCTGCTGTGGTATGGCGCATCGCAGGTCGCCGCCGGCAACATCTCGGGCGGCACCATCGCCGCCTTCGTGCTGACCGGCGGGCTGGTCGCCGGCGCGTTCGGGGCGCTGACGGAAGTCTACGGCGATCTCGTGCGCGGCGCTGGCGCCGCGAGCCGGCTCAACGAGCTGCTCAACGCACAACCGACCATCGCCCCGCCCGCGCGGCCGGTCGCGCTGCCGACGCCCGGCAGCGGGGCGCTGACGTTCGACGGCATAGAGTTTCGCTATCCGACGCGCCCGGACACGGCGGCGCTGCACGACTTCACCCTGCGGGTCGAACCCAATGAAACGGTCGCGGTGGTCGGGCCGTCGGGCGCGGGCAAATCGACATTGTTCCAGCTGGCGCAGCGTTTCTACGACCCGCAAGCTGGACGAATCTTGCTCGACGGCGTCGACATCCGCGATGCCGACCCCGCCGACGTGCGCGCGCGCATCGCGGTCGTGCCGCAGGAGACCGTGGTGTTCGCCGCTTCCGCCCGCGACAACCTGCGCTACGGCAACTGGGAAGCCGACGACGCGGCGATCTGGGCGGCTGCCGACGCGGCCAACGCGTCCGAATTCCTGCGCAAGCTTCCCGATGGCCTCGACACCTTTCTGGGCGAGGCCGGCACGCGGCTGTCCGGCGGGCAGCGCCAGCGTATCGCCATTGCGCGCGCGCTGATCCGCAACGCGCCGCTGCTCCTGCTCGACGAAGCCACCAGCGCGCTGGACGCGGAAAGCGAGCGATTGGTGCAGGATGCGCTCGACCGGCTGATGCACGACCGCACCACCATCGTCATCGCGCATCGCCTGGCCACGGTGCGCGCGGCCGACCGGATCATCGTGCTCGACGAAGGCCGCATCGTCGAACAGGGCACGCACGACAGTCTTGTAGCCGATGGCGGCCTGTACGCCCGGCTCGCCAGCCTGCAGTTCGACGCCGTCCCGGCCTAGAAATCCGCAGCCAGCGTGACCGCCGGGCCCGACTGCGGCGCGGCGTCGCCCGCCACGCGCTGCCGCCAGTCGATCGACAGACGGGCACGGATACCATTCAACGGGAACAGCGCGGATGCGCTCGGGCCCGCATCGACGCGCGCTATGCCGGGCTGCGCCGCTGCCCAGATGCCGGCGCCGGCCTCGATTTCGGTGCCTGCCAAACGGACCACGGGCCGCCGCGCAACCGCCGAACCTTCCACGAACAGGTCGCGTCGCTGCATTCCGACGATGCCGACCGCGCCGTAGCCGTCGAGCCGTAACCGCAGGGGCAGAGGCACGTCGCTCACGCCGCCCGTCGCCATGGCGGCGAAGGCGGACCGGCCGCCGTCCCCGGTCATCTGTTGCCGGCGCTCGGCCGCCAGCGCGATCGGCATGCTGCGCGCCGGCCGCACGGCAAGACCCGCCGCGCCCTCGATGCCGTCGCCCAGTCGACCGCTGGATACCGCCCGCACATAGGCTTCGGCGCGCCCGAAGCGCCGCGCCGCCCGCACGCCGACCTGCGATCCGCCAAGCAATCCCTGCCCCAGGGAAGAAGGCGCCCGGTCCGGCCGCGCGAAGGCCCATGTGGATAGGGTCCAGCGATCGGAGGAACCGGCGCGTCCCACGGGTGCGCCGGCGGCGGGTTCGCGCAGCGGTTGCGCCGGTGGGTCGGGCGATGGCTGCTCGGCCGGCCCATCTGAACCGACGTCACGCGCAGCGCCGACGACGACCGGCGCGCTTTTGATCGGAAAGGCCGGGGCCGGTATCGACGGATCGGCGAACGGACGCACCCCGGCGATATGCACATGCGCCAGCGGCGACGGCGGACGCGGTGGCACGCGGGCGCTCCACCTGGCGGCGCGCACGCCCGGCTCGCGGAAACCGGGCGACGGGGCGATCGCGAGACCGTGCGATGCGTATCCTCTTGCTGGCCCACCATCCTCCGACTGCGACCGCGTCCGCATGGCCGCGCTCCGTGCGTCGTCGCCCATCCACCAGACAGTCGCGCCGCGCAGGCCGGTCCACATGATCGCTACCCCGCACAGGAACAGCAGGGGCGACGACACCCGGCTCACAGCGCTGGAAACCGATGCACGGTCTTGTCCCAAACCAGCGCCGCGCCCCGCCGCCCGCGCAGGTAATCGCGCAAGGCGCGATAGGCGGTCATCACCAGGATGATGTTGCTGACCGGCTGGCGCACTATGGCGCGCACCCCTTCCGCGGGGCCATAGACCCGGGCGCTATGCATGGCGCGCATGGCCAGGCGCCAGACGACGAGGACGAGATTGGCGTACAGCAGGAACGCCACCGGCTCGCTCAGCCGCCACGCCGGCTGGCCGGCGAGTGCGCCGACGACCGCGGCGATCAGCGCGAGATAGCCGGCGAGGATCGCCGCCGCCGACAACAGCGATCGCCGGTCGCGCCATAGCATCCACATGGCGATCAGCTTGCCACCTTCGCCATCGGCCCGGCCACGCCAGCCGAGCCGGTCCCATCCATCGAGCGCGATGCCGCGCAGCCAGCGCGTCTTCTGCCGCACGCTGGACCGCCATTGATGCGGAAAAAAAGCGCGACTGGCGACCAGCCGGCCGTCACCGCGCATCACCTGCACGAAGCGTCCCCGCGCGCCGTTTGCGGCGAGACGGAGGCCAAGCTCGTAATCCTCCGTCAGGCAGTCGGCGCGAAACGGCCCTTCGCCATCCGAAAGATCCTGCAAGGCGGCGATGCGGAACGCGCACCCGACACCTGCGGTAGGCAGCGGCGCTCCCACGGCCGATCGCACCGGCAGTTCCTTGCCATGCGCTTCGGCGAACTCGTCGCAATAATGGCCGCCGACCCAGCGTGCATCGGGGGCGACCAGCGGCACGACCGGGACCTGCGCATAGTCATGCGTCGCAAGTGCCCAGGCGAGGACGGTCAGTTCGTTCGCATCGACCACGTCCTCCGCATCGTGGAGCAGCAGCGCGTCGGCCACGAACGTACCGTCCGCGCCATCGGCGGCGATGCGCCGCCAGATGGCGTTCAGGCAACTGCCCTTGGTCGTCGGGCCGGGGTGCGGGTTGACGACCATCGTGATACGCGGATCGTCTGTCGCAGCCGCCTCCACCGCCGCGATGGTGCCCGCATCGTTCGCGTAGACGCCAGCATAGATGCGGCAATCGGCACCCGACCAGCGTTCGCTCGCCGTGCGCAGCATCGCGCCGATCACCGCGCCCTCGTCCCACGCCGGAATGGCGATCGCGAAACGCATGGGCGGGGCATCGGGCAAACCGTCCAGCCGCAGCGTCCGGCGACCGGCTCCCCCCAGCCACAGCAGATCGATCATCAAATCGTCGAGGCCGAAGATCAGGAAGACGACGGCGGCGAACAGCGCAAGTTCGAACCCGGCGCCCGCAATCGCGCCGACGAGCGCCTCGATCATGCCGCCCCCCACAGGCCCCAGCGAACCGGTGGGTCGCTTCGATGTCTGATATTCCAGTCGATTGTCATTCAGGCAAGCGCGAACGACCTGCTCGATACGCTATCGTATCAAGCGACCGCGCTTTCGGTCTGCGGGCTTGCCGTTTGCGCGCGGGCGGCGATCAGGCAACCAGAAACGATCAAAGTGGTCCCGGCCACCACCGGCCACGTCAGCGCTTCGTCGAAGAACATCCAGCCGCACAAGGCGGCCCAGACGAAAGCGCTGTACTCGACCGGGATCAGCACCTGCGCCTGCGCGCGCGCATTGGCCCAGGACATGAGGTGCAGCGAGGTGACCGCGAGCAGCGCGGCGAGAAGGAGCAGCGGAGCATGCTCGGCACCGGGCACCACCGCCAGCCACGGCGCGGCCAGCGCCAGGGTGACAAGTACGGTGGCCGTCTGGAAAAAGGCGATCTCGGCGGGTCCGGCCAGCTGCGCCTGCCGCCTGGCGAGCACCAGATTGTAGGCGAATATGGCAGCCGACGCGAACACCGCGCCCACGCCCGGCAATGCATCGTCGCCATAACCGTCGCCGCTCAGCCGCCCCGCCATGATCACGCCGACGCCGACGATGCCGAGGATGGATGCGACGACCGCCGGGCGGCCGATGCGTTCGCCGAGCATGACCGCGGCGAGATACAGCGCGATCAGCGGGGCGATGAACGACAGCGCGATCGCCTCGGCCAGCGGCAGCTTCGTCAGCGACCAGAAGAACAGCAGCGCCATCGCGGCCACGACGACCCCGCGCCAGATGTGCAACCGCAAGACCGCCGGTGCCGGGAGGCGCGGGCCCGACGCGGCATAGGCGAGCCCGCCGATGGCGACCCCCGCCAAGTTGCGCCACAACAGCGCATTATAGGCGCCAAGTGCCAGCGCGAGCCCCTTCATCGCCGCGTCCATCAATGAAAACAGCGCGATACCGGCGCAGGCGGCGAGGAAAGCCGCCAGCGTTGCGGTTCGCGCGCTCATGGTTGCGCGCTCGCGGTCATGCACACGCCGCGCGGACCATGCGCGATGAGGGCGATCGTTTTGCCATCATGCCGCGCGCCCAGCATCAGCGCCTCGCCCGCGAATGCCGGTGCCGATGCCCGAAACGAAAATTGGCGCGGGGCGCCAAACAGGCTGGTGACATGATCGAGTAACAGGGTCGCGGTCAGCGGCCCGTGCACCACCAGGCCGGCATAGCCTTCGGCATCGCGGGCATAGGGCAGATCGTAATGGATGCGATGGGCGTTGAAGGTCAGCGCGGAGAAACGGAACAGCAGCGCCGCGCTCGGCGTGATCGAGCGACAGTGTGGCCAGTCGTTCGCGTTCAGCGGCGGGGGCGGGGAATGGGGCGCCGCCTCGCCATCGCCCGACACCCGGTTCTTTGTCGGCACGGGGGTCGCTTGCCGGTAGACGAGGGTCTGCGTCTCGCGCACCGCATCCACGCCATCCGACGCGACGACATGGTCGAGCGTGACGAACGCCAGCCGTCCGCTGCTCCCTGCCTTCTCCACGATGTCGGCGATACGGCTGGTGCGGGTGATTGCCGCGCCGACGCGGATCGGCGCGATGAACTCGACGGTGCTCGATGCCCACATGCGCCGCGGCAAGTCGATCGGCGGCAGGAAGCTGTCGGGCGCGTCGCGGCGCGGGTGGCCGTCCTCGTCCAGATCCGCGGTCGCCGCGTCGGGCGGGCAAAGGCACCAATGGATGCCGGACAGGGGCGCAGGCTCGTCTGCCGCATCCAGGGTCGCCCGGTGCCGGCGGACCAGCGACGGGGTCAGTACGTCCGATTGGGTGACGCTACGACCGATCCAGGCGGACCAGTCGCCCATCAATAGCTGCGCGGCAGGCCCAGCACATGCTCGGCGAGGTAGGACAGGATCATGTTCGTGCTGATCGGCGCGACCTGGTACAGCCGCGTTTCGCGATATTTGCGCTCGATGTCATATTCGCACGCGAAGCCGAAGCCGCCGTGGGTCTGGATGCAGGCCTCGCCCGCGGCCCAGCTCGCCTCGGCGGCGAGCAGCTTGGCCATGTTCGCCTCCTCGCCGCAATTCTCCCCTGCTTCATATTTGCGGATGCCCTCGGCGACGAGCAGTTCGGCGGCGCGGGTCTGGGCGTAAGCCCTTGCAATCGGGAACTGCACGCCCTGGTTCTGGCCGATCGGCCGGCCGAACAGCACGCGCTCCTTCGCGTAGGCGCTGGCTTTCGCGATGAAATATTTCGCATCGCCGATGCACTCCGCCGCGATCAGCAGGCGCTCGGCATTCATGCCCGACAATATGTAGCGGAAACCCTGGCCTTCCTCGCCGATCAGATTGGCGGCGGGCACGCGCAGGTTGTCGAAGAATATCTCCGTCGTCGCATGGTTCATCATCGTGTCGATCGGGCGGATGGTCAGGCCGTTGCCCACCGCCTCGCGCATATCGACGATGAACACGCTCAGACCCTCGGTACGCTTCGCCGCCTCCTCGCGCGGGGTGGTGCGCGCCAGCAGGATCATGAGGTCGCTGTGCTGGGCGCGGCTGGTCCAGATCTTCTGGCCGTTGACGATGTAATCATCGCCATCGCGCCGCGCCGTGGTACGCAGCGCGAGCGTGTCGGTGCCGCTGGTCGGTTCGGTCACGCCGAACGCCTGCAGGCGCAGCTCGCCCGCCGCTACGCGGGGAAGATAGCGCTGCTTCTGCTCCTCGCTGCCATGGCGCAGCACGGTGCCCATGACGTACATCTGCGCATGGCAGGCGCCGCCGTTGCACCCCTGCGCCTGTATCTCCTCGAGGATCGCGGCGGCGGCGGACAGCGGCAGGCCCGCGCCGCCGAACTCCTCCGGAATCAGGACCGAAAGAAACCCGCTGGCCGTCAAGGCCTCGACGAATTCGGTCGGATAGGCGCGGGCGCGGTCCTTGTCCTGCCAATAGGGTCCCGGGAATTCGGCGCACAGCCGGGCCACGGCCTCGCGAATGTCGGCATAGGCGGTGGTCATGGCTGGGCGACGACCCCCTTGTCGATCAGCGCGCCGATCGCGCCCGACGACAGGCCGAGCAGTCGTTCCAGCACCTCGGCGCTGTGCTCGCCCAGCCGCGGCGCGGGCAGCGGATCGCCCGCGTGGCGCTCGGGGATATGCGCAAAGCTGCGCGTCGCGGGGTAGGCAAAGCCGCTGGGATTGGCGGGCGACGGCCCGAACAACGGATTGTCCGCTACCAGATCGGGGTCGGTCGCCGCCTCGTGCATCGTGCGATAGCGTTCGAACGTCGCGCCGGCGCGGGTCATCCGCTCGGCCAGCGCCGGGTAGTCGAAGCGTTCCGCCGCGCGCTGGAACAGCGCGAACAGCGCCTCGCGGTGGACGAAACGGTTATGGTCGCTGTCGGCGAAGGAGACGCCGGTCTGCGCTTCGAGCCCCGCCACGCCATCGGCCACATCGAACGCGGCGACGAGCGCGGCCCATTGCTTGGCGGTCAGCGCGGCGACCATGAAACGCGTGCCGTCGCCGCTGCGGAAATCACGGCCGAACGCGCCCCAGATGGCGTTGCCCAATCGCTCGCGGTCGTGGCCGCGATAGAGCATCTCCGCCATCGCGCCGCTGTTGGCGACGGTGCCGATGGCGACATCGCCCAGCGGCACGCGCAGCTCGCTGCCCTCGCCGGTCGCATCCCGGTGGCGCAGGCCGGCGAGGAGCGCGAAGGCCGAATAGGCGCCGGTGATGAAATCCCATGCCGGCAGCGGCTGGTTGACCGGGGGCGCTTCGCCTGCGTCCCATTCCGCCGGCCCGGTCATCAACGGATAGCCGCTCGCGGCATTGACGGTGAAGTCCATCGCCTGTCGCCCGTCGTGCCAGCCCATGATGCGCACCGAGACGAGGTCGGCACGCCGCGCGGCGACCGCACCGTGGCTGAAGAAGCTGTTCGTGGGCAGATTGGTGATCATCTGCCCCGCCGCCGCCGCCAGCGCGACCGCCAGCTCGCGCCCCTCGCCGCCGTTCAGGTCGAGCGCGACGCTGCGCTTGGTCCGGTTGAGGTTTTCCCACGCCAGCGAATGCCCCTCGCGGGTCAGCAGATAGCGGCGGTAATCGAGCCCGCCCGCCAGATGGTCGATGCGGATGACCTCCGCGCCGAACTGCCCGCAATAGAGGCCGGCGGTGGGCGATGCGACGAAGGAGGAGATTTCGACGATGCTGAGGCCGGAGAGGAGGGGGTACATCTAGGTCCTCCCCGGCACGGGGAGGGGGACCATGCGCAGCATGGTGGAGGGCCAGGCGTGGCGAAGCGCGCGTCTCGTGCAAAGCGCGCGTACCCCTCCACCCCCCTTCGAGCGGCTCCCCTCCCCGTGCCAGGGAGGATTCAAGACCACACCGCGCCATCCCGCGCGAAGTCGCGCAACATATGCTTGGCGATCTGCAGCTGCATGATCTGCGTCGTCCCTTCGTAAATGCGCAGGATGCGCGCATCGCGGAAGAAGCGTTCCGCCTCATATTCGGCGAGATAGCCCGCGCCGCCATATACCTGCACGCAGCGGTCGGCGACGCGGCCGCAGGTCTCGGTCGCGAACATCTTCGCCGCCGCCGCCTTGCGCACCACGCTTTCGCCGCGGTCGGCGCGCGCGCAGGCGTCGCTGATCATGCATTCCGCGGCGTAGAGCTCCGCGTCCGAGTCCGCGAGCATTGCCTGGATCAGCTGGAAATTGGCGATAGGCTCGTTGAACGCCTTGCGCTCGGTGGCGTAGCGCACCGCGGTGTCGAGGATGCGCCGGCCCATGCCGACGCCCATCGCGCCGACGCTCAGGCGCCCGTTGTCGAGGCTCTGCATCGCGATCTGGAAGCCGCGCCCCTCCTCGCCGCCGACCAGCGCGTCGCCGGGCAGGTAGACGTCGTCCATGATGACATCGGCGATATGCGCGCCCGCCTGGCCCATCTTCCTGTCCGGGCTGCCGATGCGGATTCCCGGCGTCCCCATGTCGACGATGAAGGCACTGACATGCGCGTTCTTCGCCATCGCCTCCCTGGACGTGCGCGCCATGATCAGCCCGATCTGGGCGTGGGGGGAGTTGGTGATGTACCGCTTCGTGCCGCTCAATCGATAGCCGTTGCCGTCGCGCGCGGCGAAGGTCTGCATCGCCGCGCTGTCGGATCCCGATCCCGGTTCGGTCAGGCCGAAGCAGGCGATCTCGCCGCTCGCGATGCGCGGCAGCCATTCGGCCTTCTGCTCGGCCGTGCCGAAATTCTTGATGGCCGACCCCGTCATGCCGACGTTGATCGACATGGTCGAACGATAGGCGGGCGCGGCATAGGACAGATGCTTGACCGTCTCGATATATTGGCTGACGTTCATCCCCGCCCCGCCATATTCCTCGGGGATGGTGATACCGAACAGGCCCATCTCGCGCATCTCGTTGAGGATGTCGTCGGGGATGCGATCCTTCGCGATCACCTCCGCCTCAGCGGGGATCAGCCGTTCGCGGACGTAGCGTTTCAACTGGTCGATGAAAGCGTCGAAGGTATCGGCGTCCATGCCGGGATTGCTCATCTCAGGTCGTCCCTCCAGCCGTTCACAGGAATTCGTCGAGCACGGTCATGAACCGGTCGAACTGGTCGTGGTGCAGCCAGTGGCCGGCGTTCTCGAACTCGATGACGCTGGCGTTCCGGAAATGCTCGATGCGCCCGTCCTTCGCTGGGCTCGTCGCCCAGCTGTCGGTACCGTAGAGCAGTAGCGTCGGGCAGGTGATCGCCTCCCACAGGCTGGCGATCTGCTCCGCGCTGAGGTCGAACACGGGCCAGACGTTGAGGTAGTTGTCGAACTTCCAGCTCCAGCTGCCGTCCTCGTTGCGGCTGACGCCGTGCAGCGTCAGGTGGCGGGCCTGCGCCTCGGACAGATAGCTGTTCTCCTCGATCATCCGCGCATAGGCGGCCTCGATCGTCGGATAGCGTTTGATTTGGCGCCCCGCCGCGCGGCGCCGATCCTCGATCCAGGTGCGGAAACGCGCCGCCGTCCCCGCCGCCTCGCGCTTGGCGCGCGTCTCGGGCGACGGGCCCAGCCCCTCGATGCAGACCAGCTTCTCGACCTTTTCGGGATAGAGGCCGGTGTAGCGCGTCGCGACATTGCCGCCCAGGCTGTGCGCGACGATCGTCACGCTCGGCGCGTCGAGCGTATGGACCAGCTGCGCGAAGTCGTAGACCAGCGCCGCCATGTCGTAGTTGCCGTCGGGCGCCCACTGGCTGTCGCCGTGGCCACGCATGTCCGGCGCGATGACGTGCCAGTCATGACGCAGCCGTTCCGCCACCCAGTCCCAGCTGCGGCAATGGTCGCGCCCGCCATGCTGCAGGATCAGGACCGGCGCGCCTTCATTGCCCCAGTCCGCGTAATGGAGCCGCAGCCGTTGCGAGATATAGCTCCGCGCGGACGGGCCGATCGAGGGCAGGCCGATGGGGGCCGGAGTGGCATCGCTCATGCGAACCGTCACTGGCGAAAGCGCCGGGGGGTTGCAAGGCGCTAGGCTAGGCGGACCGCAGCGCCGCCGCGTGCGTGGCGGCCGCCTCGATCGCGCCGAGGTCGGGCGTGCCCGGCGGTACCAGCCAGCTGCCGCCCACGCACAGTACCGGGCCTAGCGCCAGCCAGTCGGGCGCGCTTGCGGCGGTTATGCCGCCGGTAGGGCAGAAACGCACGTTACCGAACGGTCCCGCTAG
>CBDUBN010000039.1:0-17967 GCA_965365395.1 uncultured Sphingomonas sp.
TGCGCGCGGGTTCCTGGAGGTGCAGAATGGCTGCGACCATCGCTGCACCTTCTGCGTCATCCCCTATGGCCGCGGACCGTCGCGGTCGGTGCCGGTCGAGGCGGCGGTCGAGGCGGCGGCGCGGCTGGTCGCCGGCGGGCACCGCGAGATCGTGCTGACGGGCATCGACCTGACGAGCTATGGCCACGACCTGCCCACCACGCCGAAGCTCGGCCATCTGATCGGAGCGCTGCTGACGCGCGTGCCGGGTATCGAGCGGCTGCGGCTGGGCAGCATCGACGTCGCGGAGGTGGACGGCGCGCTGTTCGAGCTGCTGACCGGCGAGACGCGGATGATGCCGCATGTGCACCTGTCCCTGCAGCATGGCGACGATCTGATGCTCAAGCGCATGAAGCGGCGGCATACCCGCGCCGGCGCGATCGCGATGGTCGAGCGGTTGAAGGCGGCGCGGGGCGAGATCGCCATCGGCGCCGACCTGATCGCCGGCTTTCCGACCGAGGACGAGACGGCGGCAGGGCGCAACCTGTCGTTGATCGCGGCGTGCGACATCGTCTTCGCGCACGTTTTTCCGTACAGCCCGCGCGGGGGCACGCCCGCGGCGCGCATGCCGCAGGTCGCGCGCGATCAAGTGAAGGCGCGCGCGGCAGCGCTGCGCACCGCGGGAGCGGCGCGGCGGCGGGCCTGGCTGGCCGGACTGGTCGGCAGCGACGTGACCCTGCTGGTCGAGCGCGACGGGCGGTCGGGCCATGCCGGGAATTTCGCGCGCGTGCGGCTGAGCGCCGATGCGGCGCCGGGATCAGTCGTCCGCGCGCGCGCTGCGGCGGTGGACGGCGATGTGCTGATCGCTAAGAGCACGGCATGAGCGAAGATGGCACGAGCTGGAGCGAGCGGTTGTTCGGCGGTTTTCGCCGGACGTCCGAGCGGCTGGGCCAGAATCTGGGCGGCATATTCGCCGGCGGACGGCTCGATGCGGCGATGCTCGACCGGATCGAGGAGGCGCTGATCGTCTCCGACCTGGGGCCGGCGATGGCGGCGCGCATCCGCGAGCGCCTGGCGGCGGGACGGATCGACGGGGCGGTGAGCGAGGAGAGCGTGCGCGCCGCGATCGCCGACGAGATCGAGGCGGTGCTGCGGCCCGTGGCGACCCCGCTGGAAATCACCGCTTTTCCGCGCCCGCACGTCATCCTGGTGGTCGGCGTGAACGGATCAGGCAAGACGACGACCATCGCCAAGCTCGCGCACCTGCTGGTCGAGCAGGATTATGGCGTGATGCTGGCGGCGGGCGACACGTTCCGCGCCGCGGCGATCGGCCAGCTCAAGGTCTGGGCGGAGCGGATCGGCGTGCCGATCGTGACCGGCGCGCAGGGCGGCGACGCGGCGGGGCTGGTGTTCGACGCGGTCAAGCGCGCGACCGCCGAAGGGATCGACGTGCTGATCGTCGATACCGCCGGGCGGCTGCACAACCGCCGCGAGCTGATGGACGAGCTCGCCAAGATCAAGCGCGTGCTGGGTCGCATCAACCCGGCGAGCCCGCACGATGTGGTGCTGGTGCTCGACGCGACCACGGGGCAGAATGCGCTCTCGCAGATCGAGACGTTTCGCGAGCTTGCCGGCATCACCGGCCTTGTCATGACCAAGCTCGACGGTACCGCGCGCGGCGGCGTGCTCGTGGCGGCGGCGGACCGCTATGGCCTGCCCGTGCACGCCATCGGCGTGGGCGAGAAGATCGACGACCTCCGGCCCTTCGACGCGCGGCAGATCGCCGACGCGATTTCGGGACGGCTGTCGTGACCATTTCCGGAAGGGACGCGCGATGAGCGAGGAATTGCCGCAGGACACGGCGGCCGTGGCGGGTGTGAAGCCCGCGCACCCTGCCTGGCTGCCCTTCGCGATCGATTTCGGACCCTTGCTGGTGTTCTTCCTGACGTTCAAGCTCGTCCGCAGCGACGCGACGTTCGGAGACACGACCGGCGCGGTGTACGGCACCGCGGCGTTCATGGTCGCGATCCTGGTCGCGGTCGCGGTGTCGCAGTGGAAGCTGGGGAAGGTGTCGCCGATGCTGTGGCTGTCGGCGGTGCTGGTGATCGGCTTCGGCGGGCTGACCATCTGGCTGAATGACGAACGCTTCATCGAAATGAAGCCGACCTTCATCTACGCCGGCTTCGCCGCGCTGCTGCTCGGCGGCTGGTGGCGCGGCAGGCCCTTGCTCAAATATCTGCTGCAGGCCGCCTATGACGGGCTCAGCGACGAGGGCTGGATGAAGCTGTCGCGCAACTGGGGGCTCTTCTTCGTCGGCATGGCGGTGCTCAACGAAACCCTGCGCGCGACCCTTCCTTTCGAAACCTGGCTGACGGTCAAGGTATGGGGGGTGACCGCCGTGTCCTTCCTGTTCGCGATGAGCCAGGTGCCGCTGATGCTGCGGCACGGGCTGGATCTGGGGCAGGACAAGTAGCAGCCCGATCCCGGTTCAAGCCGACGCCGCGCCCGGTTTCGCACGGCGGCTCCAGTGCTCCGGCGCAAGCCGGAGCGCCGGCGATCAAGCGCGGTGTTCGCGGCCTACGCGCCCGCCGCCGCGGGAGCGCTTGGACAGTCAGCCCGCCTGGTCGGCGCGTGCGACGCCCTGGCCGTCCAGGTTCTGCGCGACGAATTCCCAGTTGATCGCGCCCGCCAGCAGCGCGTCGAGATAGCTCGGCCGCGCGTTGCGATAGTCGATGTAATAGGCATGTTCCCACACATCGATGGTGAGCAGCGGCTGCATGCCGCTGTGCGCGACCGGCGTGTCGGCATCGTGCAGCGAGGTGATCTCGAGCTTGCCGCCGTTCAGCACCAGCCAGGCCCAGCCGCTGGCGAAATGGCCGACCGCTTCCTTCTTCAGTTCCGCGAGCATGGTTTCGGTCGAGCCGAACCCTTCGTCGATCAGCGTCGCCAGCCGGCCCGACGGCGTCTGCGCTTCGGGCGACAGGCACTGCCAGTAGAAGCTGTGGTTCCAGATCTGCGCACTGTTGTTGAACAGCGGACCCTTGTCGGTCGCGGCGATGACCTGGGAGAGCGACGCGCCGGCGAGTTCGGGCCTGGCGGCGACCAGCTCGTTGGTCTTGTCGACATAGGCCTTGTGGTGCTTGCCATGATGGAAATCGAAGGTTTCGGCCGACAGCGTCTCCCCGAATGCGTCCTTGGCATAGGGTAGGTCGGGGAGGATGAAGGGCATGGCTCGCTCCTGGCTGTTGGTCGGTGTGTCGCGTGGGTGCATATAGCCGCGCCTCTGCTCACCTTCCAGTGCCCGCGGCGCCTAGGCGCTGATGCCGTGCTTCTTCATGCAGTGGCGCAACTGGTCGTAGCTGAGGCCGAGCGCGGCGGCGGTGGAACGCTGGTTGTATTTGGCGCGGGCGTAGGCGGCCTCGACCAGGCCCTTCTCATAGGCATCGACCGCGGCGCGCAGGTCGGTGACCAGCGCGTTGCAATCGGGCGCGGCGGTCAGCCTTTCGGCGACCTCATCCACCACCGGCGCGCGATCGGGTGCGGGCGGCGCCCCGCCCTGCCCGGCTTGCGGCATCCACGGGCTGTCGAACGGATCGAAGTGGATGCTATCCACCGGCCGCGCCGGTTCGGACCAGCGGTAGACCGCGCGTTCGACGACATTGCGCAGCTCGCGCACATTGCCCGGCCAGCGATGCGCCTCCAGCAATGCCGCGGCGCGCGCCCCCCATCCCGGCCAGCTGGTCCAGCCGAGTTCCGCCGCCATGCGCTGTCCGAAATGCTCGGCGAGAACGAGGATGTCCCCCTCGCGTACGCGGAGCGGCGGCAGGGTGATCACCTCGAACGACAGCCGGTCGAGCAGGTCGGCGCGGAATTTGCCACGCTTCACGAGGTCGGGCAGATGTTCGTTGGTCGCGGCGACGATGCGGCAGTCGACGCGGATCGCCTTGGACGAGCCGATGCGCGTGACCTCGCCATATTCGACCGCGCGGAGCAGCCGTTCCTGCGCGGCCGTCGACAGGGTGGCGAGCTCGTCGAGGAACAGCGTGCCGCCATCCGCCTCCTCGAAACGGCCTTGCCGCACCTTCGTCGCGCCGGTGAAGGCGCCGGCTTCATGCCCGAACAATTCGGCCTCGATCAGCGTTTCGGGGAGCGCGGCGCAGTTCATGGTGACGAGTGGCCCCGACCAGCGGTTGCTGTGCCGGTGCAGGCGCTCGGCGATCAGCTCCTTGCCGGTGCCCCGCTCCCCGATCACCAGCACGGGGCGGTTGAGCGTCGCGGCCTCCAGCGCGCGCTCGACGCTGTCGAGGAAGGCGCCGGACTGGCCGACGAAGCGGGTTTCGCGATCCATGCCAAATTATGGTGGGATTTCCCACTTCGCCGCAAGTCCTAATCGTCCGGTGCGCGGGGGTCCTCGACGCTCCGGCGCGGATTTGCAGGCTTTCGGAGAATTGGCACGGCCCCTGCTTAGCTTGCGGCATGGACGCTTTGACCACCTTCGAGGATCGCCATGCCGACACCAGCGACAGCCCTTCGTTCGATGACCGCGGCCGCGGTTCTGACGCTGCTGCCGCTGGTACTGACGCACGCAGCCTCGTGGCCGTCGCTTCCGGCTCCGACACCGACCTCCGCTTCCGCGGCGTTCACCGTCGGGGTCTCCGCCGGTCTGGCCTAGTCCGCCAGACCGCACCTGGTGCCGGGGCGCTTCCCCCCCTTGCCCTGCCCCGGCACCATTTTTCCGATACCTACCGGCCCGACGGGGCTTATCTTGCGCGCAACCTGGAGCTTTTCCTGATGGGTATTTTTTCCCGCACCCGCGACATCATCGCCGCGAACATGACCGACCTGCTCGACAAGAGCGAGGACCCGGCGAAGATGATCCGCATGATCATCTTCGAGATGGACGAGACATTGGTCGAGGTCCGCGCCTCCGCCGCGCGCACCATCGCCGACCAGAAGGAGATGCGCCGCCACATCGCCAAGCTGAACGGCCTGCAGGCGAGCTGGATGGAGAAGGCCGAACTCGCGCTGTCCAAGGATCGCGAGGACCTGGCCAAGGCCGCGCTGGTCGAGAAGCAGAAGGCGAGCGACATGGCGGAGCGGCTGCAGGCCGAGATCACCGTGCTCGACGACGCGCTGAGCGCCTATGAAGCCGACATCATGAAGCTGCAGTCCAAGCTGCGCGAGGCGCGCAGCCGCCAGTCGAGCATCGGCGTCCGGCTGGAGAGCGCGGAGAACAAGTTCAAGCTGCGCGAGCTGACCCATGGCGAGCGCACGGCCGACGCCTTCAGCCGGTTCGAGGAGCTCGAGCGCCGCGTGGACTTCGCCGAAGGCCGCGCCGACGCGGTCGCGATCGGCAGCGGGCAGCGCAGCCTGGACGATGAATTCAACGACCTGCGCGCATCCGATTCGGTCGACGCGGAACTGGCGGCGCTGAAAGCGCGCCTGACGAAGGAGGGGTAGCTACCCATGGACGATATTCTGGTTCCCGTATTGGTCGTCGGCATGCTGTTCATCGGCCTGCCGTGGCTGATCCTCCATTATGTGACGCGGTGGAAGGCGGGCAACGCCTTGCCGGTGGAGGACGAGCGGCTGCTCGACGAGCTGTACGAGCTCGCACGCCGGCTCGAGGACCGCGTCCACACCGTCGAGCGCATCGTCAGCGCCGACAACCCCGATTTCCGCCCCTCGCTGCGCGACGAGCGCGGCGACAGCCGCAGCGACGAGGCGCGGCTGTCCTATCGCCCGGAAAGGAACAACTGATGGACGCCCCCAGCCGCACCAAATATTATCGCGACAAGCAGAACGGCAAATGGGCGGGCGTGTGCGCCGGCCTGGCCGACTACACCGGCGTCGAGGCGCTGTGGATCCGCATCGGCTTCATCATCCTGACCATCAGCTTCGGCTGGCCGCTGCTCGCCTATATCGCGATGGCCATGCTGTCGCCGGTCAAGCCGATCGGCCTGTACCGCACGCCGGACGAGAAGAAGTTCTGGCAGCATGTGCGCGCCAATCCCGCGCGCGGCAGCCGCGACGTGCGCGCCTCCTTCCGCGAGCTCGACCGGCGCCTCGCCGACATCGAACTCTACTACACCAGCCGCAACACGCGGCTCGCCGACGAGATCGAGAGCCTGCGCTGAAGCAGGCCGAACGCACCCATTGGCCACTGTCCAGGCAGGAACGACCCCATGAGCCCTTTGATGATCCCCATTTTCGCGCTGATGATCCCGATCGCGGCGCTCAGCCTCGGCGCGTTCAAGAGCTGGCTGAAGTTCAAGGAGCGCCAGCTGAAGATCACCAGCGAGATGACCGCGGAGAAGACGGCGCAATATGCCGCGCACACCGAGCGGCTGGAGCAGCGGGTGCGCGTGCTGGAGCGCATCATGACCGACCGCGGCATCGGCGTCGCCGCCGAGATCGAGGCGCTGCGCGATGTCGAGGCGCTGCGCGACGAACGCCAGCGCGCGTCCAACTGAACGACGAGGAGGTCGAGCCATGACCGATTTTTCCGTGTCGCTGCTGTCCGGGGCCACGATGCTCGTCGCGATGGCCATCGTCAGCCTGGCGGCCTTGCGCGGATGGAGCCAGTGGATCGCGCTGCGCCGCCATGAAATGGACCGCGTGCCCGCGACCCCCGGCGCCGCTCCTCCGGATTCCGAGTTCGGCAACGCGGCGAGCCGCATCGACATCGCCGACCTGCGCGAACGCATCCGCAAGCTCGAGGCGATCGCGGCGGGGGTCGACCTGTAGGCTATATCCGGCTCTGAGCCTGCCGAAGGCGGGCTCGCAGCTTCGGAGCTAGCTTTCGACAAGTTCAAGGCTGCGGTTTTCCGTTCGCGGCAAAACCCCTATATGGCCGCCATGCCCTCCCCCGCCATCGCCGCCATCGCCGAAGACTATGCCTTCCTCGAGGGTGACGACCGCTATCGCATGCTGATCGACCTCGGCCGCGATCTGGAACCCATGCCGGATGCACTGAAAAGCGACGCCACGCTGGTGCGCGGCTGTTCGGCATCGGTCTGGCTCTACCCCACCCGCCGCGACGACGGCGCGCTGCATTTCCTGGCCGACAGCAACGCCGCGATCACCAAGGGCATCGTGGCGCTGGTGCTGGCGGCGGTGCAGGACAAGCCGGCGGACGCGGTGCTGGCGACCGACATCGCCGCCGAGCTCGCGCCGTTCGATCTGTCGCGGCAATTGTCGTCCAACCGGACGCAGGGCATACCGAACATGATCGCGCTGATCCGCGAAAGCGCGGCGCGCTACGCCTAGCCTTTCCAGCTACGGCGGTCCTCGGCGGCGCGCAGCACCTCGAACGCCGCCTGACCGGCGTGGAAGCGTTTGGCGGCGTCCTTGTCGTCGGGGCGCACATCGGGATGGGTCTTCTTGGCGAGTTCGCGCCAGGCTTTGCGCACATCGTCGAAGCTGCAATCGGGCGCGAGGTCGAACAGGTCGAGCGCGCGCATCTCGTCGGCCGAGCGGTTCTCGTCGCCGCGATCGGCCCATTTCTCGTGCTTCGACGTGGTGTAGCCGGCGGCGGTGGCGCGCTCGGCGCGCTCGCGCTCGGCGGCTTCCTCCGCCGAGAGCCCCTCGAAATAGTCCCAGCCGCGGTTGTATTCCCCGGCGTGCGTCGGACAGAACATCCAGCGGTCGGGGCTGTTGGGCGATTTGGGCGCGGGACAGGTGCCCGCCTCGGTGCAGCCGTGCCGGTCGCACAGCCTGACCTCGACCGCCTCGCGCGACGAACCGTAGCTGCCCCAGCGCGGAAAACCCCAATTGTCAGATCGTGTGGCGCGCGACATCGCGCCCATGTAGCCGCGACCCGCCGCACTTGCCACCGCAGCTGAGAAAAAGTGCCAGAGGGCCTGTAAGCCGGGTTCTGTCCGCCGCTCGCGCGGCGGGGCGACCATTCCTCTAGGCCCGCCGTTGCCGACGGGCTCCAGCAACCAACCCGGACGACTGGGCGACGACCGCGCCCTGCCCTGCCTTGCGGCGGGGCACGCCATCCCTATTCGGTCTTGCTCCCGGTGGGGTTTGCCGTGCCGCCCTGGTTGCCCAGCGCGCGGTGCGCTCTTGCCACACCCTTTCACCCTTGCCCGGTGCAGTATCGCTCACGCGACTTGCACCGTCGGCGGTCTGCTCTCTGTGGCACTTTCCCTGGGGTCGCCCCCGCCGGGCGTTACCCGGCACCGTGGTCATGTGGAGCCCGGACTTTCCTCGCGCGCATCGCTGCACCCGCGGCCGCCCGGCCCTCTGGCGCAGGCGGTGTAGCGGGCAGGAGCAGCTTTCGCAAACCCCTCGGACCGCCTTGGGGGAAGCATTAGCCCCCCTGCGGCCCCGGCAGCAGCAGACCTAGCAGGATCGCGCGGCATTCGCCGTCGATCGTGCCGTCGATCAGCTCGGGGCGGAAGCGGCGCTGGAAGGCGACGGTTGCCGCGAGCGGATCGGTGACGTCGTAGCCGAAGCGTTCCAGCGCCAGCAGGAAACCGGCGTCGGACCACAGGGGATCGGTCAGCGTGCGCGTCGGGCGCGGCAGCGCGAGGCGCAGGCGGGCGAGCCGTTCCCAGGGGAAAAGCTCGCCCGGATCCTGCTTGCGCGCGGGTGCGATGTCGGAATGGCCGACGATATTGCCGCGGGTGATCCGGTGCCGGTCCTTGATTCCGTGGACCAGGCCGATGACGCTGTCGACCTGCTCGTCCGGGAAGGGCCGATAGCCCCACTCGTGGCCCGGATTGACAATCTCTATGCCGACGCTCGCCGAATTGATGTCGGTGACGCCGCGCCAGTAGCTGCGCCCGGCATGCCAGGCACGCTTCTCCTCGGGCACCATATGCGTGACCATGCCGTCCTCGCTGACGACATAATGGGCGGACACGCGCGATTCGGGATTGGCCAGCCAGTCGATCGCCGACGCGCCGTCGCGCATGCCGGTATAATGCAGCACGATGATCGATACGGGCGCGGTGCGTTCGTCGAAATTCGGAGACCAGCGTTCGATCATCTGCGGCATCGCTGGTGCATCTTCAAAGGCTGTGGCGGGAACGCGGACGGGATGCCACCCGGGGCGGGGCAGCGCAAGCGGCGCTAGCGGACCGCGAGTACCCCGGCGGGCCGCTGCTGCATCCGCGCGGTGCGATAGAAGCCGCGGGCATCGGGGTCGGGCACCAGCCCGCTTTCCTGTCCGATCATCGTTTCGAATGCGCCCAGCATGAACAGGCCGTCATGGGCCAGCGCATCGCTCAACCGAGTCAGCGCGCGTTTGCGATGGTCGGCCGTCAGATAGAAGAGCATATTACGACACAATATGAGGTCGAACGGGCCGGGGGGCAGCGAATCGCTGAGCAGATTATGCTCGGCGAAGCGCACGCGGTCGCGGATCGTGCCGCGCAGCAGCCAGTCCGATCCGTCCGCCTCGAACCAGCTCAGCATCGATCGCGTCGGCAGGCCGCGCTGGATCTCGAAATGCGAATAGCGGCCCGCGCGCGCCTTGCCGATGACGGACGGGCTGATGTCGGTGGCGAGCAGGCGGATGTCCCAGCCCGCCCAGCGTTCGGGCGCCTCGGCGAACAGCATGGCCAGCGAATAGGGCTCCTGCCCCGTGCTGCATCCGACGCACCAGATGGACAGGTTGCGATAGTCCTGGCGCTGGCGCCGCAGCGCTTCCAGCGCGACCCGGTCGAGATCCTCGAACAGCTTGTAGTCGCGGAAGAAATAGGTCTCGTGATTGATCAGCGCGTCGACGACCTCGTCCACTAGCCGGCGGTCGGTCTCGCTGGCCAGCGCGACGACCAGCGCTTCGAGACTGGGCAGGCCCTTTTCGCGCAGGATCGGCTGGAGCACCGTTTCGATGCGCCACATGCGGTCTGCGGTCAGCGCGTGGCCCGCGCGCGCCTCGAGCAGCGCGGCGAGGATGCGCTCGGACGCGCCGATCTGTGGTTCCATCATGCGCGCGCTCCCGCGATCACGCGTGCGATCAGCTGGCCCAGGCCCGGGGGGTCGAGCACGGCGTCGGCCAGGCCCTCGCGCGCGATCGCCCCGGGCATGCCCCACACGACGCTGCTGCCGACGTCCTGCGCGAGGACGAGGCCGCCGGCGCGGTGCACGGCGCGCACGCCCTCCAGCCCGTCTCGGCCCATGCCGCTGAGCATCACGGCGCAGGCGCCCGGACCGTAGATGCCGGCGACCGAGGCCATCATCGGGTCGACCGCGGGACAGGCGCCGACGGGGCTGGGGCCGCGATCGAGCATGGTGTGCGGACGGCCCGACAGTTTCGCGACCTTGAGATGCGCCTCCCCCGGCGCGAGGTAGATGCAACCCGCATCGATGCGCATGCCATCCTCCGCCACGCGCACGCGGCGCGCGGTCGCGCGCGCCAGCTGGTCCGCGAAAAAGGGCATGAACCCCGCGGGAAGGTGCTGGGTGATGAAAATGGGGCAGTCGAGATGCGCCGGCAGCGCGGCGAGCAGCGCGTTGATCGCGACAATGCCGCCGGTCGATGCGCCGATCGCTATCGCGTCGATGGGCCGCGGTGCCAGTTCGGGGGTGCCGGGCGCGGGCGCGGCGACCAGCTGCGGCGATGGATGGCCGCGGGCGACGGGTTCGCGCGCCGCCAGCGCACGGATGCGGGCGACCAGCGTATCGCCGAACCGGCCGGCAAAGGTGCCGCGGCCGGGTTTCAACAGCGTATCGGCCGCGCCGAGCGCCAGCGCTTCGATGGCCGCGGGGCCACCCTCCTCGACGTTGGCGGACAGGATGATCACGCGCGCGCCGCGCGAACGGTCGAGCAGCTGCGGCAGCGCCACGAGCCCGCTCATCCCCGGCATCTCGATATCGAGGATGATGACATCGACGCCGTCGCCGGTTGCCAGCCAGGCGAGCGCATCGCCGGCGTTGGGGAGCGAGGCGACGATAGCGAACCCGCCGGCACCTTCGATGATGCGTTCGGTGATCGATCGCACGACGATCGAATCGTCGACCAGCATGACGCGCGTGGGCGCGTCGGCGGCATCGTTTCGTTCGAACTGCGCCTGTGCCGTCATCGCCGCGCCGCTCAGGCGAGGCCGACGAGCTGCAGCTTGCGTTCCAGCGTTTCGCGATCGAACGGCTTCATGACATATTCGTCGGCGCCGTTCTCGATCGCGGCGCGGATGTGCGCGGTGCCGTTCTCGGTCGTGCAGAAGACGATCTTGGGCCGATGATCCAGCTCGCTCTCGTTGAGCGCAGAAAGGAATTCCATGCCGCTCATCACGGGCATGTTCCAGTCGAGCAGAACGACGTCGAACGGCTTGGCGCGGCATGCATCGAGCGCCACGCTGCCGTCCTCGGCCTCTTCCACCGCCAGGCCCAGTCCCTCGATGATGTGCCGCGCGACCTTGCGGATAACCTTGCTGTCGTCGACGATCAGGCAGCTCGCCATGGGTGTTTCCTAAACCGGATTGCTCTGCTGGATGCTGTAGCCGCCAACTGGTAGCCGAGTGGTTAAGCAACCTGCCGTTCGTCGCAGGCCGCGGCGGCGATGATCGCCGCGGGATCGACCACCAGCAGCACGCGCGTGCCGCTGTCGTGGATCGCGGGGTCGAGCGCGGCCCAGCCCGGCGCCAGTCCCGAGCGGAGCGGGGTGATGCCGTCCAGCGTCATCACATCCTCGATATGGTCGAGCATCAGCCCGTAGCCGTGCCCGTCGACCGACACGATCGCCATATAGTCGGTGGCACAGGACGGCGCTCCGACGACGATGCAGCTGTCGATCAGCGTCAGGATGCGGCTGCGGATGGCGACGAGGCCGCGCACCGCGGGCGGCGCGCCGGGGGCGGGCGCGACGGTGTCGATCCGCACCACCGCCTCGATGCTGCCGGCGGGCAGCGCGACGGGCGTGCCGGCGATGGTGCCGACGAGGTAGATGGCATTGCCCCCGCTCATGCAGCTGCTCCCTGCCGGCCATGGCCCAACGCATCGAGGAGCGCCGCGCGGTCGTAGATGTCGACGGATGCCCCGCCCACGCGGGCGTCGCCCTCGCCGCGCTCGCCCAATGTCAGCACGGGACCGTCGCCCATGACCTCGGCCGCGCTGGGGACCAGTCGCGGCGCGTAGCCGGCGGCGACAAGCGAGGGAATGAGGAAGGCGGCGCCCGGCGCGGACGATCCGCCCGCCACGATCCAGATGGTCTTGGCGCCAGCCGTCGGCGCGGCCGGCGCGGCGGCGTGCGCGCCGGCACTGCCGAGCAGTCGGAATCCGTCGATCATCTCCACGATATCGCCGCCATGATGCGCGAGCGCGAGCAGCGGGCGTGCGGGATCGGCGGCCAACGCGGGGTCGAGCGCCGTCATCTCGCCGATCTCCGCGACGGGAACGAGCAGGCTGCGCCGGCCGTCGCCCACGCGGATCAGGCGGACGACGTCGTCGCGCGGCGTGCCCTCCTCCAGCATGGCGACGGGCAGCAACTGATCGCCGACCCGCACCACCGTCCGTCCTCCGGCCTGCTGAAAGGCAGCGGCGGGAACGTCGATCAGCCGTTCGATCATCGCCATCGGCAATGCGGCGATGCGTGCATGATCGATCGTTCGAAACAGCAGCCACATGTCGGTGATGGCGGTGCGGGCACCGCCCGCCGCGTTGCCGTCGTCCGTGTCGGCGATATCGGGCAGGATGCTGCGCCGCGCGATGCCGTCCGCGTCCAGCAGCAGCATCGGCCGGCCGTTGTCGGGCAGGCTCATGCCGCTGTAGAGGCCCAGACCCAGGAGGATCGGCGGCAACGGCTTTATCACCAGTTCCTCATGGTCGCGCACATCCGGCACGTCGAGCGCGACGGTGCGCCCGCCCGAGATGCGGCACAGGATGATCGCCCGGTCGGGGTCCGCGCCGGCGTCCGCCGCCGTGCCCGCGCGGCGGAGGCCCAGCACATCCTCCAGCACCAGCAGCGGCAGCAGGCGGCCGCGCACGCGCACCAGCCCGGCGCCCCCCGCGCTCTGCCGGACAACGCTGTCGCTAGACGCCAGCAGCACCTCCGCGACGGCGCTGCGCGGCATGGCGAAACTCTGGTCGCCGACGTCGATCGCCAGCGCCGAGATGATCGTCAGCGTCATCGGCACGTCGAAGGTGATGGTCAGGCCCTGCCCCGGCCGGTTGGCCATGTGGACATAGCCGCCGAGCCGTTCGACGTTCGCGCGCACCACGTCCATGCCGACGCCCCGCCCAGATATGCCAGTAACCGCGGCGGCGGTGGAAAGGCCAGGGCGGAAGATGAGCTCCGCCTTTGTCGCGGCGTCCATCGTCTCGGCCACGGCCGCGCTGATGACGCCCTTTGCGACCGCGCGCGCCGCGACATGGTCGATCGATACGCCCGCGCCGTCGTCTTCGAACGCGATGAGGATGCGGTTGTTCGACTGGCGCGCGGTCACGCGGATGGTGCCGGACCCCGCCTTGCCCGCGGCGATGCGCTGGGCGGCGGGCTCGATGCCATGGTCGATGGCGTTGCGCAGCACATGGACGATCGGATCGCGCAGCGATTCGCCGACCTCGCGGTCGATCTCGATCTCCCCGCCCTCGACCTCGATATGCACATCCTTGCCGAGTTCGCTGCACAGCTGGCGCACCAGCCGCGGCAGCGGCGCGAACACGGTGCGCAGCGGCACCATGCGCATCTGCCCGACCGAGGCGCGGACTGCGCCGAGCAGGGTGGATAGCCGTTCGAAGGCGGGCATGGCGGCGGGATCGACATCGATCGCGCGCAGCTGCGCCGCGACCTCGTTGCGTGCGAGCACAAGGTCGGAAACGCCGTTCATCAGCTCGTCGAGCAGGCCTACAGGCAACCGCACCGAGCGCCATGCCTGGGGGACCCCGCCGGCTGCGGTGTCGCCGTCGGATGCCGGCGCCTCTGGCGCGGCGACCACCGGCGGGCGGGCACCGCGCACGTCGGCAAGCAGTTCGGCGATGAGCGCGCTGTCGTCGCCCGCGGGTTCCCCGGCCCCGCCCGCGATCGCCTGGGTGAGCATGCGGATGCGTTCGAACGCGGCAAGCACGGTGCCGACGAGGGCCGCATCGGGATCGCGGCTGCGCGAACGCAGCGCATCGAGCAGTTCCTCGGCCGCGTGGCTAACCGCGGCGATGCGTGGCAGGTCGAAGAATCCGCTGCTCCCCTTCACCGTGTGCACGGTGCGGAAAATGCGGTCGATGCCCGACCGGTCGGCCGGGTTCGCCTCCCACGCGACCAGATCGCCGGCGACCGCCTCCATCATCTCGAGGGTTTCCCCCACGAATTCGCGCAACAGATCGTCCATGGCCCGCCTGCAAGAGTGTGCAGGTTCCGCTGTGCCGCGGCCATGGTTAACATGGCGTTCGCGGGGGAATGCGGTGCCGGGGGGCGAACGGGGCCGATCAGCCGCCGACGATGGCGCCGACGACGATTTCCGTTGCGCTGGGCCGCGAGGCCATGATCTCTCCCGCGCTGGCGAGGGCGAGCCGGCGGGCGAGTGCGATGCCCACGGTCTTGGGCGTCACCTCGGCATCGGCGCGCGCGAACAGCGCCTCGCTGGCGGCATCGACGACCACCCGTGGACCCGACCCGCGCACCGCGATCTCGATGGTCGAACCGCGCCGTTCGGCGGCCATGTCGATGCGTCCGCCGCGCACCAGTGCCTCGACCACGGTTTGCGCCAGCAGCAGCAGGATGCGCGCGGCCGGCTTTGGCAGGGGCTCGCGGTCACCGATCCAGGCGATTTCGGTGGCGCGGCCTTCGTTGACGAGCCCCCGCACCGCCTCGATGACATCGTCCACCGCGATGCTGTCGCCATAGCCACCGGCCGAGCCGAAGGAGAGGCGGTAATATTTCAGCTTGTTGATCGCCGCGCGCGACGAGGAATCGAGCAGGGCCGTGAAATTGGCACGCATCGCGGGGTCTTTTTCGTCGGCCAGCAGCTCCAGCCCGTTGCCGAACGAGCCGACGGGGCTCAGCAGATCGTGGCACAGCCGCGAGCACAGCATGCTGGCAAAATCGGTGGTGTCGTCGCGCATTCCATCCTCGCCGCTACGGCCCCGCCCAACTGTCTTCCTGCCGGCGGGCAAGCCGGTGGCGTTAGGGTCCGGCCGGTGGCGATGCAAGCGCGGCGCGCGCCCTACGCCGCGTCGACGCGCAGCTCGACCGGCTCGAAACGGCCGTGCACGTCGCCCGCGGCAACGGCGCGCCACAGGCGGTGCGCGTCGGCGGCGACGATCAGCCACAACCGGCCGTCGGGATCGGCCGACGCGGCATCGGTCGCGGAAGGTTCGGCCGGCCCGTGCGGGTGGAAATGATAATGGCCGAGCACCGCGAGACCGCCGCCGCGTTCCATGCGCAGGGCTGCGAACAATGTTGCGGGATCGAGTTCGAAACGGCTTGTCGGATCGCTGGCGACATTGGCGGCCGGTCGATGCTCCACGATGCGCCGCCCGCGCCCGAGGAGCAGACCGCAGCGTTCGCAGCCCGGCTGCCGCCGCGCATCCGCAAGGATCGCGGTCAACAGCAGGCTTGATAGTGTGACCGGCTTCCCCACATCGCGCAGCATGGATCGGGGGATCGTCAACATGCAAGCCCGGCTCGGACCGGAACAGGTCGGACAGCGGCTGGATCGCGCGCTGGCCGACGTCGTGCCGACGCTGTCGCGCGAGCGGATCAAGGCGTTGCTGGCGGCGGGCGCGATCACCGACGCGGGCGGGCGGGCGCTGGCCAGCGGGTCGGCCAGGGTCGAGGCGCCGGCCGAGCTCACCATCGCCCTGCCCCATCCGGCACCGGCCCATGCCATCGCGCAGGACCTGCCGCTGGTCGTCGTGCACGAGGATGACGACCTGATCGTCGTCGACAAGCCGGCGGGGCTCGTCGTGCATCCCGCCAACGGCAACCCCGACGGGACGCTGGTCAACGCGCTGCTGCATCATTGCGCCGGCCGCCTGTCGGGCATCGGCGGCGTGATCCGGCCAGGCATCGTCCACCGCATCGACAAGGACACGTCCGGCCTGCTCGTGGTCGCGAAGAACGACGCCGCGCACGAGGGGCTGGCGCGGCAATTTGCCGATCACAGCATCGACCGCGTCTATCTGTCGATCGTCGCCGGACGCCCCTTGCCGCCGGGCGGAACGGTCGACGCGGCGCTCGCCAGATCGGTGCACGATCGCAAGAAGATCGCGGTGGTATCCGATGGCCGTGGCAAGCGGGCAGTGACGCATTATCAGATGGTTGAGGCGCTGCGCGAGGCCGCACTGGTGCGCAACCGGCTGGAGACCGGGCGCACGCATCAGGTGCGGGTGCATATGGCGCATATCGGCCATCCGCTGCTCGGCGATCCGGTCTATGGCCGGACCCGGTCAAGCCACGCTTCGACCCTGCGCAGCATCGCTTTCGCCCGCCAGGCATTGCACGCGACCCGGCTCGGGTTTAATCATCCCGTTACGGGTGCGAGCCTAGTTTTCGACAGCGCGATGCCCCCGGACATGCAGGAACTGCTCGGGTTGCTGCGCGTAGCAGCACGTTAACCTTCGTGATTTGGCGTCCGCCGGAAAGTAAGACCTCTCCCATGGCAAAAGGCAGCAACGTCCCGGCAACCATGCCAGCGCTCGGCGGCGAAGCTGGGCTGAACCGCTATCTGTCCGAGATCCGCAAATTCCCTCTGCTCACGCCCGAGCAGGAATATATGCTCTCCAAACGCTATCAGGAGCATGAGGACCCGGCCGCCGCTGCGCAGCTGGTGACGTCGCACCTGCGCCTCGTCGCCAAGATCGCGATGGGCTACCGCGGCTACGGCCTGCCGGTGAGCGAACTCATCTCCGAGGGCAATATCGGCCTGATGCAGGGGGTGAAGAAGTTCGACCCCGAGCGGGGCTTTCGCCTCGCCACCTATGCGATGTGGTGGATCAGGGCGTCGATCCAGGAATATATCCTGCGCTCGTGGAGCCTGGTGAAGCTGGGCACCACCGCCGCGCAGAAGAAGCTGTTCTTCAACCTCCGCCGAATGAAGAACAACCTCGCCGCGTTCGAGGACGGCGACCTCAACCCCGCCAACGTCACCAAGATCGCGACCGACCTCGGCGTGACCGAGGACGAGGTGGTCAGCATGAACCGCCGCATGGCGATGGGCGGCGATACGTCGCTCAACGTGCCGATGCGCGAGGATGGCGACGGCCAGTGGCAGGACATCCTGCAGGACGAGGGCAGTCTGCAGGACGAACGCGTCGCCGACGCGCAGGAGCGCGACCAGCGCCACGCGCTGCTGACCGAGGCGATGGAGCGGCTGAACGAGCGCGAGCGCGACATCCTGACCCAGCGCCGCCTGATCGACGATCCGCAGACGCTGGAGGAACTGAGCCAGGTCTATAACGTCAGCCGCGAGCGCGTCCGCCAGATCGAGGTGCGCGCGTTCGAGAAGCTGCAGAAGGCGATGCTGGCGATCGCGGGCGAGAAGAAGCTGCTGCCGGCGGGGGCGTAACCGGGGTGCCCCTGCGCAGGCAGGGGCCAATCACCGGCTGTTGCGCATAGAACGGACCGCGGCTCAACACGCTCGCTCCGGCAATGGACCCCTGCCTACGCAGGGCACTGCTCCGATATACGGTCCTTTGCCTTGACGGCGGAATGCGGCATCCTCGCACCATGATCCGCCTCATCCTCCTCCCCCTAAAAATTCTGCTCTGGTTCTTCGCGATCAGCATCGTCTGGGCGCTGCTCTACGCGCTCGTCCCTCCACCCACGACGCCGACCATGTTGTTCGATGCCAATGGCGCAACACGCAGTTGGCTGAGCCTGGAGCGAATGGACCGCGACATCGTCCGCGCCGCGATCGCTGGCGAGGACGGGCGCTTCTGCAGCCACAACGGCTTCGATTTCGCCGCGATCGGCCAGGCGATGGCCGCAAATGCCAGCGGGCGGCGGATGCGCGGGGGATCGACCATCAGCCAGCAGGTCGCGAAGAACGCCTTCCTCTGGCAGGGCAGCGGCACGGTCAGCCGCACGATGCGCAAGCTGCCCGA
>CBDUBN010000040.1:0-17555 GCA_965365395.1 uncultured Sphingomonas sp.
GGCACGATCGAGCTTGCGGTGGACGAAGCCGTGCTGGAGGCCCGCCGCGCCCGTTGGCAGCCGCGCGTGCACGACTATCAGTCGGGCGCGCTGTGGCGCTATGCCCAGAATGTCGGCCCCGCCTGGCGCGGCGCGCTGACGCACCCCGGCGCGGCCAGTGAAACGCATGTCTATGCCGATATCTAGGCTGGCGCTGCCCGCCGCGCTGGCGCTCGCCGCCTGCTCGGGCGAACCCGACAACGCCGTCCTCGCCGACGTCGAGGCCGAGCAGGTGCGCGCGGCTGCCGAGGCCGGGCGGGTGCGCTGCGCGCTTGCCGGGGCCGAGACATTCCGGCTCGATTGCACGATGGAGCGTATCGCGGGCACGGGGGGCGAGACCCTGGTGCTCGGCCGCGCGGACGCGGGCTATCGCCGTTTCCGCGTTACGGGTGACGGCCGCGGCGTGATCGCCGCCGACGGCGCGGAAGCGGCGAGCGTGCGCATCGTCGAGGACGGCGTCATCGAGGTCGCGGTCGCCGGCGATCGCTACCGGCTGCCCGCGACCGTGCGCGCGCGATAGGCGGCGGTGAACGATCCCGGCACGATCCGGCGCATCGCCGCGCGCGGCGAGGGCGTCACCGGCGACGGGCGCTTCGTGGCGCTCGCGGCGCCTGGTGACCGTGTGGACACGGCCGGACAGATCACGCGCGGCCCGCACCACCAGGTGCCGCCATGCCGTCACTTTCCGCGCTGCGGCGGCTGCCAGCTCCAGCATGTCGACGATAGCGCCTACGCCGCCTACCTCACCGATCGCGTCGCCGGCGCGTTGACGGGCCAGGGGCTGCCGGTGGCGCCGCTGCGCACGCCGCACCTCTCGCCCCCGCGCACGCGCCGGCGAGCGAGCCTCAAGGCGGTGTCGTTGGGCCGTACCGTGCAGCTTGGCTTCAACGAGGCCGGCAGCCACCGGGTGGTCGACATGCGCCAGTGCGAGATACTGGCGCCGCAGCTGTTCGCGCTGGTTGCGCCCTTGCGGGATCTGCTCGGCCAGATCATGCCGCGCCGCGGTTCGGCTACCGCGACGATGACCCTCGCCGATCAGGGCGTCGATGTGCTCCTCGCCGGCGTCCTCTTGGACAGCTACGAGAGGCAGATGGCGCTGCTCGACTTCGCGGCCGCACATGCGCTCGCCCGGCTTGCGATCGACGAGGGGGAGGGCCCGGAGGACCGCTGGGTGCCCGATCCGGTCACCGTCACCCTGTCGGGCGTGCCGGTCGCGCTGCCCCATGCGGCCTTCCTGCAAGCGACGTGCGACGGCGAGGCCGTGCTCGTCGCGGCCGTGCGTGAGGCAACGGCGGGCGCAAAGCATATCGCCGACCTGTTCTCGGGCCTCGGGACCTTTTCCTTGGCGCTGGCGGGGAGGGAGCCGGTCCATGCGGTGGAGGCCGCGCGCGCCGCCGTCATGGCGCAGCAAGGCGCCGCCAACCGGGACGGTCGCGGCATCCGGGTCGAGCATCGCGATCTCTACCGCAGGCCGCTCGCGGCAAGGGAATTGGCGGGCTTCGATGCTCTGGTGCTCGATCCGCCCCGAGCGGGCGCGCAGGAACAGGTGCGCGAAATCGCCGTGTCCACGGTTCCGACCATCGCCTATGTCAGCTGCAATCCCGCGAGCTTCGCGCGCGACGCGGCCATCCTGGCCGGCGGCGGCTACCGCATCGACTGGATCCAGCCGGTCGGCCAGTTCCGCTGGTCGACCCACATGGAACTCGCCGCCCGCCTCAGCCGATAGGCTTTAGTGGAAGAGAGCGATTCCGGCGTGCAGGACCAATGCGATCAGGCATAGCGTCGACAGCGCGAACAGCGCGAAACGCACGACCACCCGGTTCACGGTCGCCTGCAGCAGGCTGTGTGCGATGCGCAGCAGGACGTAAGCCCAGGCGATGGTGGCGTTCAGCCCGTCACCCCCGCCGGTGATCGCCAGCACCAGGGCCACCGCATAGAATGTGGTCGGCGCCTCGTGCAGATGGTTGTAATTGTCCGCCACCCAGGACGCGCGCGTCTCGCCCTTGGCGACCAGGTCGTCGCGCAGCGAGCGGCCCGTGCTGCCGACCATGTTCCTGGCATCGATGCCCGCACGGCCCATCGCGGGCAGGCGGGTGGCATAGAGCCAGACCCACATGATCATCGTCCAGGCGGCGAGCGCCACGACCGGGCGCAGGATTTCGGCATGTTCCATGTGCGGATCCTTCAGCCCAGGGTCAGCACGACCGCCAGCACGCTGAGCGCGATGAGGCAAAGCGACGACAGGAAGAACAGGGCGAACCGCACCGGCAGGCGGTTGATCGAAATCTGCCAGACCGAATGCGCGATGCGCAACGCGGTATAGGCCCAGGCGAGCCCGACGGTCAGTTCGGTCGCCCCGCCGCCGATCGCCAGGACCGCGACCACCGCATAGAACAAAGTCGGCTGTTCGAGCAGATGCGTATAGTTGTGCGACGGCCAGCGTGCCGCGTTCGGCAGCGCCGGATCGAGATCGGCGCCGCGGCCACCCGGCGCCGCCTTGGCAAGGTCGATCCCCGCCGCCTTCATCGCCGGCAGCCGCTTCGCCATCAGCCACAGCAGGATCAGGCAGGTCCACAGGATCAGCGCTGCCGCAGGCGCAAGCAGGTCGTTCGTTTCGGTCATGATCGTCCCCCTCGCGGCGCCGGGTCGCCGGCTACCGCGAAGGGAAGGCTATAGGAACGGCTGCGAAACGCAACCGGCCAGCATCAGAACAGGCTGGTCACGTTGGAGGCCCGCCGCGCGGGCGCGACCTCGCCGGTGTAGAGGCTCTCCATCGGCTCATCGATGACCCGCACCACATTCTCCGCGCCGAAGCCGTTGAACTTGGTCCGCATCGCGCAGCCATAGGCGCCCAGCATGCCGATCTCGATATAGTCGCCGGCATCGATGTCGTCGGGCAGCAGGAACGGCCCGGCCATATGGTCGAGATCGTCGCACGTCGGCCCGTAGAAGCTGAACGCCGTGGTCGCCGCCGACGCCTTGCCTTCGCGCAGCAGCGTGACGGGAAAGCGCCAGCCCACGTGCGCCGCGTCGAACAGCGCGCCATAGGCGCCGTCGTTGATGTACAATTCGTCGCCGCGCCGCTTCTCGACGCGCACGACCAGCGAGCTGTACTCCGCCGACAGGGCACGGCCGGGCTCGCACCACAATTCGGACGAGTAGCTGACCGGCAGGCTTTCGAACCCGCGGTGGATGACGTCGAAATAGGCACCGAGCGGCGGCGGCTCCATCCCGGGATACCAGCTCGGGAAACCGCCACCGACATCGACGATATCGACGGTTACCGACGCCTCGACGATGGCGGCACGCACGCGCTCGAGCGCGACCGCATAGGCGTGCGGGCTCATGGCCTGGCTGCCGACGTGGAAGCAGATGCCGAGCGCATCCGACGCCTGGCGCGTCGCGACCAGAAGATCGCGCATCTCGGACGGTTCCGCGCCGAACTTGGCGGCCAGGCTGAGCTTGCTGTGGTCGGACGAGACGCGGATGCGCACGAGGAGGTTCAGATCCGCGGCACCCTCGGTCGCGCGCACGATCTTCTCAAGCTCGTCCATCGTGTCGAGCGAGAAGGTGCGCACGCCATGCTTCCAATAGGCTTCGGAGATCGCCTCCTCGGCCTTCACCGGGTGCATGAAGCACAGCACCGCCTGCGGCAGGGTGCGCGCGACCAGGCGCACTTCGGCGATCGACGCCACGTCATAATGGGTGACGCCGCTGTCCCACAGCACGCGCAGCAGGTCGGGCGACGGATTCGCCTTCACCGCATAGAGTGTCTTTCCCGGAAAATGGTCTGCGAAGTAGCGGGCAGCTCGCCTTGCCGCGTGCGGACGCACGAGGGTGACGGGTTCCACCGGCTTGAGGTCGCGTACTAGACCCAGCGCGCTATGATGCTCGTGCAACTCAAGGGACCCCCAAAGAACATAGTTTGAGACAAGGCTGCCTTGCGGTTATTGGAAGTCCCCCTGGGGCAGCGGGGGCGATATATGGAGGGGGGTCCCCCCTGTAAAGCGGTTTATGCCCCCTATGTTTGCGGCGTACCACGGGGGCCCCATGACCGACACGCGTGAGATCAACCATCGCTTCAACGACGAGGAACTGGAGCGGCTCCGCGCTTTCGGCACCGTCGAGCGTCACCGGCCGGGCGATATACTGGTGCCCGAAGCGACGATCGAGGCGGACCTGATCGTCACCCTGTCGGGCCATACCGATATCGTCATCGCGAGCGAGGATGGCGAGCGCCGCGTCGGCTGGATGGAGGCGGGCCAGTTCGCGGGCGACCTCTCCGTGCTCACCGGCCAGGCGCACATGGGCCGCGTGGTGATGGGCAGCGAGGGCGAGATCCTGCGTATCGCGCACGCCGATTTCCACCGCCTGCTCGAAACTTCTCCCGATTTTTCGGATATTTTCGTGTCGATCCTGTCGGCGCGCCGCAGCTACAGCCACACCCGCGATTACGCCGCCGTGCTCGTGGTCGGCGCCGCCGGCGACCGGCAGGTCTATGGCCTGCGCGACATGCTCGCCAAACATGGCGTTCCGCATCGCTGGTACGACGTGGGCGCTGGGTCCGGTGGCGAGCGTCTGCTGGCCGAGCGCGGGCTCGACCCCGCGCACCTGCCGATCGTCCTCGTCGGTGCCGCGGATACGCTGGTCCAGCCCTCGGTCGACGATCTTGCGACCGCGCTCGGCCTCAACCTGGTGCCCGATGGGGGGCAGGCCGACGTCGTCGTGGTCGGTGCCGGCCCTGCCGGCCTTGCCGCCGCCGTCTATGCCGCATCGGAAGGCCTGTCGGTTCTGGCGCTCGATTCGCTCGCGCCGGGCGGACAGGCGGGCACATCGTCCAAGATCGAGAATTACCTCGGCTTCCCGACCGGTATCTCGGGTGCCGATCTTGCCCAGCGCGCGGCGGTGCAGGCACAGAAGTTCGGGGCGCGGCTGGCCGCTCCGGTCGCGGTCGCATCGCTCGAGCGCGACGGCGACGCCTATCGGCTGGGCTTGCGCGACGGCCGCGGGCTGCGCGCCAGCAGCATCGTCATCGCCACCGGCGCGCGCTACCAGCGGCTGCCGATCGAGGGCATCGAGCGGTTCGAGGGGCGCGGCATCTATTACGGCGCGACGCCCATGGAGGCGCAGCTATGCTCCGCGGCGGAAGTGACGCTGGTCGGCGCGGGCAACAGCGCGGGGCAGGGCGCCATGTATCTCGCCGGCACCGCGCGCACGGTGCACGTCGTCTATCGCCGCGCCGACATTCGCGAAACCATGTCGGAATATCTGGTCAAACGACTGGAGGAGCACCCCAATATCGTGCTGCATGCCGAAACCGACGTGGTGGCGCTGCACGGCAACGGCATGGACGATGACGACGTCGCGCTGGCCGGTCTCACCTTCCGCAACCGCGCGACGGGCGAGGAAATGCGCTGTGCCTCGCGTTTCCTGTTCCTGTTCCTCGGCGCCTCGCCCTGCACCGACTGGCTGCCGGAGGCGATCGTGTGCGACGAGAAGGGGTTCGTGAAATGCGGCGCGGATCTCTCACCGATCGAACTGGTCAAGGCCGGCTGGGCGATCGACCGCATGCCGACGAGGTACGAAACCGCCTGGCCGCGCGTGTACGCGGTCGGCGACGTGCGCACGGGCTCGGTCAAACGCGTGGCGTCGAGCGTCGGCGAAGGATCGGTGGTCGTCAGCGACATCCACCGCGCGCTGGCCGAGGTCCGCTCCTAGCGGAAGCCTGCTGTCACAACTGGCCGACGGGCGCCGTCAGGTCGGGCAGGTCACCGTTATCATCCGCCGCGGCGCCGATGAACCGCGCTGCCGGATCGCTGCCCAGGAACGCCAGCAGGTCGGCGTTGATGCGCTCCGCATGCGTCGCCAGCAGGCCGTGCGCCGCGCCGTCATACTCGATCAGCGTGGCGTTCGGCAGCGCCTTCGCGACCGCGCGCGCGGTCGGGTCGATCGGCACCGTCTTGTCCGCCGTGCCGTGGATCACCAGCGTCGGCACGGTGATCGACGCGAGATCGGGGCGGAAGTCGGTGGTCGCGAAACTGTCGACGCAGGCGAGCGTGCCGCGCAGGCCCGCCATCATCGCCACCTGCCGCGACCAGTCGATGGTCTCGCTGCTGACCGGGTGCGTCAACACGCCCTGGCCGTAGAAAGCGGGGAAGAATGTACCGAAAAAGCCCGCGCGATCCTTCTCGATGCCCTCCAGCATGCCGTCGAACACCGATTGCGGCGCACCGTCGGGATTGTCGTCGGTCTGCAAGAGGAACGGCACCACCGACGCGATCAGTGCGACGCGCGACACGCCCGCGCCGTCATGGCGGCTCATATAGCGCGCGACCTCGCCGCCGCCCATGGAAAAGCCGACGAGCGTGACGTCGTCGGTCGCGTCGCATGCCTCGAGCACGTCGGCCAGATCGTCGGCGAGCGTGTCATAGTCGTAGCCGTCGCCCGGCTGATCGGAACGACCGAAGCCGCGGCGGTCGTAGGCGATGGCGGTGAACCCTGCGTCGGCCAGCGCCTGCATCTGGCTGTCCCAGCTGTCGGCGGACAGCGGCCAGCCATGGATCAGCACCACCGGCGGCCCTTCGCCCCACAGCTTGACGTAGAGTTCGGTACCGTCCTGCGTCTCGATCATCGGCATGGGAGAAGCGCCTTTCGCCTGGGTTCGTTCCCTTAAAGCGATGCCGCCGCGCGAGGTTCCATCAGCTTAAGCGGTCGCGGAAATCCTCGTAGCCGAACGACCGTACCTCGTTCAGCGCATCTGTCTCGCTGTCCCACAGCCAGATCGCGGGCAGTGGCACGCCGTTGAAGCTGTTGGTCTTGACCATCGAATAATGCGCCTGGTCGAGAAAGGCGAAGCGCGTGCCCACCTCTCCGCCACCGGGCAGCCGGTAATCGCCGATGACGTCACCGGCCAGGCAGGACGGCCCGCCCAGCCGCACCGGCGGGCCATCCGCCGCCTCGCCCAGCATGGCGGGGCGATAGGGCGCTTCGATCACATCGGGCATGTGGCAGGTCGCGCTGATGTCGGTGATGCCGATGGGCATCCCATTGTCGAACCGGTCGAGCAGCGTGCCGACGAGGATGCCCGCGTCGAGCGCGATCGCCTCGCCGGGCTCGATCATCACGTCGCAGCCCGTCTGCGCACGAACGCCGGACAGGAAATCGACCAGGTCGTCGATCTGATAGTCGGCCCGCGTGACATGGTGGCCGCCGCCGAAATTGATCCACTTGAGCTGGCCGAAATAGGGCGCAAGCCGCGGCTGCACGGCGTCCCATGTCCGGCGCAGCGGCGGAAAATCCTGCTCGCACAGCGTGTGCATGTGGATGCCGTCGATGCCGGCCATGTCCTCGCAGGTCAGCTGGTCGATCGGATAGCCCAGCCGGCTGCACGGCGCGGCCGGATCATATTTCGCGACCTCACCCTCGCTGTGCAGCGGATTGATGCGCAAGCCGACATCGAAGCGCTCCCCCGCCGCGCGCGCCTCGTCCAGCAACGATGCGAAGCGCCAATGCTGCCCCGGCGTGTTGAAGATGACGTGATCGGACAGGCGGCAGATTTCAGGCAGATCCTCCGCCTTGTACGCCGCGCAATAGGTCGCGACTTCGCTGTGCTTGCCCGGCACCCGATAATATTTCCGCCCCAGCCGAGCCTCGTACAGGCCCGATGCGCACACCCCGTCGATCGCGCCTGCGACCGTCTCGCCCAGCGCGAACATGGAAAACGCCTTCAGCGCCGCCAGCACCCGCGCCCCCGATCGGTCGCCGATATCGCGCAGCACCGCCAGATTGGCCCGAACCTTCGCCGCATCCACGACGAACGCAGGCGAAGGCACGCGGGCGAGATCGAACCGCGCAAAGGCGCCCGGATCCCCGGCTCTGGTTTCCATCAGAACGTCACCGGCCCGCCCAGCGTCTTCACCTGCCACGGCAGCCCGTGCTCGTTCAGCATCGCCATGAACGGATCGGGGTCCATCTGTTCCATGTTGAACACGCCCACACCCTTCCACACGCCCTGCACGACCAGCGCCGCGCCGATCATCGCCGGCACGCCGGTGGTGTAGCTGACCGCCTGATTGCCGGTCTCGGCATAGGCGTCCTCATGGTCGCAGATATTGTTCAGGTACATCGTCAGCGGCTGACCGTCCTTGCCCTCGCCGGTCGCGATCACGCCGATGTTCGTCTTGCCCCTGGTCGTCGGCCCCAGGCTCGCCGGCTCGGGCAGCACGGCCTTCAGGAACTGCAGCGGCACGATCTCGACGCCGTTGTAGATGACCGGATCGATCCGCGTCATGCCGACATTCTCGAGCACGGTCAGATGCTTGATATACTCGTCGCCGAAGGTCATCCAGAACCGGATGCGGCCGATCTCGGGCAGGTGCCTGGCCAGGCTCTCCAGCTCCTCATGGTACATGAGGTACATGTTCTTCTCGCCCACGCCCTCGAAATCGAAGGCGACCTTGGTGGAGAGCGCGGGCGTCTCCACCCATGCGCCATCCTCCCAGTGCCGCGCCGGCGCGGTCACTTCGCGGATGTTGATCTCCGGGTTGAAGTTGGTGGCGAACGCCTGGCCATGGTCGCCGCCGTTGCAGTCGAGGATGTCGAGCGTGTCGATGCGCGCGAAATGATGCTTGCGCAGCCAGGTGGTGAACACGCTGGTCACGCCGGGATCGAAACCGGACCCGAGCAGCGCCATGCGCCCCGCCTCGGCGAAACGGTCATGATAGTCCCACTGCCAACGGTATTCGAACCGCGCCTCGTCGACCGGCTCGTAATTGGCGGTGTCCATATAGTCGGCGCCCGCCGCGAGGCAGGCGTCCATGATGTTGAGGTCCTGATAGGGCAGCGCCAGATTGACGACCAGCGCGGGCGCGACCTCGCGGATGAGCGCGGTGGTCGCCGCCACATCGTCGGCATCGATCTGCCGCGTGGCGATGGTGACACCCGTGCGTTCCTTCACCGATGCAGCGATCGCCTCGCATTTCGACAGCGTCCGGCTGGCCAGCGTGATCCCGCTGAAGATTCCGGCATTTCCCGCCTGTACTTGGGCCATCTTGTGCACCGCGACCGAACCGACGCCGCCCGCGCCGATGACCAGGACCTTGCTCACCATCATTCTCCAGTTCGGCCGGCTTGCCCCGGCGGGCTGCGCGCATATAGGGCGGGTTTATGACAGCACAAAGCCTCGATCCGGGCCTCGACCCCCTGCGCGCGCCCACGCTCGCCGGGGTCGCACGCGCGGCGGCGAAGGTCGCGCAGATCCTGCCGCCGACCCCGCTGCTCCCGCTCGAGATCGACGGGCGTACCCTCTGGTGCAAGGCAGAATGCCTGCAACCCATCGGCGCCTTCAAGATTCGCGGCGCCTGGCACCGGCTGACCGACCTGGCCGAGGACGAACGCCGGCGCGGCGTGGTCGCGGTGTCCAGCGGCAACCATGCGCAAGGGGTAGCCTGGGCCGCGCGGCGGCTCGGCATCGCCGCGACCATCGTCATGCCGGTGGACGCGCCGCAGGCGAAGCTCGCCAACACGCGCTCGCTCGGCGCCAATGTCGTCCTCTACGACCGGCCCGGTGGCGTCGATCGCGACGCCGTGGCGGCGGAACTGGTCGCGCGAAGCGGTGCGACGCTCGTCCACCCGTTCGGCGATCCCTGGGTGATCGAAGGGCAGGGCAGCGCCGGGGTGGAGGCCGCAGCGCAGCTCGCGGCGATGGCCGGGGATAGCTTCGACACGGTCGTCGCCTGCTGCGGCGGCGGCGGGCTCACCGCGGGCCTCGCGCTCGCGCTGCCCGATACGCGCGTCGTCGCGGTGGAGCCGGAAGGCTGGGACGACGTCTGCCGCAGCCTCGCGAGCGGGTCCATCCAGGGCATCGAGAGCCCCCCGCCCACCGCCTGCGACGCGCTGCAGACGCCCCGCACCTACCCCGTCAACTTCGCGGTGCTGCGGGATCGCGGCGTCACCGGCACGACGGTCAGCGAGGCGCAAGTCCGCGCCGCGCAACGCCTCGCCTTCGCGGCCCTGCGCCTCGTCCTCGAACCCGGCGGCGCGGCCGCGCTGGCGGCGGTGATGGCGGGCAGGGTCGAATGCGGGGCGGCGACGCTCGTCACGCTTTCGGGTGGCAATACCGACCCGGGGCACTTCGCCGCCGTCCTCGCGAGCCGCGATTGAGCGAGGCGGGCGAAGACCCCGCGCGCCGCCGCCTCGTCGTCCTGCTCGACGAAGTGGGGCAGGGCCGCGCCGATGCGCTGCGCGCACTCTATCGCCTGACCGCGGCAAAGCTCTACGGCATCACCCTGCGCGTCACCGGCGATGCGGGCGGCGCGGAGGAGGCGATGCAGGATGCCTATGTCAGGATATGGCGCAAGGCCGCGGTGTTCGATCCCGCCCGGGCGAGCCCGATCACCTGGATGGCGACCATCGCGCGCAATTGCGCGATCGACTGGCGCCGCGCGCACGGCGTCCGCCATGTGGCGGAGGAGGAGCCGATCGCATCCGAAGCCATGGCGGCAACCGTAGATGGGTTGGCGCTGCTCGAACGGCGATCGGGCAGGCACCATATCCTCGCCTGCATCGAGGCGCTGGAGCCGGGTCAGGCGCGGGCGGTGCGCATGGCCTTCTACGACGGGCTGACGCACGGCGAGCTCGCCTCGCACCTGCGCGTGCCGCTCGGCACGTGCAAAAGCTGGATCAGGCGCGCATTGATCGCGCTCAGGGATTGTATCGATGACGCAGGCTGACACCACCGGACCACAGGGCCTCGATCCCGCGGACCGCGACGCGCTCGCGGGCGAACTGGCGCTGGGTCTGCTGGAAGGACAGGAACGCGCGGCGGCACTGCGCCTGATGCTCGCCGACCGCGATTTCGCCGCGCGGGTCGAGGAATGGCGCGCGCACCAGTCCGGCCTGTTCGATGCCATCGACGAGGTCGAACCGCCGGGCGGCGCATGGGACGCGATCGCCGCGCGCATCGGCGATCCGCCGGCGCCGCCGTCGGCGCTGAGCTGGTGGAAATGGAGCGCGTTCGGATCGAGCGCCGTCGCCGCCGCGCTCGCGCTGATGCTGGCCATTCCGCGCGCCGAGCCCGCGCCCGTCCCGACGAGCTTCGCGGTCGCGCAGCTGACCGGCCCGATCGAGGGCCTGCGCATCGCCACGCGCTACGACCCCGCGACCGCGACCTTGCGCGTGCGGACCACTGGCATGCCCGAAACCCCGACCGACCCCATATTGTGGATCGTTCCCGCGGGCGGCGCGCCCGTCCCGCTGGGGCCGATCGAGCGCAGCGGGGACACCGTCATCGCGGTGGCGCAGGGGCAGCGCGCGCTGATCAAACCCGCCGCGCGCTTCTCGCTGTCGATGGAACCGCGCGCCACGCCGCCCGGTGCCGCGCCGACCGCCGGTTTCGTGGCCGAGGGCGCGATCGATCTGATCTGAATTTTTTTTCCCAGGCAGCGCATCCACGAGCCGCGCGCCCCGCGTATCTCCCACGCATCCACCCCTCGGATGCGTCACGGAGGAGATACCAATGACACCCGCCCGCCTGCTCGGCCTCGGCCTCGCCGCCGCGCTCACCGCCGCCCCTGCGCTCGCGCACAATCACGGCCATCACGGTGCCCGCCCGGCCGCCACACAGGCGGCTGGCGAAACCATCGTCGCGAAGGCCGCGAGCCTGCCCGAGTTCTCCACGCTCGTCACCGCCGTACAGGCCGCCGGCCTCGCCGATACGCTGAGCGGCCCCGGCCCCTTCACCGTCTTCGCGCCCACCAACGCCGCCTTCGCGCGTCTGCCCGCGGGCACGGTGGAGGGACTGGTGCGCCCGGAAAACCGTGCGACGCTGACCCGCATCCTCACCTATCATGTCGTCCCGGGGCGCATCATGGCCAGCGACGTCGCCAACGCGGTGCGCGCCGGCGGCGGCCGCGCGACCTTCACCACCGTTGCCGGAGAGCAGCTGACCGCGCGCTACGACAGCCACAACCGGCTAGTGCTGCAGGATGCGACCGGCGCGACCGCGCGCATCACCGCCACCGACGTGACGCAATCGAACGGCGTCATCCATGTCATCGACCGGGTCGTCATGCCCGGCTAGGCGAGCCCGGCCGGTCGACCGGCGGTGCCCGCATGACCCTTCCCCCCTTGGGCGCCATGCGGGCACCGCCAAAGCCGCGACTTGCGACGACACGCTATCGCCATCGCGCGAGAAAACGCGGCGTTAACCACCGTCGCTTACCCTAATTTGCGCGAGGGTTATCGGAACGGCGTCTGGGCCAGGACGTTCATCCGCCTCGCACGAACGCCCGCCGCCGTTCCCGGCGCGGGCAGCTGGGACGATGTTATGGCCACGCCAGGATATTTCAGCGCCGGCGCCTATGGCGGCGCACCGCCGCTGCCGACCGCGCAGGAGCGCGCCGATGCCATCGCGGCGGCGGCGCGCTCCGCCGTGCGCAAGCCGCTGTTCCGCCCGCCGCCGCCGCGCCCACGCGACCTTGCGGAGACCCAGGACCTTGCGCTCAAACGCGTCGCGGAGGAACTGGAACTGATGAGCCGCACCGTCGAGGGCGTGGGCGAACGGCTGGCGGACGACGCCGCGGTCGCCATGCGCCACGGCACGCTGATCCAGCAGTTCGACATCGTCGCGCAGGTACTCGGCCACCTCGCGCGCGTGGTCGCCACCGACGAGCGCGTCGAGGCGATGGACCGCATCGGCATGGACGCGCTGCGCAAGCGCCTGACGCGCGGGCTCGTATCGCCGACCGCGCACGCGCGTTAGCGCCGCTGGCCTTGCTCGCTCGTCGCCCCTGCCGCTAGACCGCGGCGCATGACCGCGACCGTCCCCGCCACCGCCCGGCTGCTGGGCCTGTTGGGCCTCCTGCCCCAGGGGCTGTTCCTGCTGCTGGTCGCGGTTGATCATCCGCGGCTGGTCTTCGCCGCGCAATCGCTCGCCTTCGCCTACGCCGCGCTCATTCTCAGTTTCCTTGGCGGGCTATGGTGGGGGCTCGCCGCCACCGCTGCGCGCCCGCCCGCGTGGCTATGGATCGCCGCCGTCATGCCCAGCCTGGCCGCGTTCGCGAGCTTTCTGCCCTGGGCGCTGGCGGGCAGCTGGCCCGGTCCGTCGCTCGTTCTGCTGGGTGGGGCCATCATGGCATCGCTCGCCGTCGACCGGCGGCTCGTTCGTGACGGCCTTGCGCCGGACTGGTGGATGCGCCTGCGCCTGCCATTGTCGGCCGGTTTGGGCATGATGACCATCGCCATCGGCCTGCTCGGCGCGCTGCGCTAGGCGGCGGCCTGCACGCTGTTCTGCGTCAGCTCGAGCCGCTCCCAGATCTCCACCAGCGCCGCGGTCAGCTCGGCCATCATCGCTTCGTCATGGCTGGGCCCCGGCGTGAAGCGCAGGCGCTCGGTGCCGCGCGGCACCGTCGGGAAATTGATCGGCTGCACATAGACGCCATATTCGGCCAGCAATATGTCGCTGATCCGCTTCGCGCGCACGGGATCGCCGACCATCAGCGGCACGATGTGCGTGGTCGATTCCATCAGCGGCAGGCCCGCCGCGCGGAACAGCAGCTTCAGCCGCTCGGCGCTCGCCTGCTGCGCGTCACGCTCGGCGCTCGACGCCTTCAGGTGCCGCACGCTCGCCAGCGCGCCCGCGACCAGCACCGGCGACAGGCTGGTGGTGAAGATGAAACCGGGCGCATAGCTCCTGATGACGTCGACGATCACCTGGTCCGCCGCGATATAGCCGCCCATCACGCCGATCGCCTTGGCCAGCGTGCCCTCGATGATCGTCACGCGGTGCGCGGCCGCATCGCGATCGGTGATACCGCCGCCGCGTGGGCCGTACATGCCGACCGCATGCACCTCGTCGCAATAGGTCAGCGCGCTGTAACGATCGGCGAGGTCGCAGATGGCGTGGATGTCGGCGACGTCGCCGTCCATCGAATAGACGCTCTCGAACGCGATCAGCTTGGGCGCGTCCGGGTCCGCCGCCGCCAGCAGCTCCTCCAGGTGCGCGAGGTCGTTGTGCCGCCAGACCTGCTTCTCGCACCCCGAGTTGCGGATGCCGGCGATCATCGAGGCGTGGTTGAGCTCGTCGGAAAAGATGATGCAGCCCGGCAGGATCTTGCCGAGCGTCGCCAGCGTCGCCTCGTTGGAGATATAGCCGCTGGTGAACAGCAGCGCCGCTTCCTTGCCGTGCAGGTCGGCGAGCTCGGCTTCCAGATCGACGTGGTAGTGGGTGTTGCCGCCGATGTTGCGCGTGCCGCCCGAGCCTGCGCCGACGTCGTGCAGCGCCTCCTCCATCGCCGCGATCACGTCGGGGTGCTGGCCCATCGCCAGATAGTCGTTGGAACACCAGACGGTGATCGGCTTCGGCCCGTTGTGCCCGGCGAAGCAGCGCGCGTTGGGGAACGCGCCCTTGTTGCGCAATATGTCGATGAAGACGCGATAGCGCCCCTCGGCATGCAGCCGCTCGATCGCCTTTTCGAAGACCTGATTGTAATTCATGCCCAGCCCCGCGCCGCGACCATCCGAAAAATCATGCGCGCGCCATAGGCCCGAAACCGCGGATTTGCCAGCGCGAACGGCTCGCAACAAGGGAGCGGACAACGCAAGGATACCGTGTTCGGGCACGGGCCGGAGCGTCGGCGGCAAGGCGCTGCCATGACCGCCGCGGCCCTACCTGCGCGGGCACCTTACAGTGGATGGACCTCGGCAAAACCCAAGGCCGCGAAATGCGGGAACACCGCGCGCACGTGCGCCAGCCCGCCGTTCGCGATCAACCACCGATGCGGCGCCTCGGGCCAGTCCTGGCCACGTGTCAGATAGGCGACCCGCCGCGCGATCCCGTCGCCGCCGTCGATCAGCGCGACCCGCGCGCCCAGGACGCCGCGCAGCTCGTCGGCCAGCAACGGAAAGTGCGTGCAGGCAAGCACCACCGCGTCCATCCGCCCGCCCCCCGGCTGCCCGGTCAGCCCCGCCACCGCCCGCGCGATGACCGCGCGATCGACCGCCTCGCCCGCCAGCTTTGCCTCCGCGGCCAGCACGAGTTCGTTCGCGCCGTGGCGCAGGATCGTGCAGTCCGCGCCATGTGCGGCCGCGAGCGCGTCGACATAGGGCTGGCGCACCGTCGCCGCGGTGCCCAGCACGCCGATCACCCGGGTCCGGCTCCGTTCCGCCGCCGGCTTGATCGCCGGCACCGTGCCGACGAACGGCACCTCCAGCGCGGCGCGCACATGGGCGAGCGCGATGGTCGAGGCGGTATTGCACGCGATCACCGCGAGCCGCGGGCGCACCCGCTCCACGAGCCGCCCGAGCAATGCCGATACCCGCGTGCCCACCTCCGCCTCGCTCTTCTCGCCATAGGGCAGACCGGCATGGTCGGTCGCGTACACGATCGGCGCCTGCGGCAGCGCGGCGAGGACCGGCCGCAGCACCGACAGCCCGCCCACCCCGCTGTCGAAGAACAGGATCGGCGCATCGGGATGGGGCTGGGCGGTCACGGATCAGCGCCTACCGAGGTCGCCCCGGCGCCGCAATGCGGGCTTGCGGTCGCTTGCTGCGCGCGATTACATGCCCGTAGCTCAGGGCTATGCCTTGATACCTAGCATTGGGGCACGCGGGGACCATGGAAAACTTCACCGGCACCACTGGCCTCGTCCTCCTGCTGGGCTATGCGCTGGGCTCCATCCCGTTCGGCCTGCTGCTCGCCAGGTTGGGCGGCGCGGGCGACATCCGCGCCATCGGCTCGGGCAACATCGGCGCGACGAACGTCTTGCGCACGGGGCGCAAGGGGCTCGCCGCCGCGACGCTCCTGCTCGATCTCGCGAAGGGCTTCCTCGCCGTCTGGATCGCCGCCTCGCTCTCCCCTGGCGACGAGCAGCTCGCCGGCGCGGGCGCCATCCTCGGCCATCTCTACCCCGTCTGGCTGCGGTTCAAGGGCGGCAAGGGCGTCGCGACCTTCATGGGCGTCGTGCTGGGGCTCGACCTCACCGGCGGGTTCGAAAGCTGGATGGCCGCCATCTATGCCGCGGTCTGGATCGGCACCATCGCGGTCACGCGGCTCAGCTCGCTCGGCGGCATCCTCGCCGCGATCAGCGTGCCGGTCAGCGCGCTCGCGTTCGACCGGCCCGAACTCGTCCCCCTGCTCGCCGCGCTGACGCTGCTCATCGTGTGGAAGCACAGCGAGAATATCGCCCGCCTGTTGCGCGGGCAGGAGCCGCGCGTCGGCGCGTCCGGAGCCACGCCCGCGGATGGCTGACGCCGACCCGGGCCTGCCCGCGCGCCCCGCCGACCTTCTCGACCGCCTGCGCCTCGCCCGTACGCACCGCGTCGGCCCCGTCACCTACGCGCAGCTCGTCGCCCGCTTCGGCACCGCCGCCCGCGCGCTCGACGCGCTCCCCGACCTCGTCCGCCGCGCCGGCGGAAAGCCGTTCGCGCCCGCCGCCGCCGACGTCGCCGCGCGCGAGATCGACGCGGTCCACGGCTCGGGCGCGCGACACATCTTCGCCGACGATGCGGCCTATCCGCCGCTCCTGGCCGAGCTCGCCAACGCCCCCGTCGTGCTGATCGCGCGCGGCGACGCGAGCAGGTGGCAGCGCCCCGCCATCGCCATGGTCGGCGCGCGCAACGCGTCGGCCGCCGCCTGCCGCTTCGCGCGCCAGCTCGCCGCCGATCTTGGGCAGCGCGGCCACACCATCGTCAGCGGCCTTGCGCGCGGCATCGACACCGCCGCGCACCAGGGCGCGCTCCCCCACGCCACCGTGGGCGTCATCGCCAGCGGCATCGACATCGCCTTTCCGCCCGAGAACAAGGCGCTGCAGGGCGAGCTCGCCGAGCGCCACCTCCTCGTCACCGAATATCCGCCCGGCACGCAGCCGCTGGCGCGCCAGTTCCCGCACAGGAACCGCATCATCGCCGGCTCCACCCTCGGGACCGTGGTGGTCGAGGCTGCGCCGCGTTCGGGCTCGCTCCTCACCGCGCGCATGGCGACCGAGGCGGGCAGGGAGGTGATGGCCGTGCCCGGCTCTCCGCTCGATCCCCGCGCGCAAGGATGCAACCATCTCATCCGCGAGGGCGCGACGCTGGTCCAGTCCGCCGACGACATCGTCGAGGCGATCGCCCACATCGACGCGCGCATGGTGCGCCAGACCCGCGCATCCTTCGGCGGCCAGCCTCCGCGCGAGCCCGAGGACGTCGAACGCGCGGCGATCCTGTCGCTGCTCGGCCCCGTCGCGGTGCCGGTGGACGAGCTCATCCGCCAGTCCGGCCTCGCGCCGCAATCGGTCCAGCTCATCCTCCTCGACCTCGAACTCGCCGGCCGCCTCGAACGCCACGCCGCCGGCCGGGTGAGCCTCATCTTCTGATGCTTCGTCGGGGGCGCTTGACGCCGCTCCCGTGACCGCGCCACCCTCGCGTACACGTGAGGCCATCCCCAACCCCCAGGAAACCATGCAACTCGTCATCGTCGAATCGCCGGCCAAGGCCAAGACCATCGAGGGCTATCTCGGCCGCGATTTCCGCGTGCTCGC
>CBDUBN010000041.1:0-17474 GCA_965365395.1 uncultured Sphingomonas sp.
GGGGTCGAGCCTGTAGCCGCGGCCGCCGACGCTCGCCCACGCTTCCCCCGAGGCACCGCGCCGTCGAGCGACCCGGTCCGGATAGGCGGTAGCGATCAACCGGGCGATGCGGCGGTCGCGGGGCTCGTCGGCCGCGGGGCCTTCGCGCAGCCCGCCAGCCCAGCGGCGCGCCGCTGCGCGTGCGGCGTCCGCCCGTGCGCTGCGTTCACCACGCCAGCGCGCGTGGCGGCGCGCGAGGTCAGCATCGCTGCCCCCCAGTCCGCGTTCGCCGAGCAGCATGGCGATCTCGGCCGCCAGTGCGCCCGATCCCATGGCGGCGCCGGCAATCAGCATATGCGCGAGCGGGGGCGCCAGCGGCAGCGCGGCGAGCGCGCGGCCATGCGGCGTAAGCCTGCCGTCCGGGTCGAGCGCGCCGAGCCGCGCCAGCCGTGCTCGCGCCTCAACCAGCGCCGGCGCGGGCGGCGGGTCCAGCCAGGGCAGCCGGGACGGATCATGTTCGCCCCACAATGCGCAATCGAGCAGCAGCGGCGCCAGATCCGCCTCCAATATCTCGGGCGGATCGTAGCGCGGCATCCCGCCCGTCGCCGCCTCCTCCCACAAGCGGTAGGCGATGCCCGCGCCCTGCCGCGCGGCACGGCCGGCGCGCTGCACCGCCGCCGCCTGGCTCGCGCGTTCGGTCACCAGCCGGCTGGTCGCCGCCGCGACATCGAAGCGCGAACGCCGCGCGAGACCGCTGTCGACCACGATGCGCACCCCGTCGATCGTCAGGCTGGTTTCCGCGATGCTGGTTGCGAGGATGACCTTGCGCCTGCCCTCGCCATCGCGGCGCAGCGCACTGCGCTGCCGCGCGGGATCGAGGCCGCCGTGCAGTTCGTGCACCACCGCCGCGACGCCTTGCAGCGCCGCGTGCGTGCGCTCGATCTCCCGCACACCGGGGAGGAAGGCGAGGATATCGCCGCTGGCTTCGTCCGCCAGCGCCCGTCGGACCGCGGCGGCCATCTCGTCCTCGATGCGCCGCTCCGCGATGCGGCCGATGTGGCGAAGGGTGAGCGGGTGGCTGAACCCGTCGCTGCGGACGACCGGCGCGTCCCCCATCAGCGCGGCGAAGCGATCGCCGTCGAGCGTCGCGGACATGGCCACCAGGCGCAGGTCAGGGCGCAGCGCGGCTTGCGCCTCCAGCGCGAGCGCCAGGCCGAAATCGCTGTCGAGGCTGCGCTCGTGCACCTCGTCGAACAGCACCGCGGACACGCCGGCGAGCTCCGGATCGGCGATGATGCGGTTGCGGAATATGCCCTCCGTGAGCACGAGGATCCGCGTGCCGGGCGACTGGCGCGTGTCGAGACGCGTCGCATAGCCGACCGTCGCTCCCACCCGCTCGCCGCGAAGTTCGGCCATCCGCTCGGCCGCGGCGCGCGCGGCGATACGACGGGGCGAGAGGAGCAGGATCTGACCCGTGCACCAGGATTGCGACAGCAGCGCCGGCGCCACGCTGGTCGTCTTGCCCGCGCCCGGCGGCGCGACCAGCACCGCGCTTCGCCCCGCATCGAGCGCGGCGCACAGATCCGGCAGCACTGCTGCGACGGGCAGCGCGCTCATGCGGCCGGGTAGGCGACCAGCCCCAGCCGCTCCCGCATCGCCCAGCGCGCGAGCATCATCGCCCCGACAGCGCCCAGGCCGACCGCCAGCCCGATCCACACGCCGAGGCCGGCCAGCCCCCCGGCGAACGCCAGATACCAGGCGGTGCCGAAACCGATCGCCCAATAGCCGAACGCGGCGAAAATCATGGGCCAGCGCGTGTCCTGGATGCCCCGAAGAACACCCGCGCCGATCGCCTGCACCGCATCGCCCAGCTGAAATACGGCCGCGACGAGCAGAAACTGGCTGGCCAGCGCGAAGGTCAGCGCCGCGGCGGCGGTGGTCGGCTGGATGAACAGGCCGATCAGCAGTTCGTTCGCCGCGACCATGGCAATCGACAGAGCGGCGGCGACGGCGATGCCGAGCCAGAGCGCCACTCGCCCCGCGAGCGCCACCCCCGCCCGGTCGCCGCGACCGTGCGCCAGCCCGACGCGTACGGTCGCCGCCTGCGCGATGCCGAACGGCAACTGAAACGCGAGCGCCGCGACCTGGATGGCGACCGCATGCGCCGCGAGGCTGGGTTTGCCGATGATGCCCATCAGGAACACCGCAGCGTTGAAGATGGTGATCTCCAGTGCCAGCGTGACGCCGATCGGGAGGCCGAGGCGCATCAGCCCGGCGAAGCGCGGCCAGTCGCTGCGCCACCAGCGGCCGAACAGCCGATAACGGCGAAATCCCCGGTCGAGCAGGATGTAGAGGGCGAGCCCTGCGAACAGGAAGCCGTTGGCGGCGGCATTGGCGATGGCCGCGCCCTCGAGCCCCAGGCCGCGCCAGCCCGCGACGCCGAACACGAGCGGGACGCACAGCGCGAGATTCAGCGCCACACCGACGGCGGTGACCCACAGCGCCGCGAGCGGCCGCTCGAGCGCAGTGACGAAACAGCGCAGCACGATGAACATGAGAAAGGGTGCGATGCCCCACATGGCTATGCGTACGAAGCGCGCGGCGGGCTCCGCAAGATCCGACGACTGGCCAAGCGCCAGCAGCAGATACTCCGAATGCCACAGCACCAGCCACATCGGCATGCTGATCAGCAGCGCCGCCCACAGCCCCTGGCGGACACTGCGCCGCACTTCGCGCACCGAATGGCGCCGCCGGCCCCGCTCGGCCGCGATGAGCGGCGCGACGGCGGTCATCACGCCGATGCCGAAGATCGCGAAGGCCCACATCATGTTGAGGCCCAGCGCCGACGCCGCCAGCGCGTCGACCGAGTAGCGGCCGAGGACGAGGACATCGGTGGTGTGGATGGCCATCTGTGCGAGGCCGCCGAGCACCAGCGGCCAGGCGAGCGCCAGCGTCGCCGACACCTCGGATCGCAGTTCCGACCGTTGCGGATCCGCAGGCGAAAAGAGGGATGCGGCAGCCGGCACGGCTACCCCCTAACGGCAATCGACGGACCTGCGAAACCCGCCGGACGCTTTTTTCCCCTCCGCGACATTTTGCCGGGCACCAGCCGCCGTCCGGCGCGTTGCCGCATCTCCCATCCCAAACGGAGCTCCGACCATGGCCAAGCTACTTGCGCAATTCACCATCGCCCGCTCCGCCGACGGCGATTATCTGCTCAGCATCGAAACCGATGACGGAGAGACGCTCGAGCTCGAGGCAAGCTATGAGCAGCTCGACCTGATGGTCGAAACCATCGAGGAACAGCTCGACAGCGACGAGGAGGAGGCGCTGGGCGTCGACGAGACGGACGACGAGCTGGAAGACAGCGACGCCGAGACCTGAGTCGGCGGCGACGCACGGGAAAAGGGGGCCGATGGCCCCCTTTTTGTTGATGCGGTTCGAGAGCCGGGCTGCGGCATGCCGGGGACCGCCGGGTCCATGTTACGCCGGCGCAGCGCGTCGCCTATCGTGTCGGCGCCGAGACAATTGTAAATGCCGGGTGGCGCGCTCGGGCGCGACGACCTCCGCGTGACGGTAGCTAGTAGCCCCGCGCGACGGCAAACTCGGCGGCCTCGCACAACGCCAATTTCGCGCGGCCTGCGGGAAAGATCGCCAGCGCATCGATCGCCCGCCGCGCATAATGGCGGGCGCGTTCGATCGTATCGGCGATCGCACCGTGCGCGAGCAGCAGGCGTTTCGCTTCGGCAAGGTCGGCGTCGCTCGAGCGGTGGCCGAGCATCGCCGCCTCCCAGAACCGCCGCTCGTCCGCATCGCCGCGAGCATAGGCGAGGATCACCGGCAGCGTGACCTTGCCATCGCGGAAATCGTCACCGACGTCCTTGCCCATCGCCTCGGCGTTCGAGACATAGTCGATGGCATCGTCGACCAGCTGGAAAGCGATGCCGAGGTTGCGGCCATAGGCATCGAGCGCGAGCTCCGCACGCTCGCCCTGCTCCGCAACCACGGCGGCGATACGGCAGGCGGCGGCGAACAGCGCCGCGGTCTTGGCGCCGATGATGGCGAGGTAGGCGTCCTCGCTGGTGCCGACCTGCCGCTGCGCGGTCAACTGGTTGACCTCTCCCTCCGCGATCACCGCGCTCGCGTGGCTGAGGATGCGCAACACCTTGAGGCTGCCGTCCTCGACCATCAGCTCGAACGAGCGGCTGAACAGGAAATCGCCGACGAGCACGCTCGCGGGATTGCCCCAGATGATGTTGGCGGTACGCCGGCCGCGCCTGAGGTCCGAACCGTCGACCACATCGTCGTGCAGCAGCGTCGCGGTATGGATGAACTCGACCGCGGCGGCGAGCAGGTGGTGGCGGGTGCCGCCATAGTCGAGCAGCCGCGCGCAGGCGAGCGTGAGCATCGGGCGCATCCGCTTGCCACCTCCCGCGATGAGGTGCCCGGCCAGTTCCGGGATCAGTGGAATGTCCGATTGCATCCGGTCGAGGATGACCGTGTTGACGCTGCGCATGTCCGGCGCGACCAGCGCCATCATCGCGTCCAGGCTCGGCGGGCGATCATCGTGGCCGGGGAGGGTGTGGACCGTGGCGCTCATGCCCGCCGCTGTGACGCCCGAGGGGTGCAGGCGCAACGTTTTTCGCGCTTGCAAGCAGGCGTGGTTCGGCCATTCTGCAGCGCAAAGGGGGGAGCGGCATGGACCAGCGGCTGAAGGGCTATCGACAGAGCATCGACAATATCGACGCCGCGCTCGTCGCCATGCTGGCCGAGCGGTTCAAGATCACCCAGGCGGTGGGCGAACTGAAGGCGCAGCTGAGATTGCCCCCCGCCGACCCCGCGCGAGAGGTCGAACAGGTCGCGCGGTTGCGGAGGCTGGCGGCCGATGCGCAGCTCGATCCCGATTTCACCGAAAGTTTCCTGCGCTTCATCATCGATGAGGTAATCCGTCACCATGAGGGGCTGCAACCGGCCCGCACCTAGACCGAGGGCAGTTCCAGGCGCACGAGGAGACCGCCCAGATCCTCGCTCTCGCCAAGGGATACCGACCCGCCGTAGATCTCGACCACGTCGCGCACGATGGCCAGACCGAGACCGGTTCCCGGCTTTCCGGTGTCGAGCCGCGCGCCGCGATCGAACAGGCGTTCACGCTCGGCTTCGGCGATGCCCGCGCCATCGTCCTCGATCAGGAAAATGGCGCGCCCGGCATCCTGCATCACCGTGACGAAGACGCTGCCCCCGCCGTATTTCGCCGCATTTTCCATCAGATTGCCCAGGATCTCGTCGAGGTCCTGTTTCTCGATGCGCAGCCTGACGTCGCGCGGTCCATCGGCGTCGAACCGCACGGCCGGGTACAGCCGGGTCACCGCGCGCTGCACCGCATCGATACTCTCCCACGCGTCGGCGTTCAGTTGGGCCTGGCCGCGGCGGCCCACGGCGCGCGCGCGGGCCAGGTGATGGTCGACCTGGCGGCGCATCGTCGCCGCCTCGCGCACGACGAGGTCCGGCAGGTCGGCCGCACCGGCCGCTCCGGCACTGGTGATGACGGTCAGCGGAGTCTTGAGCGCATGCGCGAGATTGCCGGCGTGACGGCGGGCCTCCTCTGCCTGCCGCTCGTTATGCTCGATAAGTTCGCCCAGTTCCTCGACCATAGGCCGCAGTTCGACGGGCATCGGCGTTTCCAGCAGCGTGCGGTCGCCCTGCCGCAGGCCGGCTATACCGCTGCGGATGCGGCGCAGCGGCCACAGGCCGTAGATCGTCTGCAGCCCGGCCAGGATGATCAGCCCGAGGCCGAGTATCGCGAAGCTGCGCAGGATGGTCCGCCGCACCGTCGCGAGCTGGACGTCGAGCGCGCTGCGCGTCTGCGCGATCTGGAAGCGCCAGATGATCGGCGATCCCGGCAGCATGACGTCGCGCTCGGCCACGCGCAGCGGCTCGCCGGCATATTGCGCACTGTCGCGGAAATGCACGCGTTCGTCGCTGTGCGGCTCGCCGGTGTCCAGGGTGCGATCCCACAAGGACCGCGACGTTTCGGGCTCGCTGCCGGTGCCCGATATCTGCCAGTAGAGACCGCTATAGGGTTCGAAGAAACGCTGCTCGCTCAGCTGTTGCGACAGGGCGATGTCGCCGTCGCCGTCGATCTCGGACGAACGGATGAGCGCGACGAGCAGATATTCGAGGCCGTCGTCGAAATTGGCGGTGATCGCCTGGGTCAGCACCCGGTCGAGCGCGAGGCCACCGCCGACGAGCAATAGCAGGATCCACGCGGCGGCGATGCCGATCATGCGCCGCCCGAGCGAGCCTGTGGTCCGCGGACGCGGGCGCGCACCCGCCCGGCTCGTGGCTGGCACGCTGGCCGTCATGGCGCCTTAGGACGGATCCTCCAGCTGATAGCCGAGGCCGCGGATGGTGGTGATGATGTCCGCGCCCAACTTCTTGCGGATGCGCGTGACGAACACCTCGATCGTATTCGAGTCGCGGTCGAAATCCTGGTCGTAGATATGCTCGATCAACTCGGTGCGGCTGACCACCTTGCCCTTGTGGTGGAGAAGGTAGGACAGCAGCTTATATTCCTGCGCCGTCAGTTTCACCGGGTCGCCGGCGAGCGTCACCTTGCCCGAGCGCGTGTCGAGCCGCACGTCGCCGGCGATGAGCTCGCTGGATGCGTTGCCGCTGGACCGCCGGATGAGGGCGCGCAGGCGGGCGATCAGCTCCTCGGTCTGAAAAGGTTTGGCGAGATAGTCGTCCGCGCCGGCGTCGAGCCCGGCGACCTTGTCGGACCAGCTGTCGCGCGCGGTCAGTACCAGCACCGGAAAATTGCGCTTTTCGCGCCGCCAGCGGTCCAGCACGGTCAGCCCGTCGACCTCGGGCAGACCGAGATCGAGGATGACGGCATCGTAGCTTTCGTTGGAACCGAGATAATGGCCGTCCTCGCCATCGGTAGCGAGATCGATGGCGTAGCCCGCGCCTTCCAGCGTGGCCTTCAGCTGCCGTCCCAGCGTCGGTTCGTCCTCAACGATCAATACGCGCATGCATGGTCTCTTTGCTGGGAAGCGCCCCGTTTGGCAGCAGTGACGCGAACGGGCAAGCGGCTAGCAATGCCTGGCGGTCACGGCGCGCGGCGAAGCACACGGCCACTGCGCGCATCGACATGGACGACCACCACCTGCCGTCCGTCGAGGAAGCGCAGCACATAGACCATGCGGCGCGTCTCGAAACCTGCGACGCCGATATAGTCCATGGCGCTGTACGGCGGGGTCGCCTGCACGTTGGCGACGATCTCGGGCAACGGTCGGGTGAGGTGCGCCGGGGGGCGATCGTCTTCGCCGACCGGCGGTCGCGGCACGCGGGGAATGCGCTGCATGGGGCGCGGCTCCCGCTCGACGGACGACCGCGGCCGGTCCTGCGCCTGGGCGGCCATCGACGCCGGCAGCAAGGCCAGCGCGGCGAGCGCGAGCGCCGCCCTGCCAACCTGTGCCACTGTCCGAGCGATGATCATGCCGCGGTTCCGTCCCGTGCCGAACACCGCGGGGTCGCGGCATCGGCTGGATGGGGCCCTAGGATGCCCGCGTTTAATGCGCCATGAACATGGGAGAAAGCGGCGAAACCTGCGCGCCTGGTGGGCGCGGTAGGGATTGAACCTACGACCCCACCCGTGTGAAGGGTGTGCTCTACCACTGAGCTACGCGCCCGTCCGGATCTGCGGCGAAGCCGCACCGGCGAAGCTGGGCGACCTAGTCCGGCCCCGCGCGCTTTGCAAGTGGCGGCCTTCTCGACGGGGCCGAAGCTGTCCACGACGCCGGCAACCGGGCAAGGAAAAGGCGCGCCGGCCGTTGCCTGGCGCGCCCCTGTTCCACAGCGATGCAGGCGCCGGCGCATGGCGCGCCGGCCGACCCGATCAGCTGTTGCAGCTGTCCTTGAGACCCTTGCCGGCCTTGAACTTCGGCTGGGTCGATGCCTTGATCGTCATCGTCTCGCCCGTACGGGGATTACGGCCGGTCGATGCCTTGCGCTTGGTGACGGAGAAGGTGCCGAAGCCGACGAGGCGCACGTCGCCGCCATTCTTGAGTTCGCCGCTGATCGCATCGAACACGGCGTCCACCGCCTTGGTGGCTTCCGCCTTGCCCAGGCCAGTATTCTCGGCAACCGCGCCGACCAGTTCCTGTTTGTTCATGGTATCCGAATCCCCTTTGTGTACGGACCAATTCTTATGATGATGGCATAGCCACGAGCCAGTAAGGACGGATTTCCGCCGCTTGTCAAAGACAAAAATGGCGGCGCGCCGTCGCGGTGCGGGGCAGTTCGGCCTGGCCCCGCACCGCTCGGCACGCACGGTCAATGCCGGACAGGCTGGCCTTCGCTCCCCGTCGCGTGCGGGGGAGGCACCACGGCCAGATCGTCCGCCTCGGTCCACTCTATCGGATCAAGTTCGGCCACGAGCGCGCGCTCGAGCACCTCGTCGACATGGCGCACCGGCACGATCGTCAGCGATGCTGTGATCGTCTCGGCTATATCGGCCAGATCCTTCTCGTTTTCCGCGGGAATCAGGACGGTGCGGATGTTGCCGCGCTGCGCCGCGAGCAGCTTTTCCTTCAGACCCCCGATCGGCAGGACCCGGCCGCGCAGCGTCACCTCCCCGGTCATCGCGACATCCTTGCGCACCGCAACGCCGGTCAGCGTCGACACCATCGCTGTAACCATGCCGATTCCTGCGGACGGGCCGTCCTTCGGCACCGCGCCCTCGGGCAGGTGGATGTGGATGTCCTTGCGCTGGAACAGGCTGGGCTTGATGCCGTAGGCCGGCGCGCGTGCCTTCACGAAGCTCATCGCCGCCTGTACCGATTCGGTCATGACGTCGCCGAGTTTCCCGGTGGTCTTGACCAGCCCCTTGCCGGGCACGGTCACCGCCTCGATCGTCAGCAGTTCGCCGCCGACCTCGGTCCAGGCGAGCCCCGTCACCGCGCCGATCTGATCCTCCTCCTCGCCGACGCCGAAGCGGTATTTGCGCACGCCGGCGAACTCGGCGAGATTGTCCGGCGTGATCGTCACGCTCGTCGCCCTGCCTTCCAGGATGCGGCGCAGCGATTTGCGGGCGAGCTTCGCGATCTCGCGCTCGAGCGTGCGCACGCCGGCCTCGCGCGTATAGTAGCGGATGAGGTCGAGCAGGCCCTCGTCGGTCAGCGTGAATTCGCCGGACTTGAGCCCATGCGCCTCCACCTGCTTCGCCAGCAGATGCTTCTTCACGATCTCGACCTTCTCGCCCTCGGTATAGCCTTCGAGGCGGATGATCTCCATCCGGTCGAGCAGCGGCTGGGGCAGGTTCAGGCTGTTCGCGGTGGTGACGAACATGATCTGCGACAGGTCGACGTCGAGTTCCAGATAATGATCCTGGAACCGGTTGTTCTGTTCGGGGTCCAGCACTTCCAGCAATGCGGACGCGGGATCGCCGCGGAAGTCCTGGCCGAGCTTGTCGATCTCATCGAGCAGGAACAGCGGATTCATGGTCTCCGCCTTCTTCAGGTTGGCGAGGATCTTGCCCGGCATGGAACCGATATAGGTGCGACGATGGCCACGGATCTCGGCCTCGTCCCGCACGCCGCCCAGCGACTGGCGGATGAACTTGCGCCCCGTTGCACGCGCGATCGAGCGGCCCAGGCTCGTCTTGCCCACGCCCGGTGGACCCACCAGGCACAGGATCGGACCCTTGAGCTTGTTGGTACGCGCCTGCACCGCGAGATATTCGACGATACGGTCCTTGACCTTTTCGAGGCCGAAATGGTCCTCGTCCAGGATCGCCTGCGCGGCGCCGATGTTCTTCTTGACCTTGCTGGTCTTGCCCCATGGCACGCCAAGGATGACGTCCAGATAGTTGCGCACGACCGTCGCCTCGGCGGACATCGGCGCCATGCCGCGCAGCTTCTTGAGCTCGGCGAGCGCGCGGACGTGCACCTCCTTGGGCATCTTCGCCGCGGCGATCTTGCCCTGCAACTCGGCGATCTCGCTCTCGCCGCCCTCGCCGTCGCCGCCCTCGCCTCCCAGCTCGCGCTGGATCGCCTTCAGCTGCTCGTTGAGATAATATTCGCGCTGGGTCTTCTCCATCTGCCGCTTGACGCGGCCGCGGATCTTCTTCTCGACCTGCAGCGCGCCCAGCTCGCCCTCCATGAAGGTGAGCACCATCTCGAGCCGTTTCGCCACATCGGCCTCGCTCAGGATCGCCTGTTTGTCGGCAACCTTGACGTTGAGGTTCGCGGCGATGGTGTCGGCCACCTGCCCGGCGCGTTCCAGCTGCTCGACCTGCGTCACCGTCTCGGTCGGCAGGCGCTTGTTGAGCTTCGCATACTCGCCGAACTGGTCGATCGTCGTGCGCATCAGCGCGGACAGCTCGACGCTGTCTTCCGCATCGCCGGCAACGTCGGCGACCTGCGCCTCGATATACGCCTCGTGCTCGACGAGTTTGTCGAGGCGGGCACGGGTGCGCCCCTCGACGAGGACGCGCACCGTGCCGTCGGGCAGCTTCAGCAACTGCAGCACGCTGGCGACGACGCCGAGATCATAGAGCTCGTCCGAGCCGGGATCATCCTCCGCCGGATCGAGCTGCGCGACAAGGAAGATGTCCTTGTCGCCCGCCATGGCGCGTTCGAGCGCGGCGACCGACTTGTCGCGGCCGACGAACAGGGGAACGACCATCTGCGGAAACACGACGATGTCGCGCAAGGGAAGGAGCGGGTAGGATGTGGTCATTGAGACTCCGGGCGGTCGAGCTGGCTCGTGAAGATTGTTTAGCCCCGAGCCTTTCGAAGGCACTTGACCGACAAGCGCCCTTCGAAAGGCTGGGGGCTACGGGGATGGTCCGGATATGGCGAGCCCGGCCCCGCCCTTCAACACCCGCTAGCCGAAGGGCAGCTTGAAGCCCGGCGGAAGCGGCAACCCTTGCGTCATCTTGCCCATTTCCTCGTTGCTCGCGGCGTCGGCCTTGGTGCGCGCGTCGTTGAATGCCGCGGCGACCAGATCCTCGACCATCTGCTTCTCGGACGGCTGCAGCAGGCTGTCGTCGATGCTCACGCGGCGGATGCGGCCCTTGGCCGTCGCGGTCACCCTGACGAGCCCGCCGCCGGCGACGCCTTCGATCTCGATCGTATCGAGCTTGGCCTGCGCGTCGCTCATCTGCTGCTGGATCGTCGCCGCGGCCTGTTGCGCCGCGGCCAGCATCTCTTCCATCGACTTCATCACCCGTCTCCCGGTCTAGCCCGCGCCGCGTGCCGGCCTGACCAGCTCCGCGTCGGGGAATGATTGCAATGCAGCCGCAACCAGCGGATGCGCGCGCAGTTCCTGCAGGGCCGCGGCATCGGCCGCCGCCGCGGCTTCCCCCAATGTGGGGGCGCCGCCGCTGTCGGCCAGTTCGACCCCCATCGCCTCGCCCGTGGCGCGCCGCCAGGCGTCGGCGAGCCGGGCCGCGTCCGCGTCGCCGATCGCGCCGCAGCGCTGCAGGACCAGCCGGTCGGGCGTGCTCGACACCAGCCGCCCTTCGCGCCGCAGCAGCGACGCCAGCATCAATTCGCCCGATCCGGTCAGCGTCGCCGCAATCTCCTCGAGCGAACGCGCCGGCGCACTTGCCCGTGATGCTGGCGGAGGCGTGCGTTCGGGCACCGGTGGGACCGCGGTGGTGGCAGCCGCCGCCGCGGGCTCGGCCGTAGCAGGGGGCGTGCCCGACTTCAGCAATCGCGCCAGCTCGTCGGGATCGGGCAGGGTGCTCGCGTGCGCGATGCGCAGCAACGCCATCTCCAGCGCCTCGAGCGGCGCGCCGGCACGGGCGACTTCGTCATGCGCCTTCAGGAGGAGCTGCCACAGCCGCTGCACGCGCGCCATGCCCATCGCGCCTGCCCACTCGGCGATCGACGCGCGATCCTCGGGCAGCAGCGCCGGGTCCTCGGCGCGGGTGGCTTTCGCGAGCGCGATGCCGTGGGACAGGCGCATGAGGCCGCGCACGATGCCCAGGGGTTCGACGCCGAGCGCATATTGGCCACGCACCGCCGCCAGCGCGCCGCCGCCATCGCCCGCGACCAGATCCGCGAACAGCGCCCGGGTGGCACCGCCGTCGGACAGGCCCAGCATGTCCTGCACCTGGCCCACGGTCACCCTGCCCTCGCCATCGAGGTCGGCGTGCGCGATCGCCTGGTCGAGGATCGAGAGGCCATCGCGCACCGACCCTTCCGCCGCAGATGCGATCAGCCGCAGCGCGGGCTCGTCGGCGGCCACATCCTCCGCCGCGCACACGTGCACGAAATGGTCGTAGAGCATCGCGGCGCTGATGCGGCGTAGATCGAAACGCTGGCATCGCGACAACACCGTGACCGGCACCTTGTTCACCTCGGTCGTCGCGAACAGGAATTTGACGTGCGCCGGCGGCTCCTCCAGCGTCTTCAACAGGGCGTTGAAGGCGTTTTTCGACAGCATGTGCACTTCGTCGATGATGTAGATCTTGTAGCGTGCTGAGACGGCGGCGTAGCGCACCGCCTCGATGATCTCGCGCACGTCGTCGACGCCGGTGTGGCTGGCGGCATCCATTTCGATGACGTCGATATGGCGTCCCTCGGCGATGGCGACGCACGGATCGCAGCGACCGCACGGCTCGATCGTCGGTCCGCCCTGGCCATCGGGCCCGATACAGTTCAGCCCCTTCGCGATCAGCCGCGCGGTCGAGGTCTTGCCCACCCCGCGCACGCCGGTCATCAGGAATGCGTGCGCCAGCCGATCGCGGCGGATGGCGTTCGCCAGCGTCTGCACCATCGCATCCTGGCCGATCAGCTCGGCGAAGGTCTGCGGGCGGTATTTGCGGGCGAGCACGCGGTAGGCGGAGGTCGTGGAGGGCGCCGACTGCGGCGCGTCCATTCCCGGCATCAGCGGCTCTTCGGCGGGATCATATACGCGGGAATCGGATTCGCTGCTCACGCGCCAGCCATAAGGCTGCGACCGCCGCTTGTCGAAGGGGGTGGGAGCCGGAACGACCCGCAGCGAATTCGTTGCGGCTGCTTCCTTCCGGACCTGACCGGGTTGGCGAAGACTGCGTCCGCCCGACTCCCGGGCGGGCATATGGCGCTATTGTCGGGCTTTCGCAACCGCAGCCGCGCCGGCGCCGGCGGCAACATCGCCCGGCGGCCCATCGACGGCGCGGACCGGCGGGGTGGTGGCGGTGATGATGCGGCCGAACAGGCGGCCCAGATCGGCCAGCGCCGCCTCCGCGCGCTCTTCGGGCGCATCGGTTTCGTCGAGATAGGCGGCATAGAGCCATGGCCGTCCGCCGCCCGCGGTCTCGATCCAGCCGACGCTGTTGTAGGTGCGCGTACAGGTGCCGGTCTTGTCGCCCGCGGTCAGACCTTCGGGCAGGCCGGCGCGCACCCGGGCCGAGCCCGTGCGCGCCTCCGCCATCAGTCGGCGCAGCCGGTCGCGCGAGGCCGCCGACAGCGTATCGCCGTGGAAGACGCGCGCGAGGATGGCGATCATCGCGTCGGGGGTCGCGGTATCCTCGGCGCGCGCAGCGTCCTCGTTGAGCACGCCCTGGCTGCGATCCATGCGGATGGAGTCGTTGCCGAAAGCGCGTTCGATGCGCTGCGAATAGCCGCTGTTGTCGCCAACGAGCGTCAGCAGCATGTTGGCCGCGGTGTTGTCGCTTTGCGTCATGGTCGCGGCGAGCGCGGCTTCGACGCTGATCCCGGTTGCGCCGCCCTCCTTCATGCGTTCGACCACCGGCGAGTTCATCACGACCTTGCGATCCCCGAACGGCAGCATGCGGTCGAGGGCGAGCGTGCCGGCGTCGACATCCGACAGGATCATGACCGCGAGCGGCAGCTTGAACGTCGAGCAGATCGGGAACCGTTCGCGGTCACGGTTGGCGAGGATCAGCCGGTCGTCCGGCGATACCAGCATCACGCCGAGCCGGCCGCCGACGCGCGCCTCGATCGCCTGCACTTCGCGCAGCAGCGCAGGGTCGATGGCAGCGCGGGTCAGCCGCGGGGCCTGCGTCTCGACCGTGCGACCGGTGCCCGCGCCGTGCTCCGCGTTCCTCTTTTCGACCGCGTCGCGATCCCAGCATCCGCCGACCACCAGCGCAGCGACCGCCGCGCCGAACAAAACCTTGTGCCGCATGAAAAACCTGCTCCCGTGCCCGTGCATCGCGTCAACCCGTGGTCACGCCAAAGGCTCCGTCAGATGCCCTGCATGTTGTGGACTTCGCCAGGCAAGCGCACGGTGAAGCCGTCCGCGAGGGCATCGACGCTAAGCTGGCAGGCGAGGCGGCTGGTACGGCAGGCACCCGCTGCGAGGTCGAGCATATCCTCCTCGGGCTCGCTCGCGCGCGGCAATCGGGCGAACCATTCGGCGGGTACGATCACGTGACAGGTCGAGCAGGCCATCTGGCCTTCGCAGGTCCCCTCCAGCGGCATGCCGGCCGCCTGGCCCGCTTCGAGCAGGCTCTGGCCCGCGCGGCCCTCCACCTCGGTAACCGAGCCATCGGGATGCTGAAACAGGATGCGGGTCACGATCGTATCCCCTGCAACGCGGCGGCCGCGCGGATCGCGTCGATGCCCGCGCGCAGATCGCTCTCGCTCGTGTAGCGGCCCCAGCCCAACCGGATGGAAGATCGCGCCTCGGCCTCGCTCAAACCCATGGCGCGAAGGACGTGGCTGGTCCGGCCCGACCCGCTGCCGCACGCGCTACCCAGGCTGAACGCGACGGTCCGCGCATCGGACAACAGGCGCGTCGCATTGACCCCGTCGCGGCGGAGGTTGAGGTTGCCGTGGTAGCGCTGCTGCGTCGATCCGTTAACGGCCCAGCCAGCCATGGAATCGATCGCGATCTCCCACAAACGCGCCACATGCGCGGCATCCGCGTCCATCCGCTCTGCCGCCAACCGGGCGGCCGCACCAAAGCCGGCAACCAGCGCGGGCGAGACCGTGCCCGAGCGCATGCCCATCTCCTGCCCACCGCCCAGCATCAACGGAGGCAGATCGACACCGTCGCGCACCCACAAGGCTCCGATCCCTTTGGGTCCATGTATCTTGTGCGCGCTGATCGCGATCATGTCCGCGCGTTGGGGCAATGCCATCCGGCCATAGCCCTGCACCGCGTCGCACAGGAGCAGCGATCCGGCGGCGTGCGTGGCGTCCGCCCAGGCATCGACCGGCTGGATCGTCCCGACCTCGTTGTTGACGAGCATGACGGCGACGAGACCATGCGCTGGGATAGTGCCGCCCGACCGCTGCGGGTCCATCCCCCCGCCTGCGATGGGCGGGACGGTCAGCCCGTGCGCATCGACCGGAATTGTATCCGCCCGCAGTGCGTCCAGGCATTGCAGCGCGGCGGCATGCTCGATGGCGCTGCCCGCCGCCCCGCCGGGCCGCAGTCGCGCGCCCGAAAAGATCGCCCAGTTCAAGGCCTCGGTCGCGCCGGAGGTGAAATAGGTGCGTCCGTTCGCCGGAAGCAGCGCCGCGACCGCGTCGCGCGCCAGTTCGACCGCCACCGACGCCGCGCGCCCGCTGCGGTACTGGCTGGACGGGTTGGCGAAGCCGTCGCCTTCGGCGCCGTCGAGCCAGGGCAGCATCGCCGCGCGCGCTTCGGGCGCCAGCGGGGTGGTGGCCTGGTAATCGAGGAAGATCATCGCGTGCGTGGCGCCTTGCTGCGAACCGTTCGCAAAAGTTGCGAAATGCCGGTGCCGCCTATATAGGGCCGCCCCTGCCCGCGCCACCATGGCGCCACGCTGCTCAAAAGGTCTCCGCCATGCCCGACGTCATCTTTCCCGGACCCGAAGGCAGGCTCGAAGGCCGTTTCTCGCCGCCGCCGAGGCCGCGCGCGCCGGTCGCCATGATCCTGCATCCGCATCCGCAGGGCGGCGGCACGATGAACGACCGCATCACGCAGGCCCTCTACAAGACGTTCGTCCGCCGCGGCTTCGCGGTGCTGCGTTTCAACTTTCGCGGCGTGGGGCGCAGCCAGGGCGTGTTCGACAATGGCATCGGCGAACTGAGCGACGCCGCATCCGCGCTCGATTGGGTGCAGAGCATCCATCCCGAGGCGCAGACCACCTGGGTCGCGGGCTTCAGCTTCGGCGCGTGGATCGGCATGCAGTTGCTGATGCGGCGTCCGGAGATCCGCGGCTTCATCTCGGTCGCGCCGCCCGCCAACATGTACGATTTCACCTTCCTGGCGCCCTGCCCGTCGTCGGGCATCATCGTCAACGGACTGGGCGACGAGATCGTGACGTCGGCATCGGTGGTGAAGCTGGTCGAGAAGCTGCGCACGCAGAAGGGCATCACCATCCACCATGACGAGATTCCGCGGGCGAATCACTTTTTCGAGCATGAGCTCGAGCAGCTGATGAAATCGGTGGACAATTATCTCGACATGCGACTGTCGCCGAATTCACCTATCCGGTGAGTCCGGCGAACCCGCCGCCGATCTATAGCGTCGTCCGTGCCGGCACGCGGCCGTCGTCCAGAGGCACGGTGAGCAGCGCGACATTCCCCAGCGCTACCAGCGCCGCGACGACCATCAGCGCCGCCTTCCCGCGCTCGCCGCGCCGCACGAGCAGCAGGGCGCCGGCGAGGAGGCCGATCGCCCCGAGCATCAATATGGAAAGAATGATGTCCACTGGCGCGCGATAGCCGCCACGCGCCCGCCTGAGAAGCGGGCGCTGCCTCCGCGCCCGTCCCGTCAGGCCAGATGCATGGCCGCGGCGATAACCAGCGGCACGATGGCCTGCGCCAGCGATTCGAGGATGCGGAGCGTCATCCGCTCACCTTGGCAGCGCTGCGGTAAACAAAGCGTGCGCGCGGCGTTCCTCTGGCCTTTTCGTGCCGTCCTGCCTAAAGCGCGCGGGACTCAGAAGGCCCGCACCATGCATATCGCCATCGCCTCCGACCATGCCGCCGTTGCGCTCAAGTCCGAGCTGGCGGCATGGCTGCGCGAGGCCGGGCATAACGTCGACGATCTGGGGCCGGATAGCGACGCCCGGGTCGACTATCCGGATTTCGGCTATGCGCTCGCGCGCGCGGTAGTTCACGGCGACGCGCGCGGCATCGCGTTGTGCGGATCGGGCATCGGCATATCGATTGCGGTCAATCGCCATCCCGGCTGCCGCTGCGCGCTGGTGTCCGAGCCGCTGTCCGCCGCGCTGGCGCGCGAGCATAACGACGCCAACGTGCTGGCGCTGGGCGCACGGCTGATCGGCATCGACATGGCGAAGGCCTGTGTCACCGCGTTCCTCGACACCCCATTTGGTGGCGATCGCCACGCCCGCCGCGTCGCCAAGCTCAGCGAACCGGTTTTCAGCAGGAGCATCGCATGAGCATCGACACACTCGAAGCGCGCCCCGCCATCCGCGCCGCCGGTTTCTTCACCGACGGCGTGGCCGCCGTCGATGCGGCGGTGGCGGAGGCGATGCAGGCGGAACTGACCCGCGAGCAATATCAGATCGAACTGATCGCGTCGGAGAATATCGTCTC
>CBDUBN010000042.1:0-17143 GCA_965365395.1 uncultured Sphingomonas sp.
AAACAGGACCCCGCGCGCGCGGCGCTGGTCGTGCGCGACCTGATCCGGACGGATGGCCGATGAGCACCGACATACTCGATACGCTCCCAGACACGGGTACCGCCGCCGCGATGAGCGATCGCCATGCCGCCGCGATCCTGGTTCTGATGCTCGGCGACGAGGAGGCAGCGGCCATTCTCAGAGAGCTCGACCCGGCGCAGGTGCGCGATCTCGGCAGCGCCATGTACGAGGTCGCCGACGTGACCGAGGCGGAGGTTGCAGCCGTGTTCAGCCGCTTCACCGGCGCCCTGCGCACCCGCACGGGGATCGGCGGCGACGATGGCGGACACATTCGCTCGGTGATGCAGCGCGCGCTCGGTGCCGACCGGGCGGAGACGGTCTTGTCGCAAATGGGACCGCGCATGCAACGCGCGATCGAGCCGCTGAGATGGATGGACGCGCGGGCCATCGCCGCGACGATCGAGCAGGAGCATCCGCAGGTCGCTGCCGTCGTGCTCGCCCAGCTCGATGCGGCGGAAGCCGCCGACGTGCTGCAACTGCTGCCGCCGGCGCGCCAGCCCGACCTCATCTACCGCATCGCCCGGCTCGATACTGTGCCGGCCGAGGCGCTGCACGAGCTCGAGCATATACTGACCGCTCGGCTGGCGATCGCGGCGGTGGGTCCGGAGATGGTGCACGGCGGCCCGGTCGAGGCGGCGCGCATCGTCAACAATGTGCGGCCCGGCAGTGACAAGCGGATCATCAAGAGCGTCGCGCGCCTCGACAAGGGCATCGCGCAGAAAATCGAGGAGGAGATGCTGGTCTTCGACGACCTTGCCAAGCTCGATGACAAGATGCTGTCCTCGCTCCTGCGCGAGGTCGATACGCAGGCGCTGGTTATTGCGTTGAAGGGGGCCGAACCCGGCATCCGGGAGCGCTTCTTCGCCGGCATGTCGAGCCGTGCTGCGGATTCGCTGCGCGACGAGATTGCCGAGCTCGGGCCGCTGCGGCTTGTCGAGGTGCACGACGCGCAGCGCACGATCGTCGCGGTCGCGCGGCGCATGGCCGATGCCGGCGCGATCGTCCTCGCCGGCCGGGGCGAAGACTATGTTTGAGCCCGTTCGCCAGCAATGGGCCGGACGGCCGCTGGACGTGCCGCTTGCGCCGACCTTTCGTTCGACGCGGACGGCGTGCCAGGGCACGGCTGCGGTGGACGAGCGGGAAGAGGCCTATGCGCGCGGCCATGCCGATGCGCTTGCCGCCGCGCAGGCGACACTGCACGCGCAGCGCCGTGCGATCGACGAACTGGGGCAGTCGATCGCCGATCGTCTGCACCTTCCGCCCGGCAGCATCGAGGCGCTGCTGGCCGAGGCGTCGAGGCGGATCGCCAGTGCGCTTGGCGTCGTCAGCTCGGAGCAGGCGGACGCGGCGGTCGTCGCGCTGGCGCGCGCGATCCGCGACGAGTGCACGCCCGTTGCGGTGCACCTGCATCCCGATCAGGTCGGTTCGCTGATGGACGCCGAGATCGGCGTGCCCCTGGTCGCGGATGCGACTGTCGAAGCGGGCGCGGTGCGGATGCGCACGGCCTCTGGCTGGATCGAGGATGGCGTGCCTGTCCGACTGGCGCGGTTCCAGGCCGCGCTGGACCACGGGGGCGCCGCATGAAATGGCTGCTCGACGGCATCGATACCGCGCTCGCCACACTGCCCTTGCCCGCGGGCAGGCGGGTGCTGGGTGAGATCGCCGCCTTCGACGGATCGGTCATCGAAGCGAGCGGCATCGACCAACCGGTAGGCACCCTATGTGCGATCGGCGGCGGCATGACGCGCGGCGAGGTGGCTGGTCTGCGCGGCGGGCGGGCGGTTTTGCTCCCCTATGACCCAGGCGCGCCGATCGCGGTCGGCATGACGGTCGAACCCGTCGGGCGGATCGATCGTGTCGCCACCGGTTCGGCTCTCCTCGGGCGGGTAATCGACGGGACCGGTGCACCGCTGGATGGCGGCGGTCCGATTTTCACCGCGGACAGCTGGCCGCTTGCCGGTGTCACAGGCAACCCACTGGCGCGCGCGAGCGTCGTGGAGCCGTTCGATGTCGGCGTACGCGCGATCAACGCGCTCCTGACCGTCGGAGAAGGTCAACGGATCGCCATCGTCGCGGGCGCCGGTGTGGGCAAGTCCGTGCTGATGAGCCAGATGATCGCCGGCAGCGCGGCCGACGCGGTGGTCATCGGCCTGGTCGGCGAACGCAGCCGCGAGGTGAGCGACTTCGTCGGCGGCACGATCGATGCGGCGACGCGGGCGCGGACGGTCATCGTCGCCGAGCCCGCCGACCGCGCGCCGCACCTGCGGCTGCGCGCCGCCATGCGCGCGACCGCCATCGCCGAGGCCATGCGCGCGAGCGGCAAACGTGTGCTGCTGGTCATCGACAGCCTGACGCGCGTCGCGCATGCGGGCCGCGAGATCGGCCTCAGCCTCGGCGAGCCGCCGGCCGCGCGCGGCTATCCTCCCTCTGCGCTCGCCGCGATCCCGCGGCTGGTCGAGCGGGCCGGGCGCGACGGCGTCAGCGGCGGATCCATCACTGCCGTCTATACCGTGCTCGCCGACGGTGACGACGCCGACGACCCGGTGGTGGACACCGTGCGCGCGATCACCGACGGCCATATCCTGCTGTCACGCAACCTGGCGGAGGAGGGCGTCTATCCCGCCATCGACCTCGGGCGATCAATCAGCCGCGTGATGAGCGACATTGTCGGCGATGCGCATCGCGGCGACGCCATGCACGCGCGGCGGCTGTGGTCCCTGTACGAGCAGAACCGTGACCTCATCCTGATGGGCGCGTACGCCGCAGGAAGCGACCCCATGCTCGACGAAGCGATCCGGCAGCGGCCGGCGCTGCTCGATCTGGTGCGTCAGCCGGTCGATTGCCATGTCGATCTCCCAACCTCTGTGGCCGAATTGGCGCGATGGTGCGACGCCGATGGCTGATCCGCAGAGCCGTTCCGCGCGCATCGTGGCGGTGCGCGAGCAGCAGCGCCGCATGGCGGCGGCCGGCGTGGCCGCCGCCGATCGATCGCTGGCGGCGGCGCAAGCACAATGCGCGACGGTCGCCCGCCTTGCTCGCAGCATGCAGCCCGATCCGGGTTCGGCATTCGGCATCGATCTCGCCGCGCGAATGCGTTTCGGTGAGCGGATGGACGCCGCGCACAGTGCCTTGATCGGAATGTCGGGCGCAGCACGGCAGCGGGCCGACCATGCGCGCGCGATCCTGCGCGATGCCGATCGCCGCCGCGAAATTGCCGAACAGCTCGACGCCCGCGCCCGGCGCGTGGCGGAAAGACGTGCGTCGCGCAATGCGCTCGAAACTTTGGCCGGCACGCCGCGGACAGGAGCGGCGACAAGACCATGATCACGGCCCCATCGCCCCTGCCGTCGGCGACGCCGGTATTGCCGGCCACCGCGCCCGCATTCGCTACGACCGAAGACTTCGCGACGATCCTGGCAGGCGGCGGCGGTTTGCCTTCAATCGCATCGTCGGCCTCCACCGACCCATGGCCCCAGCCGGAACCGTCCACTGCGGCCGGAGCGCCGCCCGCCATTGCGGAGAACCCGACACCTCCCACCGTGATTCGGGCCAGCGGCAACGAAGCGCCGCCGTTCGCTGCCAGCGTCACGGCCGCTCCGGCTTCAACACCATTCGACATGGCGGAGGCCGAACTATCGGAAACGACCGTAGTCGAGCTTGCCGAGCCAGCTGATGGCGAGGGCATCGGTACCGGCCAGGCGATGACCGCGCCCGTCGTTCCGCCGCCATCGCCTCCGACCGGGTCGCCGACCATGCCGCCGGTAGCAAATCCGGTCCCCGTCGGGCCAGCTACCCGCTTTGACCGCCCGCCGGTCGCGACACCGCCCGAGGCCGTGCCCCCCACCGCTGGCCGCGGCATGTCCGCCGCGCGCATGGTCGAGCCATCTCGTCCGATGGCTGCGCCCCCTGCCGGCTTGCCCATAGCCACCGCGCCACGCGCCGGGGCCCAGTCGCTCGCTCGCGAAGAGTTGGTTCACGTCCCGGCCGTGGACGGCGCTTCGTTCGACCTATCGGCCGCGCCCGCGTGGTTGCACCCATCCGCGACGACCGCAATCGCCGTTTCGGCGCCTGTTCCGATCTGGTCCGTGGCGTCGCCTTCCATCTTTTACAGCCCGCTGCCGATCGATCCCGACGGGCTGTGGGTCGATCGGCTGGCACAGGAGATCGGTGCGATGACCGGTGGCGGCGCCGCGCGCTTCAGCCTCGCGCCCGAGCATCTCGGCCGCATCTCGGTCGAAGTTTCGCAACATGAGGGCGGTACGAGCGTGCGCATTCAGGCCGAGGAAGAGGCGGCGCGTGCGCTGCTCCTCACCGCGCAGGAACGGCTGGCGGTCGAGGCTCGAGCGCAGGGCGTGCGTATCGCCGATGTGTCGATAGGCGGCGGTGCGGCGACGATGGCCGGTACGCCCGACGACCGCCGCGCACCGACGAATGCTCCGCTCGCGAACCGATCCGCTCCGAAACGGGGAGAATTCGCAGAACCCGCTAACCATGCGGAGGCAATCCGGTCGGGCCGCTGGGCATGAGGACCGACGATGACCGACAAGAAGAGTGACGACACGCCGACGGCCAAGAAGAAGGGCGGCCTGAAACGCCTGCTGGTCGCCGGCTGCGCCCTGCTGGCCGTGGGCGGTGGCAGCGCAGCCGCGGCAGTCTGGTACACGGGCGCCCTCCACGGATCGGGTGCCGTCGCCGAAGAGGAAGACCTGCCTCAGCTCGTCGCGCGCGAGGACGCGGACGAGGATGCGGTGGAGGCGGCGCGGGGACCCGCGCGCACCGGCCGGCCCGACCCACGGCTGTTCCAGCTGAGTTATATACCCATCGAGGACAGTTTCACCTCGAACCTCGCGGGCGGCACGGCCTTCGTCCAGCTGGGCTTGTCGCTTTCGACTTTCTACGACGAAAGCGTCACGCAGGCGGTCGAGCATCACAAGCTCGCCATCCGCTCGGCCGTCCTCGTCACCCTGTCCGAGCAGGACGCGCAGGCGCTCGCCACGACCGCCGGCAAGGATGCGTTGCGCGCAACGCTGACGCGCAGGATCAATCAGGTGCTGCGCGAGCGCGAGGGGTTCGGCGGCATTGCCGACGTGCAGTTCACCGCCTTCGTGATGCAATGAGCGCGCGTCGCAAACCCCAGCCGACGCCGCCCGCGCCGGCCGCGACGTCGCCGCAGCGCGTTGCGCTGGGCAGCACGCTTTCGTCGGGCCAGACGCTGCGCCGCACGCTCGACCGCGCCGCGGAGCGCATGACGCGGCGCATGCGACCGCTGCTCGAACCCCTGCTTCGCTGCAACCTGCGCATTGAAGCCGCGCCGGCGACGCTGCTGGCTTACCGTGAATGGACCGAGGCGCAGCCGCGCTTCGTCGGACTCGTGCAACTGTGCCTCGAACCCGCTGGCCTGCCGCTGCTCGTCGCGGTGCCGGCGGCCGCTGTGCACGACGCGGTCGATCGTTTCTTCGGCGGGGAGGGCGGCGCGGAGTCCGCAGCCCTGAGCGACTTCACGACCGCGGAAGAACGGATGCTGCTGCGTATCGCGTCGGCGCTCGCGGCGCAGCTCGGCGCGGAACTCGCGCTGGATGGCGGCGGCGAGGCCGTCGTCCGCTCGCACGAGACGAACCCCGTCTACGCGATGTTCGCGGAGGCCAGCGAGAACGTCGCGATGATCGCTTTCTCCGTCACGCTCGCCGACGACAGTCGCCATGCTTTGACTTTGCTCCTGTCGCCCGCCCTGCTGCGCGCGATCGAGGGCGAAGCGCGGTCGACGCGCGGCCCCGACGCCGCCGGTGGTTCCTGGGGTCGGCGCCTGTTCGATAGCGCGGCATCGATGCATTTCGACGCGCGCGTGGTGGTGGCCCGCCCGCAGATCAGCCTTGACCAGTTGCTGCGGCTGAAGGCGGGCGATGTCCTTCCAACGATCGTCCCCTCCGTCGTGCCGCTGATCGTCGCCGGGCGGACCATCGCCCACGGCACCATCGGCGAAAGCGACGGCCGCGCCGCGCTGCGGATCGAACGCCTCGAACGGAAAGGCTTGTACCCATGACCTCGGATCAAACCACCCAAGCCCTCGACCTGGTCGGCGACATCCCCGTGCGTTTGTCGGTGGAGGTCGGCAGTGTCGCCATGCCCCTCGTCGATCTGCTCGGGCTGGGAGAATCGAGCGTCGTCGAACTCGACCGCCAGGCCGACGAACTGCTCGACGTGATGGCCAACGGCAAGCTTATCGCACGCGGCGAGATTGTCACGGTCGGCACGCGCTACGGGGTGCGCCTGGTCGAAATCGTGGGTGGCGACAACCGCCTGCTGGGGCTCGAACGCCGCGCATGATCTGGGCCTATATCCTGAAACTGGCGATCGTGCTGCCGCTGGTCGGCGGGATGGCGGTGGGTGCGATCTGGGGCTGGCGCAAGTTGCAGCCCCGGCTGGGCGCGATGCCGGTGCGCAGCGCGGTGCGCGTGGTCGACAGCGTGGCGCTCGGCACCGCCGGCCGGCTGGCCGTGATCGAATTCGACGGTCGGCGGCTGCTGGTCTCGGTCAACCGCACCGCGATCGGGCTCCTCGCGGAGGCCGCGCCGGGCGGGGGTCCGGCCGATGACTAGGACGCTCGCGCGCCTCGTCGCGGGCTTGGTCGCGCTGACGCACGCCGGCACCGCTCTTGCCGCGACCGGCGAGGCGCGGCTGGTCGGCCGCGCGGTGGGCGACGCGGTCAACGCCGGCGTGCCGATGTCGCTGTCGCTCCAGATCCTGCTGCTGATGAGCCTGCTGACGGTATTGCCGTCGGTGCTCCTCATGATGACCAGCTTCACGCGGATCATCATCGTCCTGTCGATCCTGCGCCAAGCGCTCGGATTGCAGCAAACGCCGCCCAACCAGGTGCTGGTCGGGCTTGCCCTGTTCCTGTCGCTGTTCGTGATGCGCCCCGTATTCGACGAGGTGAACCAGGTCGCCTACACCCCCTATACCGCCGGCTCGATCGGGGTGGAGGAGGCGGTCACCCGCTCCGGCGCCGCGCTGCACGGCTTCATGCTGGCGCAGACGCGCGAGAAGGACCTGAAACTGTTCGCCGACCTAGCCGAGGTGCCGCCTTTCGCCGAACCGTCGGACATTCCCTTCACCATCCTTCTGCCCGCCTTCGTGACCAGCGAACTCAAGACCGCTTTCATGATCGGCTTCTTGATCTTCCTGCCGTTCCTGATCATCGACCTCGTCGTCGCGGCGACGTTGATGGCGCTCGGCATGATGATGCTTTCGCCGACCATCATATCGATGCCGTTCAAGCTGCTGCTGTTCGTCCTGGTCGACGGCTGGGCGCTGACGATGGGCTCGCTCGCCTCCTCCTTCGCGGTCTGACCGGTGAACGAGGCGGACTATTTCCTGTCGGTGGCGCAGCAGGGCCTGTGGATCGTCGCGCTGGTATCCGCGCCGCTGCTCCTTCCCGCGCTGGTCGTCGGCCTGGTCGTCGGCCTGGTACAGGCGGCGACGTCGATCAACGAGGCGACGCTCAGTTTCGTGCCCAAGCTGATCGTCGTCGCGGGCGCGCTCGCACTGTTCGGATCGGCGATGATGGCGCTGATGGTCGATTTCACCGCCGACAGTTTCGCCCGCATCACCGAGATCGCACGATGATCCCGGCCGGGTTCGCGGGCGTCGAGCAGATGCTGGCGACCGTCATGCTGGCCGCGATCCGCCCCGGCGCGGCATTCGTCGCCGCGCCTTTGCTGGGCGGAACCGCGGTGCCGGTGCAACTGCGTTTCATCATCGCGGTTGCGCTGGGGATGCCAGGTCTTGCGCAGGCGCCCACGATCGACGCCGCATCGCTCATTTCGCTGAGCGGGCTCGCTATCGTCGTCGGAGAAGTCGTGATTGGCGCGGCGCTGGGCGGGTTGTTCCAGCTTGCCTATGCCGCGGCGCTGCTGGCGGGCGAGACCATCGGCAACGCCATGGGTCTGGGCTTTGCGGTGATGTCCGATCCGCTGACCGCGCAGCAGAGCAATGCCGTCTCGCAATGGATGGGCGTGGTCGCGACGCTTCTGTTCCTGGCCGCCGATGGGCATCTGCTGCTAGCCGGCAGCCTCGCCCGAAGCTACGCCGCGCTGCCTGTCGCCGGCGGCTGGCCCGATGCGTTGATCGACGCGACGCTCGCGCTGGGCGGCACGCTCTTCGCTGCCGGCGTGGCGATCGCGCTGCCTGTGACCGCATCCATCCTGCTGGTGCAGCTCTGTTTCGCCATGCTGTCGCGCACGGCGCCGCAGCTCAACCTGTTCGCCGTCGGCTTGCCCGCCTCGTTGATGGCCGGGATCGTCCTGTTCGCGATTGCCATGCCGGCGATAGGCGACGCGCTGGGCGCGCTCGTCCAGCAATCGGCCGACATCGCGCTCGACGTCGCGGGCGACGCGCCATGAGCGAGAGCGGCGCGGGTGAACGCACCGAACCAGCGACAGCGAAGAAGCTCGAGGATGCTGCCAAAAAGGGCGATCTCCTCGCCTCGCGTGACCTGTCGGTAGCGCTGGTCATGATCGCCGGAACCGCCTGGCTGTTCGCAGGCGGTGCGATGCTGACGGACGCGCTGGCCGCCACCGTGCGCCAAGGGCTGACCATCGATCGCGGTGATTTGATCCGGTTCGATATTGCCGCCGCGCTGGCGGACGTCGCCGCGCCGCTGGTGCTGCCTTTCACCGGCCTTTTCGCGCTGACGCTGGTGGGCGCCTTCGCCGCGCCCGCCATGCTGGGATCGCTCGGGTTTCGCGGGAGCGGCTTCGCCTTCAAGGGCAACCGGATCGATCCCAAGGCGGGTCTCGCGCGCATGTTCGGCATGCAGGGACTGCTCGGCATGGGACGCGCGGCGGCCAACACGCTGGTCGTCGGGGTGATCGGCTGGCTGCTTGTCGATGGCGCCGCAACCCGGCTCGCCGCGCCGATCGGGTTCGACGTGCGAGGCAGCGCCACCGGCCTCGGTAGCGACCTGTTGTTCGTGACCGCGCTACTCGTCGGCGGGCTCGCGGCCATCGCGCTGGTCGACGTGCCCATCCAGTACCAGCAGCGCATGCGCCGCCTGCGCATGACCAAGCAGGAGGTGCGGGACGAGCATAAGCAGAGCGAGGGATCGCCGGAAGCCAAGGCCAATCTGCGTCAACGCCGCCACCTGCTGTTGTCGCAATCGACGCGCAAATCGGTGGCGGAAGCGACCGTCGTGCTCACCAATCCGACGCATTTCGCGGTCGCGCTGCGCTATCGCCCCGGCGACGATGCGGCCCCGGTCGTGGTCGCGCGCGGGCGCGGTGCGACGGCGCTGGCGATCGGCGACCTCGCGCGCGACTCGGCGGTGCCGGTACTGGGCAGCCCGCCTCTCACCCGCGCGCTCTACTACACCAGCCGCACGGGCGCCCCCGTGCGGGAAGAGCTGTATATGGCGGTCGCCGTGGTCCTCGCCTTCGTTTTCCGGATGGATGCCGAAGCGGGCGCCGCCGCGACCGTCGCACCCGATGTGAAACTGCCGGAAGGCTTCGATTACGACAGCGACGGGCGCGTCGGCACATGAAATACCGGCTAAAACTCCACGCGTCGGCGCCGTTCCTCTGCTCGGAGGGGTCGTAGCCATGGTCGACGTGTCAATCGCGAGCGCGCTGGGCGCAGGGTCGGGCATCGACATCCGCAACCTCGTGAACCAGTTGTCCGCCGCGGCGCGGGGACCGGCCGAGGCGCAGATCAACGCGCGCGAGAGCCGCAACCAGGCGCGGATTTCCGCATTGGCCGAGGTCAGTGCGGGCATCACGGATTTCGCCGCGTCGCTGACCGCGCTGGTGGCGACGGGTTCGCTGGCCAGCCGACCCACCGTGTCCGCGCCCGAATTGTTCACGGCCACGGCGCTGCCGGGTGCACGGCTCGCGCCCTTGTCGGCCAGCGTCGAGGTCGTGCGCACGGCGGCCGCACAGACCCTCGTCTCCACGCATTTCGCCACGGCGAGCGAAGCGGTCGGCACCGGCACGCTGTCGTTCGCATTTGCCGATCGCAGTTTCGACGTCACGATCGACGCGGCGAACGCGAGCCTCGATGGGATAGCCGCGGCGGTCACCGCGGCAGGGCAGGGGGTGACCGCATCGGTGGTCACCGATGCCGGCGGCGCGCGCCTGCTCCTGCGTGGACCGAGCGGGGATGCAGGTGCCTTTACCGTCGCGGTGACCACCGGCGACGCGACCGGGCTTGAACGGCTGGCTTATCCCGGCGCGGGCGGCCTCGGCCTCGCGCAAAGCGCCACCAACGCCGCGATCCGCGTCGACGGAGTCGAGATCATCGGTGCCAGCAACTCCTTCACCGGCGCGATCCCCGGCGTCTCCATCGAGGTGAAGGCTGGGCGCCCCGGCTTTCCCGCGACCATCGGCGTCGAACGCCCGACGGAGGCCCTGCGCACCGCGGTCGGCGATTTCGTCACCGCCTACAACAGTCTGATCACGCGGATCGACCAGCTGACCGCCAATCGCGCCGGCGAAGCGAGCGGGCCGGCGCGCGGCGACACCGCCATCGCCGCGCTGCGGGGCCAGCTGTCGCGGCTCCCGGGCGCGATGCTAGGCAGCGTCGGCGACGGCCCGGCGACAATGGCCGAGATCGGCGTCAAGACCAACCGCGACGGCATGCTCGCCGTCGACCAGGCGCGCCTGTCTCGCGTGCTTGCCGACGATGCTGCCGGGGTCGAACGGCTCTTTGCGCCACCTGCGGGCGCGGGCGGCGGGCTGCCGGCGGCCATGCGCGCGATCAAGGACGGGCTAACCACCGGCGACGGCGCTTTCACCAGCGCCAATCAGCGCCTCGGCGCCGAAGCCAAGCGGATCGCCGCCGACCGTGCGGCGCTGGAACGCCGCTCCGCCGCCAACAGCGCCCAATTGCTGGCGACGTTCAGCGCAATGGACCGCCGCGTATCGGGCTTCAAGGCGACGCAGAGCTTCCTTGAGCAGCAAGTGAAGGTATGGACGGCGAGCCGATGATGACGGCCTACGCACCCCGCTCAGCCGACTATTCCGATGTCGCGCTCGCCAGCCTGATCGAAGGCGCGTCGCCGCACCGGCTGGTCGAGATTCTCTACGACGAGCTGCTCAAATCGCTGGACAGTCTGGCGGCTGCGGACGCGCGCGGTTTGCAGGGGCAGGCGGCAAAGGCCAGGACGCGGGCCAAGACGATCCTTGCCGGGCTCGATGCCGGACTCGATCTCGACGCGGGGGGAGAATTGGGGACGATCCTGCGCCGTTTCTATCGCGGCGGCCTCGCTATGCTCGCCAGGCCTGAACGCGCGGCCGACGAAATGAATGTTCTGCGCACCCAGATCGCCGACATCGCTGCATCCTGGAGCGCGATCGGCGTGCGCTAGCCGTGGCCGCGCTCGGCGAGCTTGCGCTCCCATGCCAGCGCATCGGCGACGATCCGCTCCAGATCGTCATGGCGCGGACGCCAGGGCAGGGTGGCAAGGATGCGGCTATTGTCCGCGACCAGAGCATCGGGATCACCCGCGCGGCGCCCTTCCGTCTTACGCACCAGCTTCCGGTTGGTGACCCGGTCGACGGCGTCGAACACCTCCAGCACCGAATAGCCGCGCGAATAGCCGCAGTTCATGATGTGGCTGGTGGCGGGATCGTCGATCAGCGCCTCGAGCGCATCGACGTGCGCCGCAGCCAGATCACTGACGTGGATATAATCACGCACGCCGGTGCCGTCGGGCGTCGCGAAGTCGGTGCCGAACACGCTGACGTGCGAGCGCTTGCCAGTGGCCGCTTCGACCGCGACCTTGATCAGGTGCGTGGCTCCGGCAGTGGACTGGCCGCTCCGGCCTTGCGGATCGGCGCCCGCGACGTTGAAGTAGCGCAGCGCGCAATAGTTCATCGGATGCGCTGCCGCGACGTCCGCCAGCATGCCCTCGGTCATCAGCTTGGACATGCCATAGGGGTTGATCGGGCGGGTCGGGCTCGTTTCCCGGATCGGCACCGCATCGGGAATGCCATAGGTCGCGGCGGTCGACGAGAAGATGAAATGGCGTACCCCGCCGGCGACCGCGGCCTCCAGCAGAGCCTGGGTCGCCACGGTGTTGTTGCGATAATATTTCAGCGGATCGACCACGGATTCGGGCACGACGACCGAGCCCGCGAAGTGCATGATCGCGCCGATGCCGTGCGCTCCTATGGTCTCGCCGACCAACGCACGATCGGCAACGTCGCCGAGGATCAGTGGCACACCGTCGGGCACCGCCCATTCAAACCCGGTGACCAGATTATCGATGACGACGACAGGCCAGCCCGCGTCGCGCAGCGCGAGCACCGCATGGCTGCCGATATAGCCGGCGCCGCCGGTGACGAGAACGGTGAACGGGTGGGTCATGCGGCTCCTCGACATAAGAGGGTCGAGCCGTACCGCCTCCCGCGCTGTTGCTTGGGATTTTTCCGGATGACCGTCCCCCGGACGGTCATTCGATCCGGAAAAATGGTCGGGAAGAGAGGATTCGAACCTCCGGCCCCTGCCTCCCGAAGACAGTGCTCTACCAGGCTGAGCTACTCCCCGACCGTATCGCCTGCCGCGCCCTTCCGAGCGCACCCCGGCGTGGGGCAGGCGGGCGCTATAGTGGGGCGCCACAAGCGGTGCAACCCGCAATGCGGGCTAACCAAGATAGCCCAGCGTGCGCAGGCTGACGGCGCCGCAGCGCGCGAAGATCAGGTGATCGACCAGCCGCGCATGCGCCAGCCGGCAAAGGTCCGCGGCGCGCCGGGTCGCGCGCAAATCCTCGCGGGAAGGCGTGGCGGGCGCCGCGACATGATTGTGGGCGACGACGACCTGCACGACCCGTGGGTGCCCGAGTATGGCGCGGACGCAAGCGATCAGGTGCGCATTGCTGTCAACGGCATCGTCACGCCCGTCGAAGGCTACGAGCCGGCCGTGCGTATCGAGGCCCGCCGCGAGCACCCACTCCAATGGTTGCGCATCGAGATAGGGCGCGAACAGATCGGCATAGGGCGAAACGGTCGCGGCCGCATCGTTCCACACAAGAGACAGGACGGCGCCCATGGCCGCGAGGTCGCATTGCCCGCCGAGTGAGGCAAATCCGTTTCGGATGGATCGCGCCCGCGTTGCACGCGTGCCGCCATGCGATTAGCGTCCGGCGATGCACGGCTCATCCTCGCCTCACACCGAAAGCCAGTATCTGGATCTCATGCGCCGCGTTTGGGAGGAGGGCGACGAGCGCATGGATCGCACCGGCGTCGGCACCCGTAGCCTGTTCGGCGAAACGCTGCGCTTCGACCTCCGTGACGGCCGTGTTCCCCTGCTGACCACCAAGCGGATCTTCTGGAAAACGGCGGCGCGGGAGATGCTCTGGTTTCTGTCGGGGGAGCGCAACATCCGCACGCTGGCCGAACAGGGCGTGCATATCTGGACCGATTGGCCGCTCGCTGCCTATCGCAACGCCACGGGCGAAAGCATCGACCGCGACACATTCGAGGCGCGCATCGTCGCCGATGAGGAATTTGCTCGGAAATGGGGCGATCTCGGCCCGGTCTACGGCGCGCAGTGGCGGCACTGGCCTAAATATGATGCGAACGCCGACGGAAGTTACCGTCGCGACCCGGCCGGGATCGACCAGATCGCGGCTCTGGTCGCATCGCTGCGCGGCGATCCGGCGTCGCGCCGGCACATCTTCACCGGCTGGAACGTCGCCGATCTGGACGCCATGGCGCTGCCGCCCTGTCATATGACCTACCAGTTCCATGTGTCGACCGACGGCGGTCTGTCCTGCATGCTGTACCAGCGCAGCTGCGACGTCGCGCTCGGTCTTCCCTTCAACCTGTTCGGCGCTGCCATGCTGACCGCCATGCTCGCACAGCAGACGGGTCTCACCCCGCGCACGCTGGTCTGGAGCGGCGGGGACGTGCATCTGTACCGCAACCATGCCGATCTCGTGTCGGAGCAATTGTCGCGCCGTCCCTCGGGCGATCCGCGACTGCGCCTGGCTCGGTGTCCGGCGAGCATCTTCGACTATCGCATCGACGATTTTGTGGTGGACGATTACGCCCCGCAATCGCACATTGCGGCGCCTGTGGCGGTGTGATCGGCTTGCGGGTTGCGGCGAAACATCATAACGCCATTGCGCAATAATCGGGAAGATCAGGGCCATGCCCGACGCGCACAAAAGCCGCACGGACAATCTGCCGCCGTTGACCCTGCATATCCCGGAGCCGCGCTTCCGTCCCGGTGACACACCTGATTTTTCGGATATCGCCGTGCCGCCGGCGGGCGCGCAGACCCGGCCGCCCGAAGATAGCAGGCCCGTCGACATGCACGATGCCGCCTATGGCCTCATCCGCGTGCTGGACGGCGAGGGTCGCGCTGTCGGCCCCTGGGACCCACGCCTGTCGCCCGAACGTCTGCGCGCGATGCTGCGCTACATGCTGCTGCTGCGCGCGTTCGACGACCGGATGTTCCGAGCGCAGCGGCAGGGCAAGACCAGTTTCTATATGAAGTCGACGGGAGAGGAGGCGGTGTCGGTCGCGGCGACCATGGCCCTTTACCGCGACGACATGTGCTTCCCCAGCTATCGCCAGCAGGGCATCCTCCTGACCCGCGACTATCCGATGGTCGCGATGATGAACCAGATCTACTCGAACAAGGGCGACGCGCTGAAGGGGCGCCAGCTCCCGATCATGTATTCAAGCAAGGATTACGGTTTCTTTTCGATCTCGGGCAATCTTGCGACGCAATATCCACAGGCGGTGGGCTGGGCGATGGCGAGCGCGGCAAGGGGCGACAGCCGCATCGCCGCCACCTGGTGCGGAGAGGGCTCGACGGCGGAAGGCGATTTCCACAGCGCGATGACCTTTGCCGCGGTATACAACGCGCCGGTCGTCATGAACGTCGTCAACAATCAGTGGGCGATCTCGAGCTTCTCTGGCTTCGCCGGTGGCGAGCGCACGACCTTCGCCGCGCGCGCGGTGGGCTATGGCATCGCGGGTCTGCGCGTCGACGGCAACGATCCGCTGGCGGTCTATGCCGCGACGCAATGGGCCGCCGATCGTGCGCGCACGAACAACGGCCCCACGCTGATCGAACATTTCACCTATCGCGCCGAAGGACACAGCACCTCGGACGATCCATCCGCCTATCGCGCGCGCGAGGAATATGCCGCCTGGCCGCTCGGCGATCCCGTGCTGCGGCTGAAGGCGCATCTCACGGCGCTCGGTGAATGGGACGACGCCCGCCATGCGGCGCTGGCCGCGGCGCTGACCGACGCGGTGAAGGCGGCGCAGAAGGAAGCGGAGAAGAATGGCATTCTGGGCCACGGCATGCACCAGCCGTTCGAGACCATGTTCGAGGATGTGTTCGAGCATATGCCCCCGCACCTCGCCGAGCAGCAGGCACAGATGATCGCGGAACAGACCCGCAAGTTCGGCCCGAACTGGAAACCCGAATGAGCGACGCCGAGACACTGGCCGCGACCGATGCGCCCGTGCGCCGCCTCAACATGATCGAGGCGATCAACGACGCGATGGATGTCATGCTCGCCCGCGATCCCGACGTCATCGTGATGGGTGAGGATGTAGGCTATTTCGGCGGCGTGTTCCGCGCGACCGCGGGACTGCAGGCGAAACACGGCAAGACCCGCGTGTTCGACACGCCGATCACCGAGATCGGCATCATCGGTGTCGCGATCGGCATGGGCGCCTACGGCCTCAGGCCCGTGCCCGAAATCCAGTTCGCGGATTACATCTATCCCGCGCTAGACCAGTTGGTGAGCGAGGCGGCGCGGCTGCGCTACCGCTCCGCCGGCGATTTCATCTCGCCGCTGACCGTGCGCTCACCCTTCGGCGGCGGCATCTTCGGCGGCCAGACGCACAGCCAGAGCCCCGAAGGCATTTTCACGCACGTCTCGGGCTTGAAAACGGTCATTCCTTCTACTCCGTACGACGCCAAGGGCCTCTTGATCGCCGCGATCGAGGACAATGATCCGACGATCTTCTTCGAGCCGAAGCGAATCTACAACGGCCCCTTCTCCGGCTATTACGATCGCCCGGTAGAACCATGGAACAAGCATTCAGGCTGCGAGGTTCCCGACGGATATTACCGCATCGACCTTGGCACCGCACGCACGGTGCGCGAAGGCGAGGCGGTGACGATCCTGTGCTACGGCACCATGGTTCACGTCGTCGCCACCGTGGTCGAGGAAATGGGTCTTGACGCGGAAATCATCGACCTGCGCACGCTCGTGCCGCTGGACGTGCCGGCGATCGAGGCGAGCGTGCAGAAGACCGGCCGCTGCCTGATCGTGCACGAGGCGACGCGCACTTCCGGCTTCGGCGCGGAACTCGCGGCGACGGTACAGGAACGTTGCTTCTACCATCTCGAGGCGCCGGTCGCGCGGGTGACGGGGTTCGACACGCCCTATCCGCACAGCCTGGAATGGGCCTATTTCCCCGGGCCGGTGCGCATCGCCACCGCGCTCGATGCATTGCTGAAGGACTGATTCGATGGCCCGCTTCACCTTCCGCCTGCCGGACATCGGCGAAGGCATCGCCGAGGCGGAGATCGTCGCGCTGCACATCGAAGTGGGCGGCCGCGTCGAGGAAGACCAGCCCATCGCGGACATGATGACCGACAAGGCGACGGTCGAGATGGAGTCGCCGGTATCGGGCACGGTCGTGGAGATTGCGGGCGGCGTGGGCGACGTCGTCGCCATCGGATCGACGCTGATGGTCGTGGAGACCGATGCGGCCGGGGGGGACGCTGGCTCCGTTCGTCCTGAGCCTGTCAAAGGACCGTCTGCCGTTCCCGCTGAGATCGCGACCGTCGAGGACGAGAACCCCGGCGTAGAAGAAGCGCTTCATCCCCAGTCCGCCCGTCCTGAGCCCGTCGAAGGATTGCCCTCCGCTTCGGCCCCGGTTGAGGTGGAAAGCAGTGCTTCGACAAGCTCAGCACAAGCGGTTTCGGGGGCTCAAGTCGGGCACCCTCGCACCCTCGCATCCCCCGCCGTCCGCGATCGCGCGCGCGCCCTCCACGTCGACCTCGCCTCGGTTAAACCCGGCGCCGACGGTCGCATCCGCCATGCCGATCTGGACGCCTA
>CBDUBN010000043.1:0-15000 GCA_965365395.1 uncultured Sphingomonas sp.
TCAGCACGGTTGGAATGTGAGGCAGCATATAGCCTATATGGTTCGTGATGTCAAGGGTGGAGCGCCCGAAAGGTTCAGCCGCTTTTCAGATCGCGCGCCATGCCTCGGCCGGCGAACCAGAAGAGGATGGCGGGGAGGATGCCGAGCCAGGCGGCGCCGAACAACACCCAGCGCACGCTTTCGTCGCCGGCGATGGGTTTTAGCCCGTCGGACAGCGCCCCGAACAGCAGCGGGCCGAGACCCAGGCCGATGAGATTCTGCGCGAGCAGCATCAGCGAGCTCGCCGTCGCGCGGGCGCTGGGCGCCACCAGGCCCTGCACTGCGCCATAGGTGGGGCCATAGTACATGGCGTTGAGCGCGGTGGGCAGGATCAGGAGCGCCAGCGCCAGCCGCCAGTCATCGGCGGAATAAGCGAGATACAGGATCGGTGCCGCGATCAGCATCGCGAGCGCCGGCCCATGGATGATCCAGCGCCGATCGCGTGCGCCGAAGCGGTCCGCCGCCCAGCCGCCGAGCCAGGTGCCCGCAATGCCCGCCGCACCCAGCGTCAGTCCCAGATAAAGGCCGGTTTCGCCTGGACTGAGGCCGAACGAGCGCTGGAACAGGATCACCGCCCACACTCCCTTGCCATAGGAAAGGAAGGCGGTGAACGCGGCGCCCGCCATGAGGAGGACGAAGGTGCGGTTGCGCATCATGTCCGCCACGGTCGCGAAAAAGGGAACAGGGGGCGCGGAATCGCGCGCGTGCGGCCGGAGCCCGCCGGCGAAGCGGGGATCGCGCAGCAGGAAGGGCAGCGCGAGCGCGAGGAGGATGCCCGGCACGCCGACCGCGACGAAGGCGGTGCGCCAGCCATAGGCATCCGCCAGGACGCCGCCGATGACGAGGCCGAGCAGGCTGCCGATGGGGACGCCCAGGCCGTAGAAGGCGATCGCGGAAGACCGCCGCTCCGCCGGCACGGCGTCGGTGATGAGCGACATGGCGGCGGGGGTGCACCCCGCCTCCCCCACGCCGACGCCGATGCGCGCGAGCAGCAGTTGCACGAAATTCTGCGCCAGCCCGCACAGCGCGGTCATGCCCGACCAGGCGGCGAGGCTGAGCGAGATGATCGTCACCCGGTTGCTGTGCGGCCGGTCGGCGTAGCGGGCGATGGGGATGCCGAGCACGGTGTAGAACAGCGCGAAGGCGAGCCCCGTCATCAGCCCGATCTGCGTGTCGCTGAGGCCCAGTTCGCGGCTGATCGGTTCGGCGAGGATGTTGACGATCTGCCGGTCGAGGAAGTTTAGGATATAGACCAAGAGCAGCGTCCACAGCAGCACGCGGGTGCGGTTTGCGGCGGCGGTGCCCGGGGCAGCGCCCGAGGCGGCGGCGGTGTCGGCCATGGTCTCTCCCTTTCGTGCAATGGACGCCGAGCGGACGCGTTTGTCAAAGCCGTGCGGCATGAAAGATGTTTGCATCGGCGCGTTGGCTTGACCTGGGCAATGCCACCGTCATGCTGTCGCCCATGACAAATCCTGTTCTGATCGCCTTGTCCGTGGCGCTGCTCGCTGTTTCGTTGACGAAGGCGTCGGCGCAGGACGCTGTGGACGGCGACAGCGCGCACCTCCCAACCCCGCCGGCCCCGTTGAATGCCGAAGAAGAGAATGCGGCATTGATGAGCGGCGGGATCGACGCGGTTCGACAATTGCTCGAAAGTGGCCGGTATACGTCGGGCGGCATCACCAGTTGGTACCTCCGCCGCATCAGGCAAATCGACGATGGCAGGCGACCGCTCAACGCAGTGATCGCGATCTTCCCAGACGCGCTCGATCAAGCGCGTGCCATGGATGCCGAGCGGGCGGCGGGGCGCATCCGTGGCCCGCTGCATGGCGTGCCGGTGCTGATCAAGGATAATATCGAGGTGGCGGGCCTGCCGACGACCGCCGGATCGCTGGCGCTGGCCGGCGTGGATACGGGGCGCGATGCAGCCCTGGTCACGCGGCTGCGTACCGCTGGTGCGGTGATCCTGGGCAAGACCAACCTGTCCGAATGGGCCAATATCCGGTCGTCGGATTCAACGAGCGGATGGAGCGCGGTGGGCGGGCTGACCCGCAATCCGCACGATCTATCTCGCTCCGCCTGCGGCTCGTCCTCGGGCAGCGGCGCCGCAATGGCGGCAAGTCTGGCGGCGGCGGCGGTGGGGACCGAGACCGACGGATCCATCACCTGCCCCGCGGGCATGAACGGGGTGGTGGGGTTCAAGCCGACGCTCGGCCTCGTCAGCGGCGACCTGATCGTGCCGATCAGCCACAGCCAGGACAGCGCGGGTCCGATGACCGCCACCGTGCTGGACGCCGCGCTGATGCTCGACGCGATGGCGGAGCCGGTAGCGGGTCGGACGCCTTTCGCCGCGGGCCTTCGCACCGATGCACTGCGCGGCCTGCGCATCGGCGTGATGCGCGACCGCTTGGGCAGCCGCGCCGACGTCGCCGCGCTGTTCGAGCGGGCGCTCGGCGTGCTGCGCGATGCCGGCGCGACAATCGTCGACGTCGCCGACACGCGTAGCGGGTTCGAGACGCTGGGCGAGCTCGAAAGCACCATCCTGTTCACCGAGCTGAAGGCCGATATGGCGGCCTATCTCGCGGGACGCCCGGGCGACGCCGGGCCGCAGACGCTGGCCGATCTGATCGCGTTCAATGCCGCGACGCCCGCGGAGCTGCGCTGGTTCGGGCAGGACCTGTTCGAGCTGGCGCAAGGCAAACCGGGGCTCGACGACGCGGCCTATACAGCGGCGCGCGACGATGCGCGGCGGCTGGCGGGGCCGGACGGCATCGACCGGTTGCGGCGCGAGGCGGGCGTCGACCTGCTGGTCGGCATCACCAATGGCCCGGCCTGGACCATCGACCTCGTCAACGGCGACAATTTCGGCGGACCGTCGGCGAGCCAGCTGCCCGCGGTCGCGGGTTACCCGCACCTGACGGTGCCGATGGGCGCGGTCGAGGGGCTGCCGATAGGCATCAGCTTCATCGGGACGGGTGGCGACGACGCGCGCGTGCTGGCCGCGGGCCATGCCTATGAGCTGGCGCGCGGGGCACTGCCGGGTCCGACGTTTCGCAACGGCGTTGCCCTTGCCATCGAATGAGGAACCGTAGCCCTGAGCTTGTCGAAGGGCGCTTGTCCGCAAAGCGCCCTTCGACAAGCTCAGGGCTACGTATTTGGTGTGGGGTAGAGCGTTAGAGCCCCAGCAGGCCGCGGCGCTTGCGTTCCTCCTCCTCGCGCTCGAGCATCTCGATCGGCACGTGGATGGTGCGGATGGCGAGGCGGACCTCGATCAGGAAGCAGACCAGCCCCGCCATCAGCAGCAGCATGGCCACGATGAAGGTGGCGGCGATGGGGGTGGCGAGGCCATCGACGAACGACCCCGCGACGAAGATCATGGCGACGAGCACGCATACCGTGATCGCGCAGGCGACGCACAGCGCGATGGAGGCGTTGGTCACCGTCATGCGGCGGTCGAGCCGGCGCAGTTCGCCCACGACGCGGCGATGCTCCAGCCCCTCGGTCGTCGCATAGCGTTCCTGCAACGCGCGGGCGCGGTCGATGACGCGGGCGAGCCGGCCGGCGACGACGTTGAGGATGCTGCCCGTCGCGACGAGGAGGAAGGCGGGGCCGAGTGCGAGCTGGATGGTCTGGGCGATCATGTCTGGCTAACCTTGGTGTCGGCTAGGCCGCGTCCCGGGCGCCCGCGCCCGCGCTGTTCACGCCCTTCGATTGCAGCCAGCGGCGGATGTTGCGCGCGGCCTGGCGGATGCGCTGCTCGTTCTCGACCATGGCGATGCGGACATGGCCCTCGCCCTCCTCGCCGTAGCCGACGCCCGCGGCGACCGCGACGCCCGCTTGCGCCAGCAGCGCCTTCGAGAATTCGAGGCTGCCCATGTGCGCGAGCGCCGGGGGGAGCGGAGCCCAGGCGAACATGGATGCGCGCGGCGGCGGGATGTCCCAGCCCGCGCGGCCGAAGCTTTCGACGAGCACGTCGCGGCGCTTGTGGTAGAGCGCGCGGTTCGCCTCGACGATGTCCTGCGGGCCGTTGAGCGCGGCGCAGGCGGCGGCCTGGATCGGCGTGAAGGCGCCATAGTCGAGATAGCTTTTCACGCGGGTCAGCGCGGCGATGAGACCCGGGTTGCCGACCGCGAAGCCGACGCGCCAGCCGGCCATCGAATAGGTCTTGCTCAAGGAAGTGAACTCGACCGCGACGTCTTTCGCCCCCGGAACCTCGAGGATCGAGCGGGTCGGTGCCCCGTCGAAATACAGCTCCGAATAGGCGAGGTCGGAGAGCACCCACACCCTGTTTTCCCGCGCCCAGGCGACCAGCCGTTCGTAAAAGGCGAGATCGACGGTTTCGGCGGTAGGATTGGACGGATAGTTGACGATCAGGATCGACGGGCGCGGTACGGTATAGGCCATCGCGCGTTCGAGGCTCGCCCAATAGCCCTCGTCCGGGGTCACCGGCACGCTGCGGATGGTGGCGCCGGCGATGATGAAGCCGAAGGTGTGGATGGGGTAGCTGGGGTTGGGCGCGAGCACGACGTCGCCGGGCGCGGTGATGGCGGTGGCGAGGCTGGCCAGACCCTCCTTCGACCCCATGGTCATGACGACCTCGCTTTCGGGATCAAGATCGACGCCGAAGCGGCGGCCGTAATAGTTGGCCTGGGCGCGGCGCAGGCCGGGAATGCCCTTGGACGCCGAATAGCCGTGCGCGTCGGGCTTCCTCGCGACCTCGCACAGTTTATCGATCACGTGCGGCGGCGGCGGCAGGTCCGGGTTGCCCATGCCGAGGTCGATAATGTCCTCGCCCGCCTGGCGCGCCCGCGCCCGCATCGCGTTGACCTCCGCGATCACATAGGGCGGCAGGCGTTTCATGCGGTAGAAATCGTCTTGCATTGCACACTCGCGCGCGTTGGGCCGGAGCGACCGTTCCGGAGGAGGCTATACCCTGCCGCACCCCGCTGACAACCGCGGCGCGATGCCCATTGACGTGGCCGCGCTGGTGCGAGACGCTGTCGTTCGGGGAGGGCCGCCTATGCCGCCGACGCTGTCCGAAACGCTTTCGCGCACGATCGTCGATCCGATGGCCTATCAGTCGGGCGCCGCGATCGACGAAGCGTTCGCCGAAATCCGCGCGGGCGCGCCGTTCGCGATGACGGCGGAGACGGAATACGCGCCCTTCTGGGTCGCGAGCCGCCATGCCGACGTGATGGCAATCGAGCGGCAGGCGCAGCTGTTCCTCAACGAGCCGCGCCCGACCGTGGTCAGCCCTAGGGAAAGCGAGGCGGTGGTGCGCTTCCTGACCGGGGGCGAGGCGAACCTCATTCGCAGCCTGGTTTCGGTCGACGGCGCGGAGCACAAGGCGCTGCGCGCCGTCGTCTTTCCGGCGATGACGCCGGCCGCGGCGCGCGCGATGGAGGGGCAGGTCCGCGAGATCGCACGCGCCTACGCCGAGGATATGCTGGCCCGCGCGCCCGAATGCGATTTCGCGGAGGAGGTCGCCTTCTGGTACCCGCTGCGCGTCATCATGACCGTGCTCGGCGTGCCGCCCGAGGACGAGCCCTATCTCATGCGGCTGACGCAGGAACTGTTCAGCGCCGGGGACCCCGAACTCAACCGCAACAAGGCGGAGGTGACGCCGGCCGAGGCGCTGCAGCAGCTCGTCCAGACCAACGCCGACCTGGAAGCCTATTTCGCGGGCGTGACGGAGCGGTTCCGCGCGCAGCCCGACCCGACCAAGGTCAACAGCCTGATTGCCAACGCGACCATCGACGGGGCGTATCTCAGCCACCGGCAGATCATGGGCTATTACATCATCGCCGCGACCGCGGGGCACGACACCACGTCGAACACCACCGCCGCGGCGCTGGCCGCGGTGGCAGAGCGGCCCGAGCTGCTGGCGCGGCTGCAGGCCGATCCGGGCCTGACGGGCGCGTTCGTCGAGGAGAGCATCCGCTGGGCGACCCCGGTCAAGCATTTCATGCGCACCGCCGCGGCCGATGCGGAAGTCGGCGGGCAGCGGGTGCGCGCCGGCGACTGGATCATGCTGCCCTATCAGTCGGCCAACCGCGACGAGGCGGTGTTCGATGCGCCGTTCGACTTCGACATTGATCGGAAAGCCGGGCGGCACGTCGCCTTCGGCTATGGTCCGCATGTGTGCGTCGGCCAGCATCTCGCCAAGATGGAGATGCGATTGCTGTGGGAGGAACTGCTGCCGCGGCTCGCGTCGATCGAACTGACCGCGCCGCCCGAGCTGACGCGCTCGAATTTCGTGTGCGGACCCAAACATGTGCGCGTGCGGTTCGCGGTGCGATGATGGAACCCTATCGGGTCTGGCAATGCCTGAACTGCGGCTATGTCTATGATGAGGAGGCGGGCGATCCCGATGCGGGGCTGGCGCCGGGCACGCGCTGGGCGGACGTGCCGGCCGACTGGTATTGTCCGCAATGCGGGACGGGCAAGGACGAGTTCGAGATGGTCGAGGCTTGACCCGACCAAGCACGGCTGTATTATAGTGGTAACACACAGGGGAGAATGACGATGCGTTTGCTTGGCTCCACGGCTCTTTCGATCTCGCTTGCCCTAAGCGCGCCCGCGCTGGCGCAGTCGTCGGCAGAACCCGCCGCCACGGCGCCGGCCGAGGCGCCCGCCACGCGCTATACCGCCGCCCAATTCTTCGAGACGACGAGCTATTCGGTCGCGGGCGGCGGCCATGCCTTCTCGCCCGACGGGACGCGGGTGCTGATCTCGAGCAACAAGACCGGCACCTTCAACGTCTATGCGCTGCCGGTCGCGGGCGGCGAGCCGGTGGCCTTGACCGAGTCGGCGAGCGACGCGCGCTATGCCGCGAGCTTTTTCCCGCGCGACGAGCGCATCCTGTTCACGGGCGACACCGGCGGCAACGAGTTGACGCATGTCTATGTGCGCAACCCCGACGGCACGACGCGCGACCTGACCCCGCATGCGACCGCGAAGTCGGAGTTCGCCGGATGGAGCCGCGACGGCAACAGTTTCTACGTCATGTCCAACGAGCGCGATCCGCAGGCGTTCGACGTCTATGCCTATGATGCGGCGAGCTACGACCGGCGGCTGGTGTTCACCAATCCCGGCGGCTTCAACCCCGCCGGCATGTCTCCCGACGGCCGGCATATCGTGCTGCAGAAGCAGCTCAGTTCGGCGGACAGCGACCTGTATCTGGTCGACGTCGGTTCCGACGCGCCGCCCCGGCTGATCGCGTCGAGCGAGGGCAACGTCGATCATGGCGTGTTCGATTTCACGCCCGACGGCACCAAGCTGATCTATTCCACCGACGAGCATGGCGAGTTCGCGCAGGCCTGGACCTACGACCTTGCCAGCGGCGCGCGGGAGCGGATGCTGGCCGCGGACTGGGACGTATCCTACCTGACCCATTCCGATTCGGGCCGCTATCGCGTCGAGGCGCTGAACGCGGACGGATCGACTGCGGTCACCATCACCGACACGACAACGGGGCGTCCCGTCACGCTGAACGGCATTCCGGCCGGCGATCTGGGGCAGATCGATTTCGACGCGAATGAGGGGCGCATTGCGTTCACGGTCGCATCGGACACCAGCCCGCGCGACATCTATGTCGCCGACCTTGCCACCGGGCAGGCGCGGCGGCTGACCCATGCGCTCAATCCCGCGATCGACGAGGCGCAGCTGGTCGAGGCGAGCGTCGCGCGCTTCGCGAGCTATGACGGGCTGCAGGTGCCGGGCATCCTCTATCGCCCGCGCGGCGCCTCCGCCGCGGCGCCGGTGCCGGCGATCGTGCTGGTGCATGGCGGACCGGGCGGGCAGAGCCGGCGCGGCTACAGCTCGATGGTGCAGCATCTCGTGAACCACGGCTATGCGGTCTATGCAATCAACAACCGCGGATCGTCGGGCTATGGCAAGACCTTCTTCCACATGGACGACAAGCGGCACGGCGACGTCGATCTGAAGGACGTCGTCGCCGCGCGCGACTGGCTGGCCGGGCAGGACTGGATATCGGACCGGGTCGCGGTGATGGGTGGCAGTTACGGCGGGTACATGACCGCCGCGGCGCTCGCCTTCCATCCCGAAACCTTCGATGCCGGCATCAACATCTTCGGCGTGACCAACTGGACGCGCACGCTGGAATCGATCCCCGCCTGGTGGGGCGCGCAGCGGATCGCGCTGTACGACGAGATGGGCGATCCCGCGACCGATGCGGAGCGGCATCGCGCCATATCGCCGCTGTTCCACGCCGCCAACATCCGCCGCCCGCTCCTCGTGGTGCAAGGCGCCAACGATCCGCGCGTGCTGCAGGTGGAGAGCGACGAGCTGGTCGCGGCGGTGCGCGCCAACAACGTGCCGGTGGAATATGTGCTGTTCCCGGACGAGGGCCATGGTTTCCAGCGGCGCGAGAATAATATCGCCGCGTCGGAGGCCTATCTGCGGTTCCTCGACACGCATCTGCGGCGATAGAAAAGCACGGCGCGCTAGATCGAGGCGGGGAGCGTCAGGCGGAAGGTGGCGCCACCCTGCGCGCTCTCCAGCACCAGTTCCCCACCCGCGCTTTCGGCCAGGCTGCGCGCGATGGCGAGGCCGAGGCCGGTGCCGCCGGCCTCGCGTTTGGAGGTGAAAAAGGGTTCGAAGATGCGGGCTGCGTCGGCCGGCGCTATGCCCGGCCCGTCGTCCGCGAAGCGCAGGGCGATGGCGCCGTCGCTGCGCGAGGCGGTGACCGCGATCCGCGTGGCGCCGGCCGCACGCGCGTTGTCGAACAGGATTCCGACGATCGCCCCCAGCGTCGCGGCGTCGAGCGCGACGGCCATGCCGGACGGCACCTGGCTGTCGATGGCGAAGCCGTCCCCGCGATAGCCGTCCGCGACCTGCGCGACGCCCGTGCCGGCATCGGCGACCGCGCTGCCGTCGGGCGCGCGCATGTCGGCCTTCGCCAGTTCCATCAGTCGCCCGGTCAGGCGGGAAAGCCGGTCGGCGTCGCCGCGCATGTTGGCGATGAAGCGCGCGCGGGTGGCGGCATCCATCTCCGTCCCGTGGTCCTCGATCAGTTCGAGCCCGCCCGTGATGCCGGCGAGCGGGGTCTTGAATTCATGGCTGAGCGCGGCCGCGAAATCGCGCAGGTAGCGCGAGCGGCGGCGGATGCCGTCGGCCATCGAGCGGAACTCGCCATAAAGCGCCTCGATCTCGATGACGCGCAGGCTGGGGTCGCCCGGAAACTCGCTGCGGCCGGCGGCGACGGCCCTGGTGGCGGCGGACAGCCGCTCGATCGGACGGACGATGGTGCGCGCGAGCAGGGCGGTCAGGAACAGGAGCGTGGTGAAGATGGCCGCGATCCCGATGGCGATCTTTCCCCAATCCTCCGCCATGCCCGCGAACAGCGGCGGCGGCGAGCGCGAGACGAGGATCGCGCCGACGACGCGGTCGTGCAGCCGGATCGGCCGGGCATGGTGCAGGCGCAGGTTCTCGGATCGGCTGAGCCAGTCGAGCGGTCCGTCGCGCTGCCCCGCGCGCAGGCGGCGCAGGCGGGTGGCGGGCTCGCCGGCAAGCGCCGCGCGCACCTCCTCCACCTGCGCCAGGCGGCGCCCCGGCGCGGGTCCGTTCAGCAGGACGCCGTTACGGTCGAGCAGGCGGATCGACGCGAGCGTCGCCTGCTGGGTTTCGGCAATGGCGGGAGCAAGGCGACCGGCCACCGCCATAGCAAGCGGATCGGCCACCAGCGCGGTCGGCTGCGGGTCCGGCCGTGGCGGCAGGATGGGTGCATCGCTGAGATCGACGGCGCTGGGACTGGCACGATAACCGCGCTCGATCGGCGTGGAGCGACGCGACGGAGCGTCCGGCACGGCCCGCCACAGCACGGCGGCGCTCGCCGCAAGGGCCGCGCCCTGCGCGACGAGTTCGGATTCGGTACGGCGGACGAGCGCATTTTCATACACCCGCAGGAAGACCGCGCCGACCCCGGGCAGCGCCGCCACGAGGAGCAGCGTGCCCAGGATGATGGTGCGCAGGTGCAGCCGCGGCCAGCGCCGGACGATGGCGGCTTTCAGCGCGGCGATCATTCGGGCGTGCAGCTGCCCAGCCGGTAGCCGACGCCCGCGCGCGTCTCGATCAGCGTCGTGCAGCCCGCCGCGCCGAATTTCGCGCGCAGGTTTCGCACATGGCTGTCGATCGTTCGGTCGGTGATGGCGAAGCCGGGGCCGTGCAGCCGGTCGATGATCGCGTCGCGCGAGAAGAAGCGCGACGGCATCGCCGCGAGCGTGCGCAATATGCCGAATTCGGTCGCGGTCAGCGGCACTTCCGCGCCGTTCCACGCCGCGGTCCAGCCATCGACGTCGATGGCGAGCGCGCCGTGCGCGATCGTGCCGTGACTTTCCACCGCCGGCGCGCGCGGGCTGGTCCGCCGCAGGATCGCCTGGACCCGCGCCACGACCTCGCGCGGGCTGAACGGTTTGACCACATAATCGTCGGCGCCGAGCTCGATCCCCACCACGCGGTCCACCTCCTCGTCGCGGCTGGAGAGGAACAGGATCGGTATGTCGCCCAGGCTGCGCAGGCGGCGGCAGGTCTCGAGCCCGTCCATGCGCGGCATGGCGATGTCGAGGATGACGAGGTGCGGCGCGTGCGCGGCGACCGCGTCCAGCGCCGCCTCCCCGTCGCCGGCCTCGATGCTGGCGATCCCCGCCTTGGTCAGCGCGAAGGCGAGCAATGCACGGATATGCGGATCGTCGTCGACGATGAGGACGGTTCGCTGCATCGGGACCATGATCATCGCGGGGCCTGCCCTGTCAATGGCGGGGCGACCTGGATCGGAGGGGGCGGTACGACCTTCGGGGTAGGCGGAACGATCCGACCGGCGCAATCACGCACGTCCTGCGCCGGTCGGCGGCGGCGATCGACGGTGCGCGCGTCAGCGGCAGCGGCACGGCGAAGGTCGCGGACCGTCCACCACCCGCGCGCATGATGGTCGCGCATGCGCTCGCGGATATCGATCCGCGTTTCGATTACCCGGTCCCGAAACCCGGGAGTGAGCCGCGGGTGCGCCTCGAGTTCGATCAGCGGCAGGAGCGCGGAGGAGCCGAGGCCGCGCAGGTAGCATAGGTCCAGCGGCACGCCCCGCCCGCCCACCTCCCTTGCATGCGCCACGTTCCAGCGCGCGACGATGGCGCCGTGATCGACGAAGGCGGCGATCGACAGCAGGAGCGCGAGCGCCGCGGCGTTGGCGTTGATCAGCCACGGGCCGCTCTTTGCGCGCAGCAGCCGCCACAGGATGAAGCCGAGGCCGGCAGCGACGAGCGCCATCCATTCCAGCGCGGCGAGGCGCAGGAGGGTGAGCGAATAGGCCTGAATATAATCGATGGTGCGCACCGCGCTCGACGCGACCAGCAGCATGTTCTGCGCGATCCATGCCACCACCAACGCACGGATGCGGGGATCGGCGGCGGTGCTGCTGCCCGGGCGCAGCGTCACGAGCACGAACAGGCCGGCGAGCAGCGCGGTGGCGATCAGGGGATAGGCGCCGCGATGCGCGTATCGGGCGAAGGTCATGCCGTCGGGCAGCGGGGCGAGGCCCCACAACCAGGCGATATCCATCGCGTTCTGCGCGACGAACAGGAGGTTGAAGGCCACGAGTGAGAGCGTGACCGAGGCAGGGTTCACGCCGCTCAGCGGCAGATCGCCGGTACCGTCGAAACTGGGCAGCAGATTGCGCGCGAGCCGCGGGCGCAGCGCGTTCCAGGCGAACAGCAGCAGGAACGCCCACAGCATGACCCGCAGCGGACTGAAGTCGCCGATCCACAGGACACGCCGCGTCAGCCCAGCCAGGACGGGGTTGGCATCGGCGAAAAGGGCAAGGAAGATCGCGGTGCCGGCGACCGGCAGCGCCAGGAGCGACGCGGCGCCGCGCAACGACCAGGAGCGCAGGCCACGGCCGCGCGCACGCCGCCTGGCCAGCGCGCGGCGCAGGCGGACGAGGTCGAGCACGGGCAGGACACTGCTGGTGACCGTCTGCCAGACGAGCCGCTGGAACCACGCCCACGCATCGTCGAACGCGCCGGTGCGCGGCTTCAGGATGGCGATGCCGAGGGTCGATCCGAACAACAGCCAGGCGAGGAGGGACGGATCGAGCAGCAGCGCGCCGGCGAAGGCAAGGCTGGCGAGCCAGGCCGCCAGCGCGGTGCGGTCGCGCAAGATGGCGGGGCGGCCGGCCAGGGCGGCAGCGGCGATGGCGAGGGCGAACAATCCCCAGCCGCTCGCCAGCCAATGGCGTTGGAAGAATAGCCAGTCGCCAGCCGCTACTACCGCGACGGCGAGCGCGCCCTTGTAGGCCAGGGTGGATGCGAAGCGGCTGGAAACGAGCATGACGGCCTCCTGTTCGGGAAGCCGTCATGCCGGTTCGTCGCGCAGGGCCGATGGGCCGGCGATGCGTTATGTGCGGGCGGGCCGTGCAGAAGCCGTGCAGCCCGCGCGCGCCGATCAGCGACGGACGCGCGCGCGCGTCTCGAGGTCGGCGAGGCGCCGGTCGAGATAGGCGCGGTCGTCGGCGGTGACGCTGAGGCGCGCATAGGCGGCCTCGAGCCGCGTCAGATCCTCATGCTCCACACGCAGCTGCGCCTGTGCCGCCGTGGTCAGGCCGCTGGCAGGCAGCGCCCGTGCGATCGCATCCAGCCGCTCGCGTGGCGTCTGGGCCACCTGCCCGCCGCCATAGGCGTCGTCGCCGACGCGCCTGTTGAGCGCATCGAGCCGCGTATCGAGATCGTCACGCTCGCGCGCGCTGATCGCGCCGTCGCGCAGATAGCTGGTCTCCAGCCGTGCCAGCGCGTTGTAATCGACGCGCAGGCGTGTCGCCTCGCTGCGCGTGATACGCCGTTCCGCCACCGCCACATCGATGCGGCGGAAGAATTCGGCACGTTCGTCGGCGATGCTCGAGCGATTGCCATCGTCATTTCCGGTGCCCGCATCGTCACCATAGGCGCCGTCGGCCAGAACCTGGGTCAGCGCGCCGTAGCGGTCGGCGAGTTCGGTGCGTTCCTGCGTCGTGAAGCGGCGATCGGCGCCGTAGCGCCGTTCGAGCTGCACCAGCTCGTAATAGTCGCTTTTCAGCCGCGCGCCGGTGGTCTGGCTGAGCGAGCCGTTGCGCACGTCGGTATCAACGCGCGTTTCGAACTCGGCGCGCTGGGTCGCCAACGGCGTCCGGCCTGCGGTCCATTGCGCCTCGATCGAGGCGGTCGAGCCATTGGTGCCGCCGCCGAACAACGCGCCCAGTATCTGGCCGATGCGATCCTGCTGGCGTGACGACGAGGGCTCGGCGGTGGTGCCGGAACTCTGGGCGTGCGCGGGCGCGGCGGCCAGGGCTAGCGTAGCGGCCGCGGCCGCGATGGGCAAAGAAAGTCGCATGATCATCTCCTCATGTCCGGCCCCAACGACCGACCGCGCGGAGGGTTTCGCGCCGCGTTATGCGACCGTGTCCGCCGCGTCGGCGCCGCGCTGGCCCAGCGGCCGTTCAGGACCCTTTGTCGTGTCGCGCGCGGTCTGGCGCTCGAGCTCGGCGTTGAGTTCCGCCGCCATGATGATCAGATAGGCGGACAGGTAGAGCCAGGTCAGCAGCACGATGACGGCGCCGAGCGAGCCGTAGGTCGCGTCGTAGCTGCCGAAATTGGCGACGTAGACGCCGAAGCCGACGGTCAGCACCAGCCACAGCACCGTCACCGCGACCGAGCCGGGGGTCAGCCATACCCAGCGTGCCTCGTCCCGATCGGGCGCGTAGCGAAAAAGCGTCGCGGCGGCGCCGGCGGCCACGGCCCCCAGCAGGACGTAGAATCCGAGTTTGAGCAACCAGATGATGAAGGCGGGCGCGCCGGGGATGAGGCGATCGAGTGTACCCAGCGCGGCGATCGCGATCATGGCGGCGATGGCGAGCGCGACCGCGCCGACGGTTATCGCAAGCGTCGTGAGGTTCAGGCGCAGGAAACCGCGCGTCTCCTTCTCGTCATAGGCGATATTCAGCGCGGTGATGATGGCGCCCGCGCCCTTCATGGCACCATAGAGGGCGACGCCGAGCGCAACGAGAAGGCCGAGGCCCTTCTTGCCGCCCGAGGTGGTGACGATGTTGAGCAGCTGTTCGCCGATCAGGCTGGCGGCGGATGCCGGCATCATCGTCGTCAGCGACCGCACATGCGCCATCACCGTTTCCGGACTGGCAATAAGCCCGTAGCTCAGCACGATGGCACCCAACATCGGTACCATGGCGGTGAAGCCGTAGAAGGCGACGCCCGCGGCGAGCAAACCGACATTGTCGTCGCCCGCCTCGGCCCAGCTACGTTTAAGGACGTCCCACCAGCCCGCGGGCGGGACGTCGAACGGGCTCGCGGCACCGCGGCCGCGGTCGGCGGCATCGGGGGTTCTTGCTTGCATGGGGGTGGGCATGAGGCTGCAACGTCGCATGCGCGCGCCGGTTGCGCGTTCACCCGCGGAACGGTCGCTTCGCGGTCAGCCCCGCCCGACGCCGGCGCCGCCGCGCCGCCACGCATGCATCAACGTCTCGCTGTATCGACGGTGCGTCGCGCTCATCCGCGCGCAGCCAGCAGCCGACGGCGCAATGCCGAGCCCAGCGGCGGGGGTGAAGGTGAGTTCGCCGAAATAGATGCCGTCGAGCCCGTCGTAGAGATCGACGCGGACGAAATCGAATGGCGCTGCGAGCGCGCGGGCGGCCTCGACCATGGCGGCAAGGCGCGCCGGGGACGCGGGACGGAAGCCGGGCGGCGCGGCCAGACCGTCGCCGGGATCCATCGGTGCGAACGAGGGCAGGTCGAACATCCGGCTCCAGCCGCGATCGAAACGGCCGTGATCGATCTGGCACAGCAGCGGTTCGCCGTGGATGCAGTGGAATTTATAGTCGTCCGGAACGCGCCCGTCGGCGGTCGGTATCCGGTCTTCGACGATGATGCGGCGCGGCAGGCCGGCATATTGCCGTTCCTGCACGAT
>CBDUBN010000044.1:0-16553 GCA_965365395.1 uncultured Sphingomonas sp.
GGTATCATGGGCGGGCGGATGTAGGACAGGGGGTGCTTGCAACCGCACGCGGGGATGCGCCGGTGGGGCGGAACCGGGCGAGTCGCGCATCGTTGGTGGCGCTTGACTCATCGGGAGACGCACCATGTCCGGCAAACGCGAGCTGATCGATACCGGCACCGACAAACGCTACGTCCGCCGCGACGGGGACGGGCGCTTCACCGAGGTGGAGGACGTGGGCCGCGCGTCCGCCGCCGACCAGAAGCGCGACGCGGCGGCGAAGTCCAGGCCGGGGCAGGGGGACCGGGGCGACCGCTAGGCGCTTGACCGCCGCGGGCCGCGCCGCCACTCCCGACCGCGGCTGCGCGAGGGGGGAAGGATGGCGGGACGGCATTTCGACGAATGGACCGTGGGGATGCGCATCGCCCACGAGATCCGGCGGACGGTGACCGAGACGGACAATCTCCTCTTCTCGGTCATGACCCACAACCCGCAGCCGCTGCACATCGACGCGGAGGCCGCGGCGGCCAGCGAGTTCGGGCGCATCCTCGTCAACGGCACCTTCACCTTCGCGCTGATGGTCGGGCTTTCGGTGGGGGACACGACGCTCGGCACGCTGGTCGCGAACCTGGGCTACGACCGGCTGGTCATGCCCAAACCCGTCTTCATCGGCGACACCCTGCGCGCGTCGAGCGAGGTGGTGGCGCTCAAGGAGTCGCGCTCGCGCCCGGCGGCGGGGATCGTGACGTTCCGGCACGAGATGCTGAACCAGCGGGACGAGATCGTCTGCGCCTGCGATCGCTCCGCGCTGGTCAAGCGGCGCGGGGCCGCGGCCTAGAATATGGGGTCCTCGCCCGGCCTGGGGGGCAGCGGGGTGACGGCACCGTGCAGGCCGCACTCGGTCTTCTCCCACCCGCGCCAGCGACCCGCACGCGGATCCTCGCCGGGAAGCACCTTGCTGGTGCAGGGCGCGCAGCCGATCGAGAGATAGCCCGCCGCGACAAGCGGATGCGGTGGCAGCGCGTGCGTGGCGGCGTACGCGTCGAGGTCGGCCCGGGTCCAGCGGGCAAGCGGGTTGACCTTCAGTCGGCGCGAAGCGGCATCGATCTCGAAATGCGGCAGGTTGGTGCGGGTTGCCGATTGGAACGCCTTGCGGCCGGAAATGGTCGCGTCGAAGGGCAGCAACGCTTGCGCGAGCGGGCGTACCTTGCGCAGGTCGCAGCAGCCGTCGGGGTCGAACGACCAGCGCAGTTCGTTGGCATCGCGCGCGGCGAGCCCGGCCGGATCGGGATGGAGGGTGACAAGCCCCCGCAGCCCCAGCCGCTCGGCCAGCACGTCGCGGTACGCGAGAGTCTCGGCGAAATGGCGACCGGTATCCAGGAAGAAGACGGGCGTCATCGGGTCGATCGCGGCGACGAGGTGCAGCAGGACCGCGCTCTCCGCGCCGAAGGACGAGACGAGTGCGATCTCGCCCGCGATCCGATCGACGAGAACGGCGCGCAGCACATCCTCCGGCGCGGCGCCGCGGTACATGTTGTTGAGCCGGATCACGTCCTGCGCCGTAGCCCGCGGCGGAAGGGCGATACGGTCGCGGACGCGAGCGTCAGCCATGACGCAATTTCCACACCGGTTCGGCGGCGTCGGCAGCGCGTTGATAGACGTAGGTATAGCGGGCGAGCGCGCGGTCCACGGCGGCAGGATCCAGCGGCCTTTCCGGCGCGAAACTGTCAAAGCCGCAGCGACGCATCATGAGCAGCTGATCGACCAGCACGTTTCCTTGCGCGCGCAGTTCGCCGGTATAGCCCGCCTCGCGCAGGATGCGCGCGGTGCTGTAGCCGCGTCCGTCGCGAAAGCCGGGGAATCCGACCTCGATCAGCGTGATGCGATTCAGATGCGGCAGCAACGCGCGCGCGTCGTCGTCCGGTTCCAGCCGCACCGCGGTGGCGTTCGACTGATCGAGAAAGGCATCGAGCGTGACCGCGGGCTGTTCGAGCGGCTCGTCGGCGCGGAAGCGAAGTTCAACCATAGACCGCCTCCTTGAACGGCTCCATGCCGACGCGGCGATAGGTGTCTAGAAAGCGTTCGCCGTCGGCGCGTTCGGCGCGGTAGCGTTCGATCACCTTCTCCACCGCATCGACGACACCGTCCTCGCTGAAGCCTGGGCCCATGATCTTGGCAAGGCTGACGTCCTCGGCCCCCGATCCACCGAGCAGGAGCTGATAATTTTCGGTGCCTTTGCGATCGACGCCAAGGATGCCGATGTGTCCGGCATGATGATGGCCGCAGGCGTTGATGCAGCCCGAAATCTTCAGTTTCAGTTCGCCGATATCGCGTTGCCGCTCCGCATCGGCGAAGCGCTGCGCGATCTTTTGCGCGACGGGAATCGAGCGCGCGTTGGCAAGACTGCAATAGTCGAGCCCGGGGCAGGCGATGATGTCGCTGACCAGATCGACGTTGGCCGCGGCGAGGCGCGCGCCGACGAGCGCATCATAGACGGCGCGCAGGTCACCCTCCGCGACGTGTGGCAGGACGACATTCTGGCTGTGGGTGATGCGCAGTTCGTCGTGGCTATAGCGTTCGGCGAGATCGGCCATCGTTTCCATCTGGGCGGCGCTGGCGTCTCCGGGGATTTCGCCGACCGCCTTGAGGCTGATGGTGATGATGGCGTGACCGGGTACCTTATGGGGATGGGTGTTTTGCCGGCGCCAGCTTGCAAAACCATCTTCATAAATGCCGTGATGACGGTGGTCCGTCGCCAGGCTTGTCGAAGTCGCACCGACCGGGATTGAGTCCCCGCCTTCGCGAGAATGATGTGTTGCGGCCAGCGCCTCCGGCAGCGCGAACATCGTGGCGATGCGATCGAATTCGGCACGGGGCGGGTCGATGCCGAGCGATTTTACGTGCGCGAACTCCTCGCCGACCTGGGAGCGGTAGGCATCGGCTCCGATTTCGTGGACCAGGATTTTGATCCGCGCCTTGTAGATATTATCGCGGCGACCGTAGCGATTGTACACGCGAAGGCAGGCTTCAACATAGCTCAAAAGGTCGTCCAGCGGCACGAAGTCGCCGATCAGCGGCGCGACCATCGGGGTGCGGCCCATGCCTCCGCCAACATAGACCTCGGCGCCATGCAGCCCGTTTCGCTCGATGATCCTGATCCCGATGTCGTGCAGCCGCATCGCGGCACGATCTTCCTCCGCCGCGATCACCGCGATCTTGAATTTGCGCGGCAGGTAGGAAAATTCCGGATGAAAGCTCGACCATTGGCGCAACAGCTCCGCCCAAGGGCGCGGATCGGTAATCTCATCCGCGGCGGCGCCCGCGAACTGGTCCGAGCTGATGTTCCGGATGCAATTGCCACTGGTCTGGATGGCATGCATCTCGACCGAAGCCAGATCAGCCAGGATGTCTCCCGCGTCCTCCAGCCTGATCCAGTTATACTGGATGTTCTGGCGCGTCGTGAAATGCCCGTAGCCGCGGTCGTAGGTGCGCGCGATATGCGCGAGCATGCGCATCTGCCGGCTGTCGAGTGTGCCATAGGGAATGGCGACGCGCAGCATATAGGCATGCAGCTGGAGATAGAGGCCGTTCATCAGCCGTAGCGGTTTGAACTCGTCCTCACTCATATCGCCGGCAACGCGGCGCGCCACCTGATCGCGAAACTCGTCGACGCGCGCGTCAACGATCGCCTGATCATATTGGTCATATCTATACATGCTAGATTACCCATTCGCCGGCGGCAGGATCGGCCGGTTTCAGTGTGAGGTCGGGGCGCACAGTGGGTCCGAGCGCGCGAATGCGATCCTTGATGTGGGCAGGGCGCGGACCGTCGGGGGTCGGCACGGCGTCGATGATATAGGGCGCGTTGACGCGGCGCGCGCCCTCTTCCGCCGTCAGCACGGCCTCACCATGTTCGCCGACGTCGGCCGCATCCTCGACATGCACGGACCAGCCCGTGCCGGTCCACCAAGTGACACGGCCGTCCCTGAGATCGTTGCCGGTAAGTATCTTCACGATTTGGCCTCCACAGCCGCCGATTTGCAACCCGTCGCTCCGGCAGATGCCTGACTGTGAAGGATAAGATGCATAAGCGCATCATCCGCCACGCCGCGGCGCGCGACATCGCCGACGATGAGCAAGGCCGGACTTTTGACGCCTTCCCGCGCGACCATATCGCCTAGGTCGGCGAGCAGGCTGCGGACCGCGCGGAACGCGGACCGCCCCCCGCTTTCCAGCGCGGCGACCGGCGTGCCGGGATCGACGCCGTCGGCGATCAGTTTTTCGGCGATCTCGGACGCGGTGGCGACGCCCATGTAGATGACTAGCGTGCGACCGCGACCGGCGAGCCCCGACCAGTCTTGCTCGGACAAGCCCTTGCACTGGCCGGCAACGAAGCTGACCGCGCTGGCGCTATCGCGGTGCGTGAGCGGCATTTCCGCTGCGGCGGCGCAGGCGAGTGCGGCAGAGATGCCGGGAACTATGCTCACCGGCACGCCGGCGGCGCGACACGCTTCCACCTCCTCGCCGCCGCGTCCGAAGATGAACGGATCGCCACCCTTGAGTCGGACTATATCATTGCCACCGAGGGCTTCGGCCACGAGGAGCGCGTTGATGGCCTCCTGCGGCATCGAATGACGGCTGCGCTGCTTGGCGACGCAGACGAGGCGGGCATGCGCGGGCGCGAGCGCAAGCACCTCGGGCTCGACCAGACCATCATGGACGATCAGCGTCGCGCTGGCGAGAATGCGCGCAGCGCGCACGGTCAGCAGATCGGCGGCACCCGGGCCGGCGCCGATAAGGGTGACGGTTCCGGGCGCGGACAAAGGTGCGGTAGTCATGATGCCGCATGTGCGCGCAGCGGTCCGCGGAGCCAAGGCAGGATGGGTTGGGCGTACGAAAGGGTGGCTATTGCCCCGAGGGCGAGGGCACGGGTCGTCCCTATCCGTATTCGCCCAGGCCCGATCCGGGGTCGAACTCGTCGTAGCGCGCGAACGAAGCCTGATCGCGCGCCGAGTCAGGGTGACGATGGTGGAAAGGTGGTGTCGGCGATGCGTGCGACCAGATCAGATCACGCCTCGCTCGTCAGTCCGATGCCGATGGTAGCGCGTGGCACCTCCGCCTCGCTCGAGGCGACCGGATAGGCGCAATAGTCTGCGGCGTAATAGGCCGAGGGGCGGTGGTTGCCCGACAGGCCGACGCCGCCGAACGGCATGGCCGAGGATGCGCCGTTGGTCGGCTTGTTCCAGTTTATCACGCCGGCGCGAATATTGGCCCAAAACAGGTCGTAGTCAGCCTGCGTACCGCCGATCAGCGCAGCGGACAGACCATAGGCGGTGGCATTGGCCTCTCCGATCGCCTCCTCGAAACTGGTGACACGAACCACCTGGAGCAGCGGGCCGAACAGTTCGACGTCCGGCCGATCCCCGACATTGGTGACATCGACGATCCCCGGCGTCAGAAAAGGCAAGGATTCGTCGGGACGGGTCATGAACCGGACCGCGCTGCCGCCATTGGAGATGAGAAAGAGAAAACTGTCCATCAACCCGTCGGCGGTCTCGTTGTCGATGACCGGGCCCATGAAGGGCGCGGGATCATCGAACGGCGCACCGCAGATTAGTCGGTCGGCGAGTGCCTTCACCTCCGCCAGTAGCGCATCGGCGATCGTTTCCCGCACGATCAGGCGACGTGCGTTGGAGCAACGTTGTCCCGCGGAGAGAAAAGCGGACTGGACCACGAGCGCGGCGCTGCTGCGGATGTCGTGCGTGTCCCAGACGACAACCGGATTGTTGCCGCCCATCTCCAGTGCGACCAGCTTGTCGGGGCGTGCGCCAAGGCTGCGGTTGATCGCGATCCCGGCGCGCGCGGAGCCGGTAAAGAGCACGCCGTCGACGTCAGGGTGCGCGACCAGCGCCTTGCCCGCGTCCGGGCCGCCATGCAGCACGCGCAGTGCCGTGGGCGTCACCCCGGCCTCGTGGAGCAGCCGCACCAGCATCTCGCCGACCGCCGGGGTCTTTTCCGAAGGCTTGAAGACCACCGCATTGCCCGCGAGCAGGGCGGGGACGATATGGCCGTTGGGGAGGTGCGCAGGGAAATTATAGGGGCCGAGCACGGCCATGACGCCGTGCGGTTTGTGCCGCAGCGCGGTGCGGACGCCCATCGCGCCGTCGCTGCGCCGCTGTGCGGTGCGCTCGCTATAGGCCTTGACCGATATCTCGACCTTGGCGGCAACGCTTTCGGCCTCGGTGCGCGCCTCCCACAGCGGCTTGCCGGTTTCGCGCGCGATGAGCGTTGCCAGTTCCTCGGGCTGCGCCTTCAGCCGCTCGCCGAAGCGTTTGAGGATGTCGACACGTTTGACGAACGGCAGCGCCAGCCAATCGGGCCAGCCCGCGCGCGCGGCGGCAACTTCCGCGTCGACATCGCCCGCTTCGCCACGCCACACGGTCTCCCCGGTGGCAGGTTCGATGGAGGTCAAAAGGTTCGTCATCAACGGCCCAGGGACGAACGGAGGGACTTAGCCATGGCTGCCTCATACGCATACTGGAACGCAAGGCAAAGCGCTGTTCCGGGCGGGCAAAAGGTTGTGAACTAATCGGTTGCCAATTTCGCGAGCGCTGGTAGCGTCGCGCCCGATCCCGGAATCGGCACCGTTCGCCGATCCGGTGTTGCGCCTGGGGGGCGTGGAAATCGCGCGGCTATCGCGCTACGAAGGGGTCGATTATGAACTTTGTGAAATCAGGGCTGTTGCTCGGCACGGCCGTGGCGGCGCTCACCATGGCCGCCGCGCCTGCCGCTGCGGAGGAATGCCTGCTCGACACCAACGGCAACGGCGTTGCCGATGTCGGCGATACCAACGGTGGCGCGACGAGCGCTGGCTTCTCGAGCACCGCGTGTGGCGATGGTGCGAACGCTGGCGTGCAGGCCACTGCTGTCGGCTCCGATGCCGATGCAAGTGGCGCACAGGCCGTCGCGGTCGGCATCTTCTCCGAAGCATCCGGTGATTTTTCGGTCGCGACAGGCGTCGGCGCGACGGCCAGCGGCTTTCAATCGGTCGCTGACGGCCTACTCGCGACGGCATCGGGCACGAATGCGATTGCCGTAGGTCAGCGTTCGACCGCTGCCGGTCCAAATTCGACGGTCGTGGGCTCGACCAGTACCGCGACGTCTGACCGTGGCACTGTGTTCGGTGCGAACTCGCAGGCGCTGGGCATCGGTGCGACTGGTCTCGGTTTCGATGCCGATGCCAATGCGGACGATACGATTGCCGTTGGTGCGTCTTCGACCGCAACCGGCGTTGCGGCCATCGCCATCGGTTCCGACACGCTCGCTTCTGGTTTGAGCTCGACCGCGGTCGGCGACAATGCCCAGGCCTATGGAGAGCTCGCCACGGTGGTTGGTGCCAACAGCGCGGCACCGTTCTTCCGCGGCACCGTCTTTGGCGCGAATTCGCAGGCGTTGGGCATCGGCGCTACCGGCCTCGGTTACGACGCGGACGCGAATGCCGACGATTCAATCGCTATTGGCGCTTCCTCGACCGTCACTGGTGTCGCGTCGATCGCCATCGGTTCGGATACACTGGCATCGGGCGCGAACGCGGTCGCCGTGGGTGACAACGCCCAGGCTGGCGGCGAGCTCTCGACCGTGGTCGGCGCCAACAGCACGACCGCGTCATTCCGCGGTACCGTCTTCGGCGCGAACTCGCAGGCGTTGGGTGTAGGCGCAACCGGTCTCGGTTACGACGCCGACGCGAATGCAGACGACGCGATCGCCGTGGGTGCATCCTCGACGGCGACCGGCGTCGCCGCCATCGCGATCGGTTCGGATACGCTGGCCTCGGGCGTCAGCTCGCTGGCGGTCGGCGACAACAGCTTCGCTTCGGGTCTGACCACCACGGCGGTCGGCTTCAACGCGCGGGCGACCGACGAGGACGCGGTAGCGGTCGGTGATAGCGCGCTGGCTTCGGGTTTTCACTCAACCTCAGTCGGCGGCGAATCGGTCGCGTCGGGCCGCGGCGCGCAGGCGTTCGGCTGGCAGGCGCGGGCTACGGGTGCGACCTCGAATGCTTTCGGGCATCAGGCCGTCGCGTCGGGTGCGAACGCGAACGCGCTCGGCAAGAACGCCAATGCCGCGTTCGACGGATCGACCGCCGTTGGCTTCAACGCGACCACGACGCGAGCGAACCAGGTCGTCCTGGGCGGCACGGGCAGCTCGGTGACGGTCGGCGATCTGACCGCATCGACCGCCGCGCAGACGGGCACGATCAGCCTCGTCACGGCGGACGCCAGCGGCACGCTGGGCCGCGGCGTGGCTGTATCCACGCTCGCGACGGCGGCTTCGGTGTCCGCCCTGCAGACCACGGTCGCGGCCAACAGCGCCTCGATCCTGACGTTGCAGGGACAGACCGCGACGCTGTTCGATCTCGCCGACCAGAACCGGCGCGGCCTGCGCGAAGCCTATGAGGGCGTGGCCATGGCGCTGGCGATGGAGTCGCCGTCGCTGCCGTCGGGCACCAATTTCGCGCTGTCGGGTGGTTTCGGCTACTATAACGACCGCACGGCCGGCTCGGTCGCCTTCACCGCACGCGTGGGCGAGAATGCCTCGGTTGGTGCCGGCGTCGGCGTCGGCGTCAACTCCGGTGAGATCGGCGCACGCGGCGGCTTCCAGATCGCCTGGTAACGAGTGATTGAAATAATGACGATCAATCTCAGGCCGGGGCATTTTGCCCCGGCCATTTTCTTGAGCCTCGCCGCGCTGACAGGCGTCGCTGCATTCACGCCAAGCGCGGCGTCGGCACAGGCCGCGCCGCCGCCGCCGTCGATCGCGCCGGTTCCGACCGAGCTCGAGATGGCGAAGCTGATCTGGTCGACGATGGTCGCGGTCGAGCAGGCCAATCTCTCGGGCAATTATTCCGTGCTGCGCGACATGGCCGCACCCAGTTTCCAGCAGGTCAACGACCCAGCGCGCCTGGCGCAGATCTTCGCCAGCATCCGCGCGAGCCGGATCGACCTGTCCAACACGCTGCTGCTCGCTCCGACCTATGTCGGCACGCCGCAACAGATCGACAACGGCGCTTTCCAAGTGCGCGGCTATTTCGGCCTGCGACCGACCGCGGTCGGGTTCGAACTCTATTACCAGTGGGTTAACGGCCGCTGGCGCCTGTACGGCATCGGGCTCGAGCCGCAGTCGATCGCGAGCCTGCAGCCCGGCGGCGCGGCGCCTGTACCGACACCCACGCCCGAACCGCGCCGGAACCGCAACTGACGGATTCCTCGAACCGGCAAGCCCGGTCAGACGATCTCGATTGCGACCTGGCGATGATAGGGGCCGGCGCTACCCAGCCCTTTGTACTGCACGCGGTAAGCCGACGCCCAGTCGATGAGCGCGCGATATTCGTGCAAGGGCTGCGAGAATTCGTCAAAAATGATGGCATCGCCCGCGCGCAGCACCGGCGCCAGGCGCGACAGTAGATAAAGCGTCGACGAATAAAGATCGGCGTCGCAATGAACAACCAGGCGATCGGCGCGCGTATAGGTGTCGAGAAAACCGTCCAAACTGTCCTGAAACAGCCCCTTGATCAGGGTCACTCGGGCGTCGTCTGTCTGCGGCAATGCATCCACCGCGAAATGGCCTTGCGCCATAGACCGTGGGCCCAGATCCCATTTTTCGGGTAGACCGGTGAAGGTATCGAAACCGAAAAAACGCGATGCAGGATGTTGTGCGAGGCCGGTCCACATCTTCAGCGACTTGCCCTCGAACACGCCGAACTCGAGGTAATCGAGCGGCTGCGATCCGGCGTCGCTGACATGGCGGTGCAATTCCGGGCGGGTCTCGAAATGTGGGCCGGTCAGATAGGTGCGATGCCAGGCCGCCAGCCGCGCATTGCTGTTTACCGAATCGATGGTCCACGAATATTTCGGCCACAGACGAGCAGCCAGTTCGCGCCTGTTCATGGTTCCTCCAACGCCAGCAATGCCGGACTATCCGCCTATTTCAGGCTATGGTCAAACCGGGAAAGGGCAACTGCCGACGTTAGACCGCGAGCGTCGCTCCCATGGCGCGAATAGCGGTGATCTTCGAAACGAGCGGAGCCCAATCGTCGCTGCTGGCGATCGGCGCCCAAAGCGCCTCCACCTCCTCGATATGCATCGATTGCGGCTCTACCCGGTCGGGCCAACAGGGACGGACAGGGGCGCGGTTCGCGAGGGCAGCGACGAGATCGGTGCGGCTGGCGCTGTCCTCGCCCGCGGGTATGCGGCCGCCCGCCCAGTCGGCGTAAAAGCGGTCGATCGGCGTGCCCGTCTCGCGCAGGAAAGCTTCGGCGGCGAGCACCAACGTCTTGTCTTCCTCGGGACTGGCGCGGCTGACACCGAGGCGCCAGCAGAATTGCTGTGCCAGCGCCGTCTCATAGGCAGGCCCGAAGCTTTCGAGCGCCACCGTCAGCGGCTCGGCGGCGGCGAGCGTACGCAGTGACACCGCAAGCTGGCCCACGTTCCAGTGCATGATCGTCGGCTGCCGCCCGAAAGCGTAGAGGCCGCCATGGTCGAAATAGGCGGCGACGAAAGCGGGATCCCAGGCTGGCGTGAAGCGCCATGGGCCGTAATCGAAGCTTTCGCCGGTGATGTTGATGTTGTCGGTATTGAGCACGCCGTGCACGAAGCCTGCGACCATGTAGCCGGCGACCGTGGAGGCACAGCGTGCGGCGGTGAAAGCGACGAGGCGGGCGGCGGCGACATCGCGTTCCAGACTCTCGGCCTCGCCCGCGTCGAGCCCCGTATAATGGACGAGGCAATAGCGCAGCAGCCGGTCCATGCCGTCCGCGTCGCCTAGCGCGGCCAGACGCTGGAAACTGCCCACGCGGATATGGCCGTGGCTTTGCCGCACAAGCACCGCCGAGCGAGTCGGTGAAGGCTCGTCGCCACGATGCAGCGCCTCACCGGTTTCGATGATCGAGAGGGTACGGCTGGTGTCCACGCCCAACGCGGCGAGCATCTCGGTCGCCAACAGTTCACGGACCGCGCCCTTCAGGGTGAGGCGCCCGTCGCCAAAGCGGCTCCACGGCGTCTGGCCCGACCCCTTCGTGCCCAGGTCGACCAACCGGCCTTCGGCATCGCGAAATTGCGCGAACAGAAAACCGCGACCGTCCCCCAGGTCGGGGTTGTAGTTGCCGAACTGATGGCCGTGGTAGCGCAGTGCCAGCGGCTGCGGCAAATTGCCGGCGAAGGGTTCGAAGCGCCCGAAATGCGCGATCCATTCCGCGTCGTCCAGATCGTCGAGACCGATTTCGGCGGCCGCGCGATCGTTGCGCCAACGCAATGTATGCTGCGGAAATCGCGCGGCGTCGACCGGGTCGGCGATGAAGTCGGCAAGCGCGACGATGGCGGGATCGGGTCGGCGGGCGTGGGCTTGCGTCATCACGTCCATGTGGTGATAGCTGCATGGCATGGCAACGCGAAACGCAGAGGCGGGCAGGGCTGCGGACAGGGTGTGGGATGACCATTATTGGTGGTCGGGAGACGGCGTGCGCCTCCACGCGCGGATCTATGGGCGGGGGAACGCGGGCGCGACGCCTGTTCTGTGCCTGCCCGGACTGACCCGCAACGCGCGCGACTTCGATGCGCTGGCGCCGCACCTCGCGAGCGACCGCACGGTCTATGCGCTCGATTTTCGCGGTCGGGGCGAGAGCGGCTATGCCCGCGACGCGCTGTCCTATGTTCCGCTGACCTATGTGCAGGATGTCGTCGCCTTGCTCGACGATCTGCGCATCGATCGCTTCGTCAGCATCGGCACCTCGCTCGGCGGGATCGTGACCATGCTCCTGGCCGCAACGCAGCCGGGGCGCGTGGCGGCAGCGGTGCTGAACGACATCGGCCCCGAGATCGACCCCGCCGGTCTCGAGCGCATCAAATCCTATGTCGGGCAGGCGCCGAGCCACCCGACCTGGGTCCATGCCGCGCGCGCCATCGGCATCGCCAACGCCGATGTCTATCCGGGCTGGGGGCTGGACCAGTGGCTGGTGATGGCCAAGCGAACGCACCGCCTGACCCGCGAAGGGCGCATCGTCCCTGATTACGACAGCAATATCGCGCAGCCGTTCCGCATCCCGGGCGGAGAGGCGGGCGTCGACCTGTGGCCTGCGCTGGAAGCATTGACGCAGGTGCCGACGCTCGTCCTGCGCGGGGACCTTTCGGATATATTGAGCGCGGCGGCAACGGACCGGATGCTCGCCCGCCTGCGCCGCGCGCGCCATGTCGCCGTGCCGCGGGTCGGCCATGCGCCGACGCTGGACGAACCCGAGGCCAGGACCGCGATCGACGCGCTGCTGGCGGGCCTATAATGGCCGCGTCACACGGCCCCGGCCCACGCATCCTGCACCTGCATTCCAGTTTCAACCTGGGCGGCAAGGAAGCGCGCTCGGTGCGGCTGATGAATGCGTTTGGCGCGCACGCGCGGCACGCGATCCTGTCCGCCGCGCCCGACGAGCTGGGCGCGCGTGCGTCCATCGCCAAGGACATATGGGCGGAATTTCCGCAGGAAGGGCGGGCGCCGGCGCTGCACGGCCAGCCTGGTGCGGCGCGCTACATCGGACTCGCGCGTTATATGCAGGGGTTTGATCTCGTCCTCAGCTATAATTGGGGGGCAATGGACGGGGTCATGGCGCACCGGCTGCTGGGGCAGTTCCTGCCCCTGCCGCCGCTCATCCACCATGAGGACGGGTTCAACGCCGATGAGGCAAAGGCACTGAACCGGCGCCGGACGCTGTTCCGCCGCGCCGCGCTGCCCACCGCGCGGGCGATAGTCGTGCCGAGCGTGACGCTGGAGGGTATCGCGCGGCGCCATTGGGGTGCGCGCTTGCCGCTGCGCCGCATTTCCAACGGCATCGCCACGGCGCGTTATGCACGGCCGGAGGCGGGCGCGATACCGGGCCTGGTTCCAGACGGGCAGATGATCACCGTTGGCACCATTGCTGGCCTGCGCGCGGTCAAGGACCTGCCTCTGCTGGTAGAGGCAGTGGCGCTGGCGCCGCGCCATGTGCGGCTGGTGATCGTCGGCGACGGGCCGGAGCGCGCGGCAATCTTGGCGGCGGCGGCCCGTGCCGGTATCGCGGACCGGTTGCTGATGCCCGGGTTTTTGCCCGATCCATGGCGCTACGCCGGCCTGTTCGACATGGTGGCGCTGTCCTCGCACTCCGAGCAGCAGCCGATCGCGGTCATCGAGGCGATGGCCGCGGGGCTACCGGTCGTCGCACCGATGGTGGGCGACGTGCCGGCGATGGTCGCCGAACTCAACCGTCCGTTCGTCGTCGAGCGTGATCCCCGTGCGCTCGGACACGCGATCGCCACGCTGGCGGGAGACGCGGGCCTGCGCCGCGCCATCGGCAGCGCCAACCGCGCAAGGGCAGCGACCGAATATGACGAGGGCCGCATGATCGACGCCTATGCCGCGCTGTACGGCGACGCGCTGGGCCGGCCCTTGATCCCCGAACGGAGCAAAAGCCGCCTACGCGCGTAACCGCACATCAGGAGCAGCAATGGATCTATTTCTCGGCACCGATCAATTCGACGTGCTTCCGCACCTCACCGCGTTGCTCATCGCCTATCTACTGGCGGTGCCGATCGGCTGGAACCGCGAAAAGGAGGACCGCAGCGCGGGCCTGCGCACCTTTCCGCTGGTCGCGATCGCCAGCTGCGGCTTCATACAATCGGTTGAAAGCCTGATGGCCAACGATCCGCAGGCGCTCAGCAAGGTGATCGAGGGGCTTATCACCGGCATCGGTTTCATTGGCGGCGGCGCCATCCTGAAAATGGGAACGACCGTGCACGGCACCGCGACCGCAGCCAGCCTGTGGGTGACTGGTGCAATCGGCGCCGCGGTCGGGCTTGGGCAATATGACATCGCGGTAATCCTGTCGGCGGTGACTTTCCTGTCGTTCCTGCTGCTGCGCCCGCTCAAGCAGATCACGGGGTCGGCGGACGATCCGGTCGACACCGGGCCGGCGGACGCCGCGGTTCCGCAGGCGGGCGAGGCGGAAATGCAGCGATGAAGCGGCGCACAAATATTACGCGCAATCGCACGGCGAGGGTCTATAGCGCAGCCCTGTATCGAGAGGGAGACGACGGTGTTCAAGGGGCTCCAGCCCATCACTTACGCGGGGCGCGAGACGTGGCCGCTGGTGGAGGGCGGCAAGGGCGTGTCGGCGACCAACCATGCCAGTTCGGGCGCATGGGCGGCGGCGGGCGGCATCGGCACGATCAGCGCGGTCAACGCCGACAGCTACGACGACAATGGCGAGTTCATTCCCCAGATATTCCATGGCTCCACCCGGCTCGAGCGACATCATGAACTGATCGAGTACGGCATCCGCGGCGCCGTGACCCAGGTAAAGCGCGCGCACGACATCGCGGGCGGGCGGGGCGCGATCAACATCAACGTCTTGTGGGAAATGGGCGGGTCGCAGCCCATATTGCATGGCGTGCTGGAACAGACGCGCGGGCTTGTGCACGGCGTGACCTGCGGCGCGGGCATGCCGTACAAGCTGTCCGAGATCGCGGCGACCTACGGCGTGTTCTACCTTCCCATCGTGTCGTCCGCGCGCGCCTTCCGCGCGCTGTGGAAGCGCGCCTATTCCAAGGTGCCCGAATGGCTGGGCGCGGTGGTCTACGAGGACCCGTGGCTTGCGGGCGGGCACAACGGCCTGTCCAACGCAGAAAACCCGCGCGAGCCGCAGGACCCCTATCCGCGCGTCGCCGCGCTGCGCCAGACCATGCGCGACGAGGGCATCGACGACGCGGTGCCGATCGTGATGGCTGGCGGGGTCTGGTACCTGCGCGAATGGGAGGCGTGGATCGACAATCCCGAGCTCGGCCAGATCGCCTTCCAATATGGCACCCGCCCCCTGTTGACCGTGGAAAGCCCGATCCCGCAGGGGTGGAAGGACGCGCTCAGGAATATCGAGCCGGGCGGCGTGCTGCTGCACAAATTTTCGCCGACGGGATTCTATTCCTCGGCGGTGATCAATCCCTTCCTCCAAATGCTAGAGGCGCGCAGCCAGCGGCAGATACCGTTCGGCAAGGTGCAATGCGGCATCAACAGCGAACGATTGGAGGTTGATCGCAAGAAATATTGGGTTGCGCCTGAAAGCGCCGCCGCTGCGCGTGGCTGGATGGCCGACGGGCATAGCGCGGCGCTCAAGACGCCCGACGACACGCTGGTATTCGTCGGTCCGTGGGAACGCGAGCAGATCCATACCGATCAGACCGAGTGCATGGGCTGCCTGTCGCACTGCGGATTTTCGTCGTGGAAGGACCATGACGATTACACCACCGGCCGGCTTGCCGATCCGCGCAGCTTCTGCATCCAGAAGACGCTGCAGGATATCGCGCACGGCGGAGACATCGACAGGAACCTGATGTTCGCCGGCCATGCCGCCTACCGGTTCAGGCAGGACCCATTCTATTCGAACAATTTCACGCCCACGGTGAAGGAACTGGTCGACCGCATCCTGACGGGGGACTGACGCGCTAGGCGCGGCGCATCGGCACCACGGCCCCTGCCATCAGCGCGGCGATGGCCGTGCCGATCGTGCTCCACAGCGTGACGGCGAGGACCGCCGCGCCCTGCGCGACCAACTGGTCGACCATATCGGTACCCGCGGCATAGCCGCTGCCGCCGAACGTTTCGAACGACAGGAAAGGCGCGGTCAGCAGCGCGCCGGTGAGTGCGGCGATGGCGATGGTCGACGCCAGCGCACCCCGATCGTGCCGGGCGAGGCGTTTGGGGAGAAGGCGCGGGGCCACCGCGGCGATCAGTGCGGCTACAGCACCGATGGTCATCGCGCCGCCGGGCGAGGGCGCGTCCCCGGCCGTTGCCAGCGCGACGATGCCGATGAGCAAGCCGGTGGCGAGCACGGCGGGGTCCAGGCTGCGCCGAAAGAGCGCGGTAGCCAGGGTGGCAGCCGCGCCGCCGAGCAGCGTCGCCAGCATCGCCACCGCGGCATTGTCGCCTGCTCCCAATGTGGCGCCGCCGCCGAGCGCGAGGGCGCCGACCAACAGCAGCGCCGATCCGGTCAGCAAGCGGGCGCCATCGGCAGAGGTCGTATCCGTCTCGTCGGTGCCGACCATGGCCATCGCCACCAGCGCGGAAATGCCGGCAGCAGCGTAAATCACCAGCCCGCCCGACGCATCGAGCGCGCCCATCGCTTCCAGCCAGCCGCCGCCCCAAAGCCAGCGGGTGACGGGCACCAGCACCAACAGCGACCACAGCGCGGTGAAGCCCAGCAGCCAGCCGGGCCGTGCGCGCGGGGCGAGCGCTCCGGATAGCAGTGTTACCCCGATCAGGACGGGCGGAAGCCCCGCCGCGACGAAGGCGGTTTCGGGCACGGTGGTGCCCTCGCGCAGCGTGCCCATCAGCGCCAGCATCGCATGCTGCCCACCGCCGAGCCAGGCGGTGAAGCCGTTCATGGTCGCCGTGTCGTACATCAGGCTGTAGCCGATCCCCGCGTAGAGCAGCGCCGCGAAAGCGCCGCCCGCCACGGTGGCCGCCAGCATGCGCGGAACGGATACGCGTCCATAGACCGCGCC
>CBDUBN010000045.1:0-16204 GCA_965365395.1 uncultured Sphingomonas sp.
GCCAGCCTGAAACATGGGCGCGACGGCCGCCTGGTGGTGGTGTCCGACGACCTCGCCTGGTGCGCGGAGGCGGGGCATATCGCGCCGACGATGCAGGCCGCGCTCGACGACTGGGCGGTGGCCGAGCCCAAGCTGCGCGCGCTGGCGACCGATCTGCGCAACGAGGCGATCCCCATGATGCGCTTTCACGAGCGCCAGGCGTCGGCACCGCTGCCACGGGCGTACCAGTGGGCGGACGGATCGGCCTATGTGAACCATGTCGCGCTCGTCCGGCAGGCGCGGGGCGCGGAGATGCCGGAGAGTTTCTGGCACGATCCGCTGATGTACCAAGGCGGCAGCGACGGTTTCCTGGGGCCGCGCGATCCGATCCCGCTCGCCGACGAGGCATGGGGCTGCGACCTGGAGGCGGAGGTCGTCGTCGTCACCGGCGACGTGCCGATGGGGGTGAGCGCGCAGGAGGCGCTGGCGCATATCCTGCTCGTCGGGCTGACCAACGACGTGTCCCTGCGCAACCTCATCCCCGGCGAGCTCGCCAAGGGGTTCGGGTTCTTCCAGTCCAAGCCCGCCAGCGCCTTCTCGCCCGTTTTCGTGACGCCCGATGCGCTGGGCGCGCGGTGGGACGGCGGCAAGCTCGGCGGCGCGCTCAACGTCGATCTCAACGGCGCGGCGCTGGGCCGGGCGGATGCAGGGCGGGACATGACGTTCGATTTCGGCGCGCTGATCGCGCACGCGGCGAAGACGCGCGCGCTGTGCGCGGGGACGATCATCGGGTCGGGCACGGTGTCGAACCGCGACGCGGATGGCGGGGCGGGGAGGCCGGTGGGCGAGGGCGGGCTCGGCTACAGCTGCCTGGCCGAGGTGCGCACCATCGAAACGATCGCGACCGGCGCGCCGGTGACGCCGTTCCTGCGTAGCGGCGATACGGTGCGCATCTGGATGGACGACGAGCGGCACCATCCGATCTTCGGGGTGATCGAGCAGACCGTCGTGGGGGTTTAGGTCCTCCCCGCCAGCGGGGAGGATTATTTGACCAGCGCGTCCTTGATGTCGCAGGCGGCCGGCCCGAGGATGACGATGAACAGCACCGGCAGGATGAACAGGATCAGCGGCACGGTCATGATCGCGGGCAGGCGCGCGGCCTTTTCCTCGGCGCGCATCATGCGTTCGTTGCGGAATTCGGCGGAGAGCACGCGCAGCGCCGAGGCGAGCGGGGTGCCGTATTTCTCGGTCTGGATGAGCGTCGTGACCACGCCCTTGATCGCTTCGAGATTGACCCGGTAGGCGAGATTGTCGAGCGCCTGGCGGCGTTCGGTCAGGAAGCCGAGCTCGATCGACGTAAGCGCGAATTCCTCGCCAAGGTCGGGATAGGCCTTGCCCAGTTCGCGCGACACGCGGGCGAAGGCGCTGTCGACGGTCAGGCCGGCTTCCGCGCAGATCACGAGCAGATCGAGCGCATCGGGCACGCCCTTGCGGATGGCGTCGGTCCGCTTGGTCCGCTTGTTGTTGATGAACAGGTCGGGCGCCTTGTAGGCGATGATCAGCGGCACGGCGAAGCCGCCGAATTTCTTGAGGCTCGACCAGTCGGGAAAGAAATCGATGCCGTAGATGAGGAAGGCGGCGGCGAGGCCGACGACGATCGGCAGCACCATGCGCGCGAAGACGATGGTTACCGCGATATCCTTCGACCGGATGCCGGCCTGCGCCAGGCGCTGCTGGATCTCCTTCAGCTGTTCGTCCTGCAGCACCTTGAGCGAGGACAGCACGCCGCGCATGCGGTTGGCGGTGACGTTCTTCTGCACCAGCTTCGCGCGCCGTTTGGCGGTGGAGGCGGTGATGCCGGCCTTCAGCTGCTCGCGCCGCTCGTTGAGCGACTTCACGCGCTTGAGCATGGGGTCGCGCACGGTGGCGGCGTTGTAGATCGCGACGAAGACCGCGGCGACGCCGACGGCGGCGAGCAGGGTCGCCGACCAGATGACGTCGAAGCCCAGCAGCATGACGGGCTGCGCGGCGACGGCGGTGAGGATGTTCATGTGCGATCGCCCCCTTAAATCTCGAAGTCGATCATGCGCGACATGATGAATACGCCGATGCCCATCCATACGAGGCCGCCGACGCCGGTGATCATCACGCGCGTGTCGCTGTTCTCGTTACCCGGGAAGAAGGCGGCGAGATAATCGGGGTTCATGATGTAGACGAGGATGAACACCAGGAACGGCAGGGCGCCGACGATCCATGCCGATGCCTTGGCCTCGGACGACATCGCCTTGATCTTGAGCTTCATCTGCGCGCGCTTGCGCAGCACCTCGGACAGGTTGGCCAGCGTCTCGGCGAGGTTGCCGCCGGTTTCACGCTGGATCGCGAGGGTGATGACGAAGAACTGGAATTCGGGCGTGTCGATGACGTCGGCGCTGTCCTGCAGCGCGGATTCCATCGACTTGCCGATGCGCACGCGCTCGATCACCTGCTTGAACTCGACGCCGACCGGCCCCGGAATCTCGGTCGATACCGCGACCAGCGTCTCGGCGATCGGCAGGCCCGAGCGCAGGCCGCGGACCAGGAGGTCGATGGCGTCGGGGAAACGTTCGTTGAATTTCAGCACGCGCTTCTTGATCAGTTTCCCGACGACCCAGTGCGGCAGGCCGAAGCCGACCAGCAGCCCGCCGAGCAGCGCAAGGAGGATCGGCGCGCCCTGCAGCGCGACGCTGCCCGCGATCAGCACGGCAATGCCGATGTTGACCAGCAGATAGTTGGACAGCGTCCAGCGCTTGCCCGTGCGGCGCAGGCGCAGCGACATCTTCTCGGGGTTGGGGATGAGCTTGGTGAAGCCGAGTTCCTGGCTCGGCAGCCGCGCGGCGATGGTACGCCGCATCTGTGCCGCGAGGACATTCTCGTCCGATGGCGACAGGCGGTCGCGCATCGCGGCCAGTCGCTTCTTCTGTACCTTCTCCGCGTTCGGCCCCGACAGGAGCAGGACGAGCCCGACGAGGATCGAGGCGAAGACAAGGGCAATGAGGAGGAGCGTGAGGTCCATCGCGGTCTTTCAATTGCCCCGGCGCCGCCCCTCGCGCGCCGGCGGGCGCGCGCGGGGCGGAGCGGTCAGGCGGCCTTCTTCTTCGGCAGGATCGTCTGCATCGCGGACAGCTTGCCGAGGAGCGAGCTGGAGCGCGCGGGGCGCCCCGCGCCGTCGTCGCCGTCCTCTTCCTCGTCCGCGCTGAGCACCAGCTGCGCGAGCTTGGTCAGCGGCAGCGCGGTCTTGCTGCCCTTCGCCGCCTCGGCCAGGCATTTGCCGAGCTTCGCCGACCGGATCGCCAGCTTCAGGTCCAGCGGCACGACGATGTCGATGCCCCGTTCGATCGAGGTCTCGAAATCCTTGCGGCTGATCTCCGCGCCGGTCGCCGGCACCTTGTTGGCGACGATGACGACGCGCGCGCCGGGGCAGGCCTGTTTGAACGCGGCGAGGAGACGGATCGCGTCGCGCGCGGATGCGAGGGTGAGTTCGGTCACCAGCACGACCTGGTCGACATCCTGCAGCATGTGCGGATAGGTGATCATCATGTGCCGCGGCAGATCGATGATCGTGCTTTCGAAGGCGGCGTTGATCTCCTCGCGCAGGTGGAAGAAGGTGCCACCGTCGCTGAGCAGCGGCTGGTTGACCGGCGCTTCGGCGGACAGGATCGCCAGCTTGTCGTTGGCGCGGACCATGGCGCGTTCGATGAACAGCCCGTCGATGCGCGCCGGGTTGTCGATCGCATCGATGAGGCCGCGGCCGGGTTCGAGATCGAGCCCGAGCGCCCCGGTGCCGAAATGCACGTCGAGGTCGAGCAGTGCCGAATCGCGCCTGCCATGCGCGCCCATCATCCAGGCGATCGAGATCGCGATCGACGATGCGCCGACGCCGCCGCGGGTGCCGACGACGGCGGTGATGCTGTGCTTCACCTTGTCGCTGACCTCGGCGGCACGCGGTGCGCTGAGCATGGCCTGCGCGTGCATCAGCACGTCGCGCACCTGTTCGGGGAACACGGGCTTGAGCAGATAATCGTGGATGCCGCTGGCCATCAGGTCGCGGAACAGGCGCACGTCGTTGACCTGGCCCATGGCGATGACGACGGTGCCGGGTTCGCAAACCTCCGCCAGGCCGTTGATGTCGTTGATCGGATCGGACGATTCGGACAGATCGACGAGCAGGATCGACGGGCTGGACGAGATCGACAGCGACTGGACCGCGTTACGCAGGCCGCCCTTGTAGATCTTCTCGACCTGCCAGCCCATGTCGTTCGCGACGGGCTTGAGCGTTTCGACCGAATCATCGTCGCAGACATAGGCCGCGAAGGATTCACGGGCCTGCTGGCCCATGCGAAAAGGTGCGTTCACTGGCCGCCTCCGCCGCTCTGGTTGCTGCTGCCGCTCGAGCCGCTGAGGCCCCCGGCGCCGGTGGGCGGCGCGGTGCGGTAGGCGTTGATCGCCTTCGATGCGGTCAACGGGTCGTTGCTCGCCCGGTTCTGGCCGCGCACGAGGTCGGTCGCGTCGGCGACCATCGCGGCGAGGTTGGCGTTGCTGGCGCAGCCATAGTTGGAGCTGGTCAGGTTCGCGGTGCCGGTGGCCGTGCGCGTGTCCCAGTTGGGACAGCCGTCCACCCGGGCGACGGAACGCGTCAGGACGACGCGGACGCGGCCGGGTTCGATGGCGCCCGCGGTGATCGGCGCATAGTCGGAGAGCATCATGCCGCGCCGCGCCATCAGCATGGCGATGGCGTCGCGGGCAGGGCGGGGGACGCCGCCGCTGGCATCGTCGATGGCGACGCGGTCGCCGTATTCGACGTGCATCGCGTCGAGCCAGTCGCTGACGCGGCGCAGTTCCACGGGCGACAGGTTGCCGCCGCTCGCATCCGCGTCGAAGACGAAGTTGCTGATCGACACGATCGGCTGGTGCACCGAATCGAGGCTGCGGTTATTGTCCGCATCCATGCCGCCGCCGCCCATGCAGCCGGACAGCGCGATGCCGATGACGGCAGCGGGCGCCAAAATCTTGATGTGCATGCTCACTCTCCTGACCCTCTCGTTCACTGACCGCCGCCGAAGCTGAAGCCCGGCGTGGCGGCCGCGCTGCTGGCGCCGCGGCTGCGATTGCCGCCGGTGCGCGCGGGCAGAGCCGCCGCGGGCCGTCCGCCCATGCCGGGTTCGGGCGGTGTGCCGTCCTGGTCGGGCGTCACTTCCAGCGTCGGACCGGGGCGGCGGCCGCCGCTGATGCCGTCCGACACATGGTTGAGCAGGTTGCGGCGGAACTCGTCCGGGTTCTGGAAGGCGTCGGTCGGCAGGACGATCTGGTCGCTGGGCACCGGCCGGACGAGATAGGGGGTGACGACGATGACGAGTTCGGTATCGCCGCGGCGGAAATTGTCCGATTTGAACAATGTGCCGAGGATCGGCACGTCGCCCAGGCCCGGCGTGCGGTCGAGCGCGCCGATCGAGCGGTTGCTCATCAGGCCGGCGATCATGAAGCTTTCGCCCGAACCCAGTTCGACCGTCGTTTCCGCGCGGCGGATCGACAGCGCGGGCACTTCGATGCCTTGCAGGCGGATCGCGCCCTCGGTCGAGAGTTCCGACACCTCGGGACGCACGCGCAAGGAGATGCGGCCGTTCGACAGCACCGTCGGCGTGTAGGCGAGGCTGACGCCGAACTTGCGATACTCGATCGCGATGCCGCCGCTGAGCGGATCGGGCACGGGGATGGGATATTCGCCGCCGGCGAGGAAATCCGCGGTTTCGCCCGAGATGGTGGTCAGGTTCGGCTGGGCCAGCGTGGCGACCATGCCGGAGCGTTCGGCGAGATCGAGCGTGCCGAGGAGGTCGAGCCCGAACAGGCGACCGCCGAGCGCGATGGTCGCGGCGTCGCGCAGCGGGTTGATGTTGTAGGTGTTCGACTGCGAGCAGCCGGGCCGGCTGAGCACGCATCCGGTCGCATTGTCGACCAGCACCTGGCGGGTCGGGTCGAGCGGGTCGGGCGCGAGGCGCGGGGTCTGCGGCGTGAAGCCGCCGGCGTCGCGGCCGCGGAAGGCGCCGAAGATGATCTCGTTGTTGCCGCTCGAACTGGCGAGGTTGCCGCCGATCTGGCGGACGACCGAGCGGTTCACCTCGGCGATGCGCACCTGCAGGTTGACCTGCAGCGGCGTCGCGGTCTGGAGGCGCGAGAGGACGCGCGTGCCTTCGCCGACGAAGGCGGAGACGAGGCGGTCGGCCTCGGCCGCGTCCTCGGGCGCCGCGACCGTGCCGGTCAGCAGGACGAAGCCGTTCATGGTGTTCACGTTGATCTGCGCATCGGGCATGGCGAGCGCGAGCATCTGGTCGATGGTCTCGATATTGTTGCCGACCCGGGTGACGACCGAATAGACCACCCGGCCCGCGGCGTCGGTGGCGTAGACGCTGGTCTCGCCGGGACCCTTGCCGAACACGTAGAGCTGGGTCGAGGAGCGGACCTGCACGTCGGCGACGTCCTGGTTGGCGACGAAGATGTCGGTCATCGGCACCGGCAGGGTGATCAGCCGGCCGCGCCCGACCGAGAGCAGGAGGTCGTTGCTGGGCGCGACGGCGGAGCGCACGGTCTGGGCCGAGGCGACGCCGGGCAGGGTGCCGGCGGTGGCGAGCGCCAGGCCCATGCTGCCCAGCATGGCGCCGGCGCGGATGAAGCGGTTCTTGGTCATCTTAGTTACCCCCAACCGGGATGATGGTGACCTGATCGCCGCGCACGACGCGCACGGATGGACCAGTCGGAACGGACGCGGCATTGGACGAGGGCGCGGGTGAGGCGCCGGAGCCGCCGTTGCCACCGCCGGCGTTGACCGGGGCCGAGGCGGACGAGCCCACGGGGGGCAGGCTGCGGCGCAGATAGCGCGAGACGTCGGCGCCGGTGGTGGCCGAACCGCTGCCCGCCATCGGCCGGCTGGACGAGATGCCCAGCAGGCGCGCCTCCGCGCGGCGATCGCCATCACGGCCGACAGAAACCTCGCCCGAGGCAATGGCTTCCTCCAGCTCGCCCGCGGTGTCCGCGATCGAGCGGAGCGCCAGGCTGAGCGTGCCGGTGCGGGCCGCGACCGAGATGCGCTCCGCGATCTGCGGCGTCGCCTCCATGGTGACGGTCGCGAAGACGGTCGGCGTCGCGGCGCCCGCGGCGTCGGTCGGCGCGGTGCGCTGATCGACCGCGAGCACCCGCAGGTTCCGGACGATCGTGGTCGTCGTGTAGAGTTTCGCGGCGCTGTTCTCCTCGCTGACGATCTCGAGCGAGTGCAGCAGGTCGACGCGGTCGCCGGGGAAGACGAAGCCGGCGACGCCCTGTTCGACCGACATGGGCACGGTGACCGCGCGCATGCCCGGCCCCAGCGCCGCGGCGAGGAAGCCGCGGTCCTGCGGGTTGACGAGGCTGCCCTTCGTGATCGGTGCGCCCGAGGTCATCGCCACGCGCACCACCGAGCCGGTGAGGTTGGCGATGTCCGCCTGTCCCTCGACATAATATTGGTCGGGCTTCACGAGGTCGGCGGGCCAGGGCTGGTAGCGCAGCGCATCGGCGGTCAGGATGGTGCCGACCGGCAGTGCGCGGGTGGCGACCATCACCTTGGGTCCGTCGATGGCGGGCGCGGCGGCGGCCCGGGCCGTGGGCGTCGTGGAACCGCGCATCATCGAATTGACGGCAAAGGCTGCCCCCAGCGCGACGATGACCGCGGCAACGATCAGCATGACTTTCTTCACGTCCATGACGGCTCAAGCCTCCTCGCGGCGGGGGGACCCCGGCACGACCTTTCGGATTTCAGGTGGTCGGGATAGGCGGTAAATGGTTAATATACTGTTGGTGGAGCGCCCAGATTCCGGCGGCGGCGATGGCGACGCCGTAGGGGACCTCCGGCGTGGCGTTGCTGCGCGACAGGCGGTGGCGCACCAGCATGACCGCGGCGATGCCGCCGCCCACGAGCGCCATCACGAACAGCAGCGAAAGCAGCAGCCGCACGTCGATCCACAGCGCGAGCGCGCCGATCAGCTTCACGTCGCCCCCGCCGATGCCGCCGATGAAGAACAGCGCGGCGAAAGCGGCGAACACCGCGGCGGCGGCGGCGACCTGCCACGCGATGTCGGGCCATAGCGCGAGGCCGCCGCCCATCCATGCGAGCGGCGCGGTGACGGCGATGGCGAGATTGAGCCGGTTGGGGATGATGCGGGCGCGCAGGTCGGAGGCGGCGGCGACGACGAGCATCGCGGCGAGCAGCGCAGCGGGCGCCAATGTGACAATTCCCCCGGTCATCGATGCGGGGACTAGACGCAAGGCGTTGCCAAACCGTAACCAGCGCCGATGGAGCCCTCAAGCGAACCCCCGCCGGCGGCGACCGGCCCCGCGCCGTTCGACCGCAGGCGCATCCCCCCGGATGCCGTATTCGGCGAATGGACCGCGCCGGACGGCTGGCGATTGCGCACGCTGCGCTGGGCCGCGCCGGCGGACGAGGCGCGCGGATCGCTGCTGTTCCTGGGCGGGCGCGGCGACATGGCGGAGAAATATCTCGAGAGTTTCGAGCATTGGCGCGGGCAGGGCTGGGCGGTGGAGACGGTCGACTGGCGCGGGCAGGGCGGATCGGGGCGCCTGTCGAGCGACCCGCATGTCGGCCATGTCGAGGATTTCGCCGCCTGGATCGACGATCTTTCCGCCTATGCCGCCGACTGGACGGCGCGCACGGCGGGCCCGCACGCGATCGTCGGCCATTCGATGGGCGGGCACCTGACCCTGCGCGCGCTGGCCGAGGCGCGGGTAAGGGTCGATGCCGCCGTGCTGATCGCGCCGATGCTGGGTTTCCTCGCGCCCTATCCCGACTGGCTGGGGCAGCGGGTGGCGGGGCTGATGTGCCGCATCGGCGACCCCGCGCGGCCGGCCTGGCGCATCTCCGAAAAGCCGGGCAGCCCGATGAAGCTGCGCCAGTCGCTGCTGACGCACGATGCCGCGCGCTATGCCGACGAAGGCTGGTGGCGCGCCGCCGTGCCCGAGACGGTGCTGGGGCCGGGCAGCTGGCGCTGGGTCGAGCGCGCCTATGCCTCCTTCCGCAAGCTCGCCCGGCCCGGGTTCCTCGAAGCGATCGATACGCCGATCCTGATCCTGGCGGCGCGCGACGACCGGCTGGTTTCGACCCGCGCCGTCGTGCGCGACGCGGCGCGGTTGCCGCACGCGCGCATCCACGTGTACGGGGCGGATGCGGCACACGAGCTGCTGCGCGAGGCGGACGGGGTGCGGGACGATGTGCTGGCGCGGATCGACGCCTTCCTGGACGAATGCGGGACGCGATCATGAAGCGCCATGATGTGGTCATCGTCGGTGGGGGCATCGCCGGCGCGAGCCTGGCGGCGGAGATCGCGCCGCATGCGAGCGTGCTGGTGCTCGAGATGGAGGATCAGCCGGGCTATCATTCCACCGGCCGGTCCGCCGCCTTCTGGAGCGAGACCTACGGCGGGCCGGCGATCCAGCCGCTCACCAGCGCATCGGGCGACGCGCTCGCCGATTTTCTCCAGCCGCTGGGCGCGCTGCAGATCGGCCGCGCGGAACATCGGGGACGGATGGACGCGTTCCTCGAATCCTTCGCGGGCAGCGGCATCGCGCTCGAGGTCGTCGATCCGTCGCTCTACATCCCGGGCCTGCGCGACGAATGGGTGCTGGGGGTGCGCGAGCCGACCTGCGCCTATATCGACGTTGCCGGCCTGCACGCGCGCTGCATCGGCGCGGCGAAGCGCGGCGGCGCGCAGTTCGTGACGCGCGCGGCGCTGATCGAGGCGCGGCGCAGCGACGGCGACTGGGAGGTGACGACGAGCGCGGGCGCCTATCGCTGCGGCACCCTGGTCAATGCGGCGGGGGCCTGGGCGGACGGCGTGGCGCGGGCGTGCGGCGCCCGGCCCATCGGTATCACCCCCTATCAGCGCACGCTGGTACAGTTGCGCACCGACCCGCCCGCGCCGGAGAGCACGCCGCACGTGGCCAGCCTGGACGCGAGCTTCTATTTCAAGCCGGAGCCGGGTGGGCGGGTGTGGCTCAGCCCGCATGACGAGACCGCGGTCGAGCCGGGCGATGTCGCGCCGGACGAGCTGGACGTCGCCATCGCCATCGACCGGTTCGAACATGTCGTGGACTGGCGCGTGGCCGCGGTCGAGCGCCGCTGGGCGGGCCTGCGCAGTTTCGCCCCCGACCGCCGGCCGGTTTACGGTTTCGCGGCCGATACGCCCGGTTTCTTCTGGTGCGCAGGGCAGGGCGGCTTCGGAATCCAGACCGCCCCCGCCGCCGCGAGGATCGCTGCCGCGCTGCTGCTGGGCCATGCGCCGGACGCCAGCGTCGCGCACATCGATCCCGCAATGTACCGGCCGGAGCGGTTCGCGGCCTAGCGCGCTACCTTACGGCTTTTGCAAATGTGCCGTAGCGGGGTGGGTTATCGCCCCCACCCCGACCCCTCCCCAGGAGGGGAGGGGCTTATCTCCGCCCCGCCGCCGTCGCCGCATCGCTCGCCAGGCGGTCGGCGCGTTCGTTGTCGGCGTCGCCGGCGTGGCCCTTCACCCAGCGCCAGTCGATGCGGTGCCGCGCCGCCGCCGTTTCAAGCCGCTGCCACAGTTCGGCGTTGGCCACGGGTTTCTTCGCCGCGGTCCGCCAGCCGTTGCGTTTCCAGCCGTGAATCCATTTGGTGATGCCGTCGCGCACATAGACGCTGTCGGTCGAGAGGATGACGTTGCACGGGCGGGTCAGCGTCTCCAGCGCGACGATCGCCGCCATGAGTTCCATGCGGTTGTTGGTGCTGGGGTTTTCGGAGCCCGACAGTTCGCGCTCCTGCGCGCCGAAGCGCAGCAGCGCGCCCCAGCCGCCAGGGCCGGGGTTGCCCTTGCACGCGCCATCGGTGGCGACGACGACGGTCGGCAACGCGTCGTTCATTCGCCGAGCAGGTCCGCGGGCGTGGCTGTGCGATAGAATTCGAGCCGGCGCCGATAGGCGAGCGGATCCTTGCGCCGCACCAGCGCATCCGGAGGCGTTTCGAGCCAGTCGAGCGCGCGGGTGAGCAGGAAGCGCAAGGCCGCGCCGCGTGCGAGGACGGGCAGCGCGTCGCGTTCGTCCGCGCCGAGGGTGCGCGCCGAACGATAGCCCGCGCCCAGCGCGGCGCCGCGTTCGGGGAAATAGCGCGACCCATCGGGATCGAAGCACCAGGCGCCATGGGTGACCGCAAGGTCGTAGGCGGTGAAGTCGCGGCAGGCGAAGTAGAAGTCGATGATCCCGCCCACCCGATCGCCGATCAACAGGACGTTGTCGGGGAACATGTCGGCGTGGATGACCGAGCGCGGCAGCGCGTCCGGCCAGCGCGCGCGCAGATAGGCGAGCTCCGCGCGCACGTCGTCGCCGAAGCCGGGGCTGACGCCGTCGAGCCGATCGCCGAGGCGCGCCGCCAGCGCCTCCCAGCCGGCCAGCGACAGCGCATTGTCCGGCCCGCCCGCGAAATCGGCGACATTTTCGTGCAGGGTCGCCAGCGCCGCGCCCGCGGCGCGGGCTTGCGCAGGTGTGGGACGGCTGACCGACAGGCCGGGCAGGAACTCGATCAGGCAGGCGGGGCGACCGGCGAGCGTGGCGACGTGGGTGCCCGACCGGTCGGCCAGGATGCGCGGGACCGGCGAGCCGCGGGCCGCCAGATGATCGATCAGCGCCACGAAGAAGGGCAGGTCGCCGGCGTCGACCCGCTTTTCATAGAGCGTCAGGATGAAGCGGCCGCGGGTCGTATCGACGAGGTAATTGCTGTTCTCGACGCCCTCGGCGATGCCCTTGGCGCTGACGAGCGCGCCGACGCCATAGCCCTCGACGAAGGCGGCGATATCTTCGGCACCGACATGCGTGTAGACCGCCATCCGGCGCCGATCCCCCTGCCTGGCCGCGCGATCAGGCGGCCTGCGTTTCGAGGCCGCGCGGCAGCTTGAAGACCATGTCCTCGACCGCGGTGACCACGGGCTGTTCGTCCACCGCATAGCGGGTGGCGAGCAGGTCGACGACCTCGCGCACCAGCAGCTCGGGCGCCGACGCGCCGGCGGTGAGGCCGACGGTCGTCACCCCGTCGAACCAGCGCCAGTCGATCTCGCCCGCGCGCTGGATGAGGTGCGAGCGCGTGCCCATGCGCTGCGCGACCTCCGCCAGCCGCAGCGAGTTGGAGCTGTTGGTCGCGCCGATCACCAGCACGAGCTGGCAGCGGGGCGCCATCGCCTTCACCGCCTCCTGCCGGTTGGACGTCGCGTAGCAGATATCCTCGCCCTTGGGCGCGACGATCGTGGGGAAGCGCGCCTGCAGCGCGGCGACGATCTCCGCCGTGTCGTCGACCGACAGGGTGGTCTGCGTCAGGAAGGCGAGCCGGTCGGGGTCGGCGGGCGCGGGCAGGCGCGCGACGTCGCGCACCGTCTCGATGAGGGTCATCGCGCCTTCGGGCAGCTGGCCGAACGTGCCGACGACCTCCGGATGGTTGCGGTGGCCGATGAACAGTATGTGTCGGCCGCTTTCATGGGCGCGCTCCGCCTGGCGATGCACCTTGCTGACCAGCGGGCAGGTAGCGTCGAGGAAATCGAGGCCGCGTTCCGCCGCCTTGGCGGGCACCGCCTTGGGCACGCCGTGCGCGCTGAATACCACCGGCACGCCATCGGGAACCTCGTCGAGTTCCTCGACGAAGACGGCGCCCTGGTCGCGCAGCGCATCGACCACGAACTTGTTATGCACGATCTCGTGCCGGACATAGACGGGCGCGCCATAGCGTTCGAGCGCGAGTTCGACGATGCGGATGGCGCGGTCGACCCCGGCGCAGAAGCCGCGCGGCGCGGCGACGAGCAGGCGCAAGGGCGGCAGGGCGGGCGCGGACGGCTGGGCGGGAGAAGGCATGGCCCGCTTTCTATGGCCGATGCGGCGTCCGGGCAAGCAGCGCTGCGCCGCCCCACCCGTCCGGCGCGGCGGTTGCGTGGCGGCAGGCGCGCGGATAAGAGGCGGGCCAGCCTGTTGCCGACAAGGCCCGTGCCCGCAAGGAAGGTCGCCCCCCGCATGCCGATAGCCCGCCCGACCCCCGCTCGTTTCGCCGTGTTCGGCCTGGCCGTCGCGGGGCTGGGACTGGGCGCGTGCGCGCGCGACAACGAGATCGACGTGAGCGCCGGGGTCGGCATCACCGCGTCGCGCACGCTGTGCCCGGCGGTCGGCATCCCGACCCACACCGGCGACGTGACGCTGTTCGATCCCGCCACCAGCCGCGATGCCGCCGCGATCGATGTCGTCGCGACCATCACCAACCTGCGCACCAGCTGCAACGACGCCGATGCGCGCGTCTATGTCGGCTCGACCTTCGATGTCGTGGCCACGCGCCGCGACGCGGGGCCGGCGCGCGAGGTGGTGCTGCCCTATTACAGCGCGGTAGTGCAGGGCGGCACCGCGGTCGTCGCCAAGGACCAGAACCAGGTCACCGTGCGCTTCGACGCGGGCGCGACGCGCGCGACCGCCAGCGGCACCGCCGGCGCCTATGTCGACCGCGCGGCGGTGACGTTGCCCGACGACATCCGCGAGCGCATCACCCGCCGACGACGCGCGGGGCAGGAGGATGCGGCGGTCGACCCGCTGACCGAGCCCGAGGTGCGCGCCGCGGTCGCCCGCGCGACGTTCGAGCTGCTGCTGGGCTTTCAGCTGACGCAGGACCAGCTGCAGTATAATGTGACGCGCTGACGGCGCGTCGCGTTCGGCTCCGCCTGCGCGGAGCGATGATCGGAACGACCGATGAGCATTTACACGACGATGGCGGCCGCACTGGGCGCGGCGCTCGACGCACTGGAGGCCGCCGGCACCATCCCGGCGGGCCTGCCGCGCGGCGCGATCACGCTCGAGCCGCCGCGCGATGCTAGCCATGGCGACATGGCGACCAACGCGGCGATGGTGCTGGCCAAGCCCGCGGGGACCAACCCGCGCGCGCTGGCCGAGGCGCTGCTGCCGCCGCTGACGGCGCATGGCGATGTCGTCGCCGCGAGCATCGCCGGGCCAGGGTTCATCAACCTTTCGCTGAGCGATGCGGCGTGGGCGCGCGAGCTGCGCGCGATCGCGGCGGCGGGCGCGGACTATGGCCGGTCGGACAGTGGGGCGGGCGCCTGCGTCAACATCGAATATGTCTCCGCCAACCCCACCGGGCCGATGCACATGGGCCATTGCCGGGGCGCGGTGGTGGGCGACGCGCTCGCCAACCTGCTGACCTGCGTCGGACACAGCGTGACGCGCGAATATTACGTCAACGACGCGGGGTCGCAGGTCGATACGCTCGCCCGCTCCGCGCACTTGCGCTACCGCGAGGCGCTGGGCGAGAACATCGGCGCGATCCCCGAGGGGCTGTACCCCGGCGATTATCTGGTGCCGGTGGGCGAGGCGCTGGCGCGCGAATATGGCGACCGCTACGCCGACGCGCCCGAGGCTGAGTGGCTGGCCGAGTTCCGCCGCTTTGCCGTCGCGCGGATGCTCGATCTCATCCGCGCCGACCTCGCGCTGCTGGGCATCCACCACGACCTGTTCTCGAGCGAGGCCGAGCTGCAGGCGGCGCGGCTGCCCGAGGGGGCGGAAGCCTGGCTGCGCGCGCGCGACCTCGTCTACGACGGCGTGCTGGAGGCGCCCAAGGGCGAGACGCCGGACGACTGGGAGCCGGTGGTGCTGCCGCTCTTCCGCTCGACCCGCTTCGGCGACGACACCGACCGGCCGATCCGCAAGAGCGATGGCAGCTGGACCTATTTCGGCGCCGACCTTGCCTATCATCACGAGAAGGCCAAGCGCGCCGACGCGCTGATCGACATCTGGGGCGCGGACCATGCCGGAACGGTCAAGCGCATCCAGGCCGCGGTCGCCGCGCTGACCGACGGGCGCACGCGGTTCGACGTGAAGCTCGTCCAGATGGTGCGGCTGATGCGCGCCGGCGAGCCGGTGAAGATGTCCAAGCGGTCGGGCAATTTCGTGACGCTAGCCGACGTGGTGGAGGAGGTCGGCAAGGATGTCGTGCGCTTCACCATGCTGACGCGCAAGGCCGACGCGCAGATGGATTTCGACTTCGCCCATGTGGTCGAGGCGTCGAAGGACAATCCGGTGTTCTACGTGCAATATGCGCACGCGCGTATTCACAGCCTGGCGCGCCGCGCGGCCGATGCGGGGATGCCGATGGTCGCGGACGATGCGGTCGACCTGACGCTGCTGGGGGCGGACGATCTGGCGCTGGCGAAGCTCGCCGCGACGTTCCCCCGGGTGATCGAGGCGGCGGCGAACGCGCGCGAGCCGCACCGCATCGCCTTCTACCTCGGCGATCTCGCCGCCGCCTTCCACGGCTGGTGGAACCTGGGCAGCGACGACCCCGCACGGCGCGCGGTGCAGCCGCACGATCCCGCGACCACCGCGGCGAGGCTTTTCTTGAGCCGCGCGATCGGGCAAGTCATCCGCAACGGACTGGCGATCATGGGGGTCGAGCCGGTCGAGGAGATGCGCTGATGGCCGAAGCGGGGGGGATGGGTCTGGGCTTCGAGCCGGAGGAACGGCTGCCGTGGCTGGAACCGGTGGAGGAGACCGCCCAGCCGGAGAATATGACCGCGCGGCTGATCGGCCTGGTCGTCGCCGGGCTGGTCCTGATCGGCGCGGTCGTCGGCGGCCTGTGGTGGTGGCAGAACAATGCCGCGGGCGGCCGCGGCGAGCTGATCGCCGCGCCCGAGGGGCCGTACAAGGTCGCGCCAAAGGCGGAGCCCGGCCGGTTCAGCGGCGACGGCACCATCGCCGTGGCGGCGGCGGAAGGCCAGCAGACCAGTTCGACGATCGATGCGAGCCGCCTGCCCGAGGCGCCGGTCGCGCCGCCGGCCGCCGGTGGGCGCCCGCCAGCCACGAAAGCGGGGGCGGCAGCGGCGGCGTCCGCGTCCGTTGCGCCGGCGCCGACTGCCGTGGCGAGCGGCAGCGGCATGGTCCAGCTCGGCGCGTTCGCCAGCGAGGCGGCGGCATCGCGCGCGTGGGACAGCCTGAAGACACGCTTCGAATGGCTGGGCCCGGTCAACCGGTCGATCGTGCCGGCCGAGGTCGGCGGGCGCACCGTCTACCGGCTGCGCGCCGCGGCGGGCGGCGCGAGCGCGGCGCGTACCCTGTGCAACCGGCTGCGCGTCGCGGGAGAGACGTGCCTCGCCATCTAGGC
>CBDUBN010000046.1:0-15590 GCA_965365395.1 uncultured Sphingomonas sp.
ACCGCCGCTACCGCATCACCGAAGGCGCGGAGGAGATACAGATGCGCAAGGTAGGGGCGTATCTGTTCGGGTATCTGGGGCCGCGGCGAGGAATGTTTTCGGCATGAGCCTTGGCTCGAAGATCATTCTGCATTGTCCGATCTCCGACGAGGCTCGGCTCGGACCATTTGTTGAGCGGTGTCTTGAGGAACGAGCATCCCTTCTGGCCGTGATGGGGCCGGGGGCGGAGGAGCTTGAAGAAACGATCGATTGGATAGTGGTCGGAGACGGCACAATTAAGGGCCGTTTTTTACTGACTACCGCTCATCCAGCAGACTCGCTGGCTGACGTTATGGAATTTGCAGCCACCTGCACGCCGTGCGGCGTTGCTGCTACTGAGGTCCGCTTATAACATGTACCCCGGCGAAAGGCGGGGTCCATCTCCGGGCCTTTCCATTTACGCAGCCGACGGTGTTGACGGCCACGTTCGGTGATGGGCCCCGGCCTACGCCGGGGCACTGCTCAGAAAGACTTGCGTTACGGCCGATACCCCGACCCTTCCGGCCCCGGCTTCCGAAACCGCAGCGTGAACTGGTCCGTCTGCCCCCGGATTCCCGCATCGAACACATTCGCCGTCCGCGGGTCCGCCGGGCGCGCGTAGAGGTTGCTCTCGCCGTCGAGCACGAAGCCCGCGGCGTCCATCGTCGCCAGCACATGTTCGCGGTCGATGCGGTGCAGGCGGTCGCTGTCGCGCGTGCCGGTGCCCGCGAGCGCGCTGTGATCGACCAGCACCAGCGTGCCGCCGGGCTTCAGCGCGGCGAACAGCGCCGCGGCGCCGCGCGGGCCCGTCCCCTGCGGAAAGGGCGCCAGATACAGGTCGTGGAAATTCTGCACCGTGACGATCATGTCTAGCGGCTCGGGAAAGGCCGGTGCGGCGAAGGGACCGCCCACCGCGACCACATTCTCGTATGCCGCATCGACCGTACGCTGGTCGTCGCCATATTGGCTGCGATAGGCGATGAATTCCGCCGGCTGAAACGCATAGACGCGGCCCTGCGGCCCCACCGCGGCGGAGAGCAGCCGCGTCATGTAGCCACCGCCCATCACCCAGTCGCCGACCTTCATGCCGCGCTCGACACCCGCGAACGCCAGCAGCTCGGCAGGCTTGCGGGCTGCATCGCGCTCGCGCTCCGCCGCGGGGCGCGCGGGATCGGCGAGCACACTCGCATAGTCCGCCGCCGTCCGCTGCTGCTCCAGCGTCGGCGCGGTGGCGCAACCCGCTAGCAGCAGCGCCATCAACCCGATCGGTGCCCGCATCGTCCGTCTCCCTGTTCGTGCCGCCCGCCCGCGGTCCGTGGTGCATGGTGCCACCACTGCTCCGTGCACGCAACGTCCCGTTTTCCCACATCGTTCCGCGCCGCCAGGGGCTCGATCGGCGCGCGCCAGGCCATGCCGCCCGCCCCTTCGCAACAATGATGCATCTGTGACCCTGGGGTGAAGTTTGGCACTGGCAATGCCACTTGTTTTGAGGTTTGATGCGCGTCTCATCGGGAGAGACGCACATGGACCATGATCTCGTCATCCGCGGCGGCACCATCGTCGACGGCAACGGCGGCGCACCGTTCGTGGGCGACGTCGCCATCGACGGCCGCACCATCAGCATCGTCGGCACGGTGCGGGGGAGCGGGCGGGAGGAGATCGACGCCACCGGCCTGGTCGTCGCCCCCGGCTTCGTCGACATCCATACCCATTACGACGGGCAGGCGACCTGGGACGCGGAAATGGCGCCATCCAGCTGGCACGGCGTCACCACCGTCGTCATGGGCAATTGCGGCGTCGGCTTCGCGCCGGCGCGGCCCGACAAGCATGAGTGGCTGATCGGCCTGATGGAGGGGGTGGAGGACATTCCCGGGACCGCGCTGGCCGAGGGCATGACCTGGGACTGGGAGACGTTCCCCGAATATCTCGATGCGCTCGAGCGGCTGCCGCGCACCGTCGATATCGGCACCCACGTCCCCCACGGCGCGGTGCGCGCCTATGTGCTGGGCGATCGTGAGCGTCCCGGCGCCGTGCCGACCGAGGCGGATATCGCGGCGATGTCGGGGATTGTCGAGGAGGGGATCCGCGCCGGCGCGCTCGGCTTCTCCACCAGCCGCACGGTGCTGCACAAATCGGTCGACGGCGAGCTCGTGCCCGGCACCACCGCGACCAGGGAGGAGCTGATCGGCATCGGCCGCGCCATGGGCCGCGTCGGCTATGGCGTGTTCGAGATGGCGAGCGACATGCGGCGCGACTGGGACGAATTCGGCTGGATGGGCGCGCTCAGCCGCGAAACCGGCCTCCCCGTAACCTTCGCCGCGCTCCAATCCATCGCCAAGGAAATGACGCTAGACGAACAGATCGCGGCGATGCGCGCCGAGAACCGGAACGGCGCCAACATCGTCGCGCAGATCGCGCTGCGCGGCACCGGCATCGTCATGGCCTGGCAGGGCACGGTCCACCCCTTCCGCTTCAAGCCCGCCTGGGCCGACATCGAGGGCCTGCCCTGGCCGCAGCAGCTGGCGCACCTGCGCGATCCGGCCTTCCGTGCGCGCATGATCGGCGAGGACAATGTCTTTCCCGACAGCGACGTGGCGGAGCTGCTGCACGCGGTCGCGCTCGGCTGGGGCCTGCAGTTCGAGATGGACGATCGCTTCGACTACGAACCGGAAAGCACCGACAGCATCGCCGCGCGCGCCGCCGCGGCGGGCGTCTCCGGCGCCGAATATGCCTATGACCTCCTGATGGCCGACGACGGCCGCGGCTTCATCTATTTTCCGATACTCAACTATGCCGACGGCAATCTCGATTTCCTCATGGATCTCCAGCACGCCGACGACACGGTCAATTCGCTGTCCGACGGCGGCGCGCATTGCGGCACCATCTGCGACGCCGCCTCGCCCACCTTCATGCTGCAGCATTGGGTGCGGAACCGCGCGCGCGGCCGCATCCCGCTGGAACAGGCGATCAAGCGCCAGTGCCGCGATACGGCGCTGCTCTACGGTCTTGCCGACCGCGGCCTCCTCGCGCCCGGCATGCTCGCCGACCTCAACGTCATCGACCTCGACCGGCTGACGCTTGGCAAGCCCTGGCTCGCCTTCGATCTGCCCGCGGGCGGGAAACGGCTGCTGCAGCGCGCCGACGGCTATGTCGCGACGATCAAGTCGGGCGCGGTCACCTTCCGCGACGGCGTGATGCAGGGGCCGCTCCCGGGCACCGTCATCCGCGGTCCCCAGCTTGGGCAGCTGGCCATCGCCGCCGAATAGGAGCGAGAAGGGGCGCGTTCCGCCGCTTGCCATCGCCGACACGCGCGGGCATCAGCGGGGCATGACGGGGCTCGGCATCCTAGCGCAGGCGGCGGTCGACCCGGGCGTCGCCGCCAGCCTCGCGCGCATCCGGGCGGAGGGCAAGACCCAGGTCGCCTTCACGCCGCCGCCACAGGAGCCGCCTCCGCCGGAATGGCTGGTCGATCTCATCCGCTGGCTCGCGGGCGGCGGCAACGCCTGGGTCACGGGGCTGGCTTACCTGCTCGTCGGGCTTTTGCTCCTCCTGATCCTCTACCTGGCGGTCCCCTCGGTGCGCGAATTGGTCGACCGCTGGCTGCGCCGCGCGCGCCGCGTCGAGGACGGCGAGGCCCGCGGCTGGCAACCCGACGCCGCCGCCTCGCGCGATCTCCTCAGCGAGGCCGACGCACTCGCCGCGGCCGGCCGATATGCCGAGGCCGCGCACCTGGTGCTGGGCCGCAGCATCGAGGATCTGGCCCGCCACCGTCCGGGCCTCCTAGCGCCCGCGCAGACCGCGCGCACCATCGCCGCCGCCGATGCGCTGCCCGACGCCGCCCGCTCTGCGCTGCGCGGCATCGTCGATGCCGTGGAGCGCGGCCACTGGGCGCAGCGGCTGCTCGACCTCGCCGACTGGCAGGCGGTGCGCGCCGCCTACGAACGCTTCGCCTTCGGCCCGCACTGGCGCGGCGCATCGCTATGAGCGCGGAGCCACGCAACGCCTTCGACCCGCGCGTGATCGGCGCGCTCATCGCGGCGGGCATCATCGGTTTCGTCGGCTATTGGCTGCTCAGTGCCTTCGCCCCCGATCTCGTCTCCGGGCGCGATGGCGGCACGCACGCGCTCTCCCGCTCCGCGACGGGCTTCTCCGGTCTCTACACCATCGCCCGCGACGCCGGCCTGAACGTGGAAGTGCTTCGCCGCACGGGCGGGCAGGGCGGGTTCGATCGACCGATCGGCCTTCTTGTCCTCACTCCGCCCCTCGACGCCGATCCCGAGAAGGTCGCCGCCGCGATCGACGGCTATCGGGGCCGCGTCCTCCTCGTCCTGCCCAAGCATGTGACCAGCGCGGACCCCTTGCGCCCCGGCTGGGTCCACAGCAACGGGCGCATAGGCGATCCCGGCGGCGTCGTTCCGCAAACGGCCTGGCGAATGGATCTCTCCATCCGCGAAAGCGGCGCAGCGCAAGGCCAGCGCGCCACGCTCAGCCTTCCCGACGGTCGCCGCATCGCGCTGGCGATGCCCGCGGCCCTGCAATCGATCGGCGGCAGCGGCATCGCGCCCACCGCCACGCTCGGCGACGCGACCGTGATGGCGACCCCGGCTGCGCTTGCCGATATCGCCATATTGTCCGACCCCGACCTGCTCAACAACAGCGCGCTGGCTGACCCTGCGCGCGCCACCGCCGCGCTGCGCATCCTGCAGGCAGCGGCCCCGCCCGGCTCGCGCATCGCCTTCGACGTCACGCTCAACGGGCTTGGCGTGGGCGGGCGGTCGCTCCTGCGGCTCGTCGTCACGCCGCCCTTCGTCGGGTTGACGCTATGTCTGCTCGCCGCCGCCCTGCTGGCGCTGTGGCAGGGTTTCGTTCGCTTCGGCCCGGCCTGGCGCGAGGAGCGGGCCGTGGCGCGTGGCAAGGCGGCGCTGGTCGCCAGCACCGCGCTCCTCATCAGTCAGGCGCGCCGCGTCGCAGGCTTCGCGCCGCGCTATGCAGCGCTGGTGCGCGACGCCGCGGCGCATCGCCTGCACGCTCCGGCGGGGCTTGCCGGCGATGCGCTGGACCGCTGGCTCGATCGCTTCCCCGATAGCCAGGGCCGGCGTTTCTCTCAGCTGGCGCGCGCGCTCGAAACCGCGCAGGGCGAGCAGCAAATGGTGGCCGGCGCGCAGGCGCTCGGCCGGTGGCGAAAGGAAATCTTGCGTGACGGTTGATGACGTCCAGGCGCTCGGCGCGGCTATCGCCGGGGAGATCGGCAAGGCGGTGGTCGGGCAATCCCGCGTCGTCGACCGGCTGGTCGTCGCGCTGCTGGCAGGCGGGCACGTGCTGCTCGAAGGGCCACCGGGCACGGCCAAGACCTTGCTGGCGGGCGCCTTCGCCGCTGCCACCGGCCTCGATTTCGGCCGCATCCAGTTCACGCCCGACCTGATGCCCGGCGACATCCTCGGCTCCAATCTGTTCAATTTCCAGACCTCGGCCTTCACGCTGACGCGCGGACCGGTCTTCACCGAAGTGCTGCTGGCGGACGAGATCAACCGCACGCCCCCCAAGACACAGGCCGCGCTCCTCCAGGCCATGCAGGAACGCCGCGTCACGCTCGATGGGGAAACGCACGCGCTCAGCCCGCACTTCACCGTGGTCGCGACGCAAAATCCGATCGAAAGCCAGGGCGTCTACCCGCTGCCGGAGGCGCAGCTGGATCGCTTCCTCTTCAAACTGTCGGTCGATTACCCGAGCGTCGACGAGGAAGAGCATATCGTCGCCGCGCACGGCAGCCTGTTCACGCGCATCGATCCGGCGGCAATGGGCGTCGCCGCGGTGGCGGGCCGCGATACGCTGGCGGCGGCGACAATCGCGGTCGCCGGCGTCACCATGGTGCCGGACATTGCCACCTATATTGTCGCGCTGGTCCGTGCGACCCGCGAATCGCCCGATCTCGCCAGCGGGGCGAGCCCGCGCGCCGGGGCATTGCTGGCGCGCGCCGCCGCTGCGCAGGCCGCGTTGCAGGGCCGCGATTATGTCGTGCCCGACGACGTGCAGGGGCTGGCGCCCGATCTTCTGCGGCACAGGCTCTTGTTGTCCGCGTCGGCGGAGATCGACGGGCGCCGGATCGACGACATCGTTGCCGGGCTGATCGCCGCGGTCCCCGCGCCGCGATGATCGCCCCCACGCCGCGCGCGATCGCGCTGGTGGGCATCGCCGCGCCGGCGGCGCTCCTGCTTGGCCTGTACCGGCCCGATCTGTGGTTCGCGGCGGCCGCCTGGGTCGGCTTCTGCCTCGCGCTGATTGCTATCGATGCGCTGATCGGCAGCCCGCTCGGATCGGCGCGGCTGGCGCTCACCGCGCCGCAGGCCGTGGGCGTCGGTGAACCCTTTCCCGTGACCGCCACGGTCGCGCGGCGCGGCGCCGGTCCGCACAGCCCACGCCTCTCGCTTGCGGTGGATCAGCGCCTGTCCCGCACCGGCCGCATCGACGCCACGCTTGTGCCCGCCAGCGACGGCTTGCGTGCCGATCTGACCCTCACCGCGCTGCGCCGCGGCCTCGCGGGCATCGCCGCCGCCTGGATCGGCTGGACGGGGCCTTTGGGCCTCGCCCGCAAGCAGAAACGCGTACCGCTCGGCACGCGCATCGTCGTCGCGCCGTCGATTCGCGCGGTGCGTGAGGACGGCGTGCGGCTGTTCGCGCGCGACGCGCAGATCGGACAGCGGCTCAACGCGCGGCTGGGCGAGGGCAGTGAATTCGAGTCACTCGTGCGCTTCATGCCCGGGCTGGATCGCCGCGCGATCGACTGGAAACAGTCGGCGCGGCACACCGACCTGCTCGCCAAACAATATGAGACCGAGCGCGACAACCGCATCATGCTCGTCATCGACGCCGGACGCATGATGTCCGAGCCGGTGGTCGGCGCGGACGGCCTGCACGAACCGCGCCTCGACCGCGCCGTCTCCGCCGCGTTGACGCTCGGCTATGTCGCGCTCCGCCTCGAAGACCGCGTCAGCCTGGCAAGCTTCGCCGCCGGCGCCCGCGTCGATCCGCGCGAATACAGTCGCCTCGGCGACTTCGCTGCGCTGCGCCGCGCGGCGGCCGAGATCGACTATAGCAGCGACGACAGCAATTTCACGCTCGGTCTCGCACAGGTCGGTGCCGCGCTGAAACGCCGCGCGCTGATCGTCGTTTTCACCGAATTCGCCGATGCCGCCGGCGCCGAACTCATGCTGCGCGCGGCCGAACGGCTGACCGCCAAGCATCTGCTGCTGTTCGTCGTCACCGCCGACAGCGAGCTCGAGCGGATCGCCGCGCACCCGCCAGAGGATGCCGACGCGATGACCGGCGCGACCATCGCCGCCGACCTGTTGCGTGATCGCCGCGTCGTCCTTGCCCGGCTGCGGCGCATGGGTGTGCTGATCGTAGAGGCGCCTGCCGCCGGCCTCTCCTCGGCACTGCTCGACAGCTATATCCGTATCAAACGGCGGGGGCGCATCTGATGGCGGTTCCAGTCGCTCCTGGCGTCGGCTACTCGACCGCCGCTTTCCGGCGTGAGCGCGAGGCGGGGTGGCAGGCCTTCGAGGGGCTGGTGTCGAGGCTCGAGCGCGGATCGCTCGCCAGGCTATCCGACGAGGATCTCATCGCGCTTCCGCGCAGCTACCGCGCCATCCTGTCCTCGCTTTCCATCGCCCGCGCGACCAGCCTCGACGCGGCCTTGATCGACTATCTCGAAGGCCTGGCGATGCGCGGCTATTTCCTGCTCTATGGCGTGCGTGAATCACGCCTGCAGCGGCTGCGGCACTTCTTCGCGCGCGGCTGGCCGGATGCCGTCGCCGGCCTGTGGCGCGAAACGCTGTTCATCGCCGCCTTGCTGGCGCTGGGCGTCGCCACCTCCTGGTCGCTCGTCGCCAGCGACCCGGCGTGGTTCGCCGCGCTCGTGCCCGGCGACCTCGCCGGCGGGCGCGTGCCCGGTGCCAGCGCCGCGGCCTTGCGCGAAACCATCTACGGCACGCCGAACGGCGGCGGCCTGCATATCTTCGCGACCTATCTGTTCACCCACAACAGCCAGGTTTCGATCACCTCCTTCGCGCTTGGCTTTGCTTTCGGCGTGCCGACGATGATGCTCGAATTCTATCAGGGGATACCGCTGGGCGCGATGCTGTCGGTGTTCTGGGACGCAGGCCTAGGCATCGATTTCATCGCCTGGCTGTCGATCCATGGCACGACCGAATTGTTCGCCGCGATCCTGTCGGGCGCCTGCGGCCTCCGGATCGGCACCGCCTTTGCCTTTCCGGGTCCGCACGGCCGGCTGTGGGCGGCGGCGCAGGCGGGCAAGGATTCGGGCGCGGCGATGCTCGGCGTCATCCTGATGCTGCTCGTCGCGGGCCTGCTGGAAGGGTTCGCGCGGCAGCTTGTGACCTCGCTGCCGCTGCGCTTCGCTGTCGGCGGCACCATGCTCGCCTTCTGGCTCCTCTATTTCTATCGGCCACGGGCCAGACGCGCGTGAACCTGCCACCAACCAGGAGCGCGGCGCACTTGGCGGCACAGCGCAGCGCGGCACGTCGCGCCAAGACGCGACGGTTCGAAACACCGGAGGGCGTCGACCTCGAACTGCGCATCGCCAGCGCCAGCCTTCGACTCGGCGCCCTCCTCCTCGACCTGTTCTTCATGGTCGTGATCCTGCTGGCCGCCACCTTCTTCCTGTGGTTCGCAGGGACCGGATCGGGGCGGCTCGATGCGGCGGCGATCGTCTGGCTGCTGGGCTTCTTCCTGCTGCGCAATTTCTGGTTCATCCTCTTCGAACTCGGACCCCGCGCGGCGACGCCGGGCAAACGCATCGTCGGTATCCGCGTGGTCGCGCGCGACGGGGGGCGGCTGACCGTCGCTTCGGTGGTCGCGCGCAACCTGGTGCGCGAAATGGAGATCTTCCTGCCCATCGCCTTCCTCGCCGGTGGTGCGGGCGACGAGACGGTGAACGGCTGGATGGTCGCCTTCGGCCTCCTGTGGACCGCCGGGATGGGGTTCTTCCTGCTGTTCAATCGGGATCGCATGCGGCTGGGCGATCTGATCGGCGGAACATGGGTCGTCATCGCCCGCCGCGCCGCCATGGCGGCCGATCTGGCCACGCGCTCGCCGGCCGCCGGCGCACTCCTGTTCTCTCCGGCGGACCTCGGCGTCTATGGTGTCTTCGAATTGCAGGAACTCGAGCGCGTCTTGCGGGCCGGCGACGCGCGCGCCATCGCCGCGGTCGCGGATACGATCGCCGGAAAGATCGGTCGCGACGCGCCATGGGACGGGCGCGCCTTCCTCGACGCTTATTATGCGCAGGCGCGCGCGCGAATGGAGCGCGACCTTCTGTTCGGCAAACGCCGCGCCGACAAATATGAGGTTTCCGCATGAACCGTTGCCCGCCCGCCGCGACCATCACCGAGGCGATGATCACCCGCCGGTCGATCCGCGCCTTTCTGGCGGATGTTCCCGATCGGGCGTTGCTCGCCCAAATCCTCGAAACCGCGCAGCGTGCGCCCTCGGGGGGCAACGTCCAGCCCTGGCATGCAAGTGTCGTGACGGGGGATGCGCTCGCCGCGCTCATCGCCGCGGTGGGTGAACGCCAGGCGATGGGCATGGCGGGCCTGCAGCCCGAATATGTGATCTACCCGGCGGAACTAGCGCCGCATCACCTGGCCCGCCGCAGCGGCGTCGCGCATGCGATGTACGGCGCGATGGGCATCGCGCGCGAGGATCGCGACGCGCGCAATGCCGCAATGGCGCTCAACTTCTCCGGCTTCGGTGCGCCGGTGGTCCTGTTCGTCCATTGCCCGCGCTACATGGGACCACCGCAGTGGGCCGACATGGGCATCTGGCTGCAATCGGTGATGCTGCTGCTCCGCGAGGCGGGACTCGACAGCTGTCCGCAGGAAGCGTGGTCGGTCTATGGCAAGACCGTGCGGGCCTGCCTCGGCATCGACGACGGCTCGATCCTCTATTCAGGGCTTGCCATCGGCTGGCGCGACCCCGCGGCCCCGGTCAACCGCTTCCCGGTGGACCGTGCGCCACTGGACGAAGTGGTGACGTGGCACGGCTACTAGCCGTCAGTCCCTTATCGTCACCACCAGCTTGCCCGACGCGCGCCGGTCCCCCAGCGCGGCGATCGCCTCGCCGCCGCGTTCGAGGCTATAGGTGCCGGTCACGCGCGGCGCGATCCTGCCCTCGTCCCACCATGCGAACAACTGCGCGATATGCGCGCGGTTCTTTTCCGGCTCGCGCATCGTGAACGCTCCCCAGAACACGCCGCACACGTCGCAGCTTTTCAGCAGCGTCAGGTTGAGCGGCAGGCGCGGAATGCCGGCGGGGAAACCCACCACCAGATAGCGCCCCTCCCACGCGATCGATCGCAGCGCCGGTTCGGCATAATCGCCGCCGACCGCGTCGTAGATCACGTCCGCGCCGCTCGGCCCCACCGCTGCCTTGAACATCTCCGCCAGTGCCTTCGACGCGTCCTTGTCGAACGGCTGGTGCGGATAGACGATGCAGTCGTCCGCGCCCGCCTCGCGCGCGAGCGCCGCCTTTTCCTCGCTGGAGACGGCGCCGATCACCCGCGCGCCCATCGCCTTGCCGATCTCGATCGCGGCCAGGCCGACGCCGCCGGCCGCGCCCAGCACCAGCAGCGTCTCGCCGGCTTTCAGCCGCCCGCGATCGACCAGCGCGTGGATCGACGTGCCATAGGTCATCAGCAGCGCCGATCCCTCGGCGAAACCATGCCGGTCGGGCAGGCGATAGGCGTTGGATGCGCGCACCGCGACCTGCTCGGCGAGGCCGCCATTGCCGCAGCCCGCGATCACCCTGTCGCCAACGGCCAGATGCGTCACGCCATCGCCCACCGCCGCCACGATGCCCGCGACCTCGCCGCCGGGCGCAAACGGGCGCGGCGGCTTGAACTGGTAGCGATCCTCGATGATCAGCGTGTCGGGGAAATTGATCGCACAGGCATGTACGTCGATGACGATGCTGCCTGCCTCCGCGGCCGGCGCGGGGAGTTCGCCCAGGACCAGCGTGTCCGGGCCACCGGTCGCGGTCGACAGCAATGCCTTCATCATGCGGCTCCTCAATTCCCAACAGTCCTGAGCTCCGCGAGCGTACCCGGCACCAGCCATGGCTGGGCTTCGGCGCGCGCGCTCTCATAGCGTGCGATGCGGTCGTCCTGCGCCAGCGTCAACGCCACTTCGTCCAGTCCCTCGACCAGGCACATCTTGCGGAACGGATCGATCTCGAACGCGAACCGGTCCTGATAGGGCGTGGTGACCACCTGGTTTTCCAGATCGATGGTCAGCGGCTGCCCCTCGCCCGATACCGCCATCAGCCGATCGATCGCGGCTTGCGGCAGGACGACGCTGAGCAGCCCGTTCTTGAACGCATTGCCCGCGAAGATATCGGAAAAGGATGGCGCGATGACCGCGCGCAGACCGAGGTCGAGCATCGCCCATGCCGCATGCTCGCGGCTCGATCCGCACCCGAAATTATCGCCGGCGATCAGGATCGCCGCTCCGCCATGCGCATCGAATATATTGTCCGGGGCTGCCCGCACCGTCTCGAACGCCCCGACCCCCAGCCCTTGACGGCCGACCGTCTTCAACCACCGCGCGGGGATGATGACGTCGGTATCGACGTTCGCCCGCCCCCAGGGGATCGCCGTACCGCAGATGGTCGACACCGGCGTCACCGCATCAGCTCGCGTACATCGGTCAATCGCCCCGTTACCGCCGCCGCCGCCGCCATCGCGGGGGAGAGCAGATGGGTGCGCGCGCCGGGCCCCTGGCGTCCCACGAAATTGCGGTTGCTGGTGCTCGCCGCACGCTCGCCCGGCGGCACCTTGTCGGGATTCATGCCGAGGCAAGCGGAGCAGCCCGGCTCACGCCATTCGAAACCTGCGTCGATGAAGATGCGGTCCAGCCCCTCCGCCTCGGCCGCGCGTTTCACCAGCCCCGACCCCGGCACCACGATCGCCCAGCGCACATTGCTCGCCTTGCGTCGCCCCTCCAGCACAGAGGCGGCCGCGCGCAGGTCCTCGATGCGGCTGTTGGTGCAGCTGCCGATGAAGATGTTCTGCACCGCCACATCGCGCATCGCGGTACCGGCACTCAGCCCCATATATTCGAGGCTCTTCGCCGCCGCCTCGCGCTTCGCCGGATCGGCGAAGCTTTCCGGCGCGGGCACGCTGCCGGTGATGGGCACGACATCCTCGGGACTGGTGCCCCAGGTCACCGTTGGCGCGATCTCTGCCGCATCGACGGAAATGGTCGCGTCGAACCGCGCGCCGGTATCGGTTGGCAGGGTTCGCCATTGGTCGACCGCCGCATCCCAGGCGGGGCCTCGCGGCGCCAACGGCCGGCCCGCCAGATAGGCGAAGGTCGTCTCGTCCGGTGCGATCAGGCCGGCGCGCGCGCCCGCTTCGATCGCCATGTTGCTGACCGTCAGCCGCCCCTCGATCGACAGCGCCTCAATCGTCGATCCGCGAAACTCGATGACATGGCCCGTCCCGCCTGCGGTGCCGAGCACGCCGACGATGTGCAGGATCAGGTCCTTGGCCGTTATCCCCGCGCCCAGCGTGCCGTCGACGCGCACCTCCATCGTCCGGGACGGCGCGAGCCACAGCGTCTGCGTCGCCAGCACATGCTCGACCTCGCTCGTGCCGATGCCGAATGCCAGCGCGCCCAGCGCCCCGTGCGCCGAGGTGTGGCTGTCGCCACATACCATCGTCAGTCCGGGCAGGGTGAACCCCTGTTCCGGCCCCACGACATGGACGATTCCCTGCGCCGAATCGGTCGCGCCGATATAGGGCACCCCGAACATCGCGACATTCTCCTCCAGCGCGGCCAGCTGCGCCGCGCTCTCGGCGTCAAGGATCGGCAGGCGATTGCCGGCGGCATCGCGCCGCGCGGTGGTCGGCAGGTTGTGGTCGGGCACAGCCAGGGTAAGGTCGGGGCGGCGCACGCTCCGACCGGTGTCGCGCAACCCCGCGAACGCCTGCGGGCTCGTCACCTCATGCACCAGATGCCGGTCGATGTAGACGAGGCAGGTGCCATCCTCGCGGCGCGTGATGACATGCGCATCCCAGATCTTTTCGTACAGTGTGCGCGGCCGGACGGTGGGCGAGATGGCGGTCATTGCGCGATCAGCGTTACGCCAGCGCCGGGAAAGAGTGAAGACCGTCGGGCCGCACCTCCGCACGCCGCCGTCCTGCCTGTTGCGGCGCGGCGCAATCGGCTATGGTCCGCGCCATGAGCAGCGCGCACCGTCAATCGTTGATCGGCCTCGGGCTTGCCGCGCTGATCTTCGGCGTCTGGCTGCTGGTGCACGCTTGGGCGATGTTCGTGCTGCGTATCGATGCGACCAACTGGTTCGTCGTGCCGCCGGTCTTCGCCCTGCAATGCTGGTTGTCGGTCGGCATGTTCATCGTCGCGCACGATGCGATGCACGGTTCGCTGGTTCCCAGCAACCCGCGCGCCGGCCAGGTGATCGGGGCGGTCCTGCTGTTCCTCTATGCCGGTTTCGGCTGGCGGCGGATGCGCGACGCGCATTTCGATCATCACCGGCACGCCGGGACCGATCGGGATCCGGACTATAACGCGGCGAACCCGCACGATTTCTGGCCCTGGTACCGCCTGTTCCTGATCCGCTATTTCGGCCCGCTGTCGATGGCCTGGGTATGGACCGTCGTCCTGACCTATTATTTCCTGCTCGACGTGCCGCCGGCGAATATCGCGCTACTCTACGGATTTCCCGCCATCGCCTCGTCGTTGCAGCTGTTCTACTTCGGCACCTATCGGCCCCACCGCAGCGACGATGCCGGGTTCGCCGATCATCATCGCGCGCGCACGAACAGCTTCGGCACGCTGGCGTCGTTATTCAGCTGTTTCCATTTCGGCTATCATCACGAACATCATCTGTCTCCGGGAACACCGTGGTGGGGTTTACCCGCGCGGCATCGTGACCATATCAAGAGCCGGAACCCGGCATGACCACAGCAGAGCGCATCCTCATCGTCGTCGCCGTCGTGATCGCCATGGAAGGCGTCGCCTGGGCCGCGCATAAATATGTCATGCACGGCTGGGGCTGGGCCTGGCACCGCGACCATCACGAACCGCACGGCAATCGGCTGGAACGCAACGATCTGTTCGGCGTGGTCGGCGCGGTCGCCGCCGTCGCGCTGTTCACCTACGGCTACTATTACTCGCCGCCGCTGTGGTGGGCCGCGATCGGCATCACCGTCTACGGGATCATCTACACCTTCATTCATGACGGCATTGTCCACCAGCGCTATTTCCGCTGGGTGCCCAAATGGGGCTATGCCAAACGCCTCGTCCAGGCGCACAAGCTGCACCACGCCACGCAAAGCCGTGAAGGCGGGGTCAGTTTCGGCTTTCTCATCGCACGCTCGCCCGAGGCGCTGAAGGCCGATCTGCGGCGGCAGGTGCGCGAAGGCCGGGCGGAGCTGCGCGAAAGCGTCGGCTGATCTAGCCCGCCCGGTAATCCGCCACGATCCGTCCCGCGGCCGCCAATTCCTCCTCATGGCCCGCCTCGCGCCAGGTCTCGGCAAGCGCCTGCCGTTCCCATTCGCGCATCGCCGGATGCGCCAGTATCGCATCGACCCACGCCTGCCCAGCACCGACGTCCAGCCCATAGGTGCGGATGCGGAAGGCAACCGGCGCATAGAAGGCATCGACCGCGCTGAATGCGTCACCCGCAAGCCATGGTCCGCCGAAACGCCTCAGACCGTCGCCGAACAGTTCCGCCACTCGCGCGATGTCCGCGCCCAGCGCCGCCGACATCGGCCTCGGTTCGACGCGGACCCCGACGTTCATCGTGCAATCACTGCGCAGGGCAGCAAAGCCGCCGTGCATTTCCGCGACAGCGCATTGCGCGAATGCGCGCGCCTCCGCCCCTGTCGGCCAGACACCCGGATGCCGATCGGCAAGATAGAGGGTGATACCCAGCGAATCGTGGATCGTTCGCCCCTCGTGCAGCAGGACCGGCACCTGTCCGGTCGGAGAAAAGGCGCGGAACGCCTCGTGATTGTCGGCCCGCGTGAACGGCTCGATGCGATCCTCGAAAGGGATGGCCAACGCGCGCATCAGCACCCACGGCCTGAGCGACCAGCTCGAATAATTGCGGTTGGCGGTGATCAGCGTCGCGTCCACGGCCGGTATCTCAGTCGCGGTACCGCGCCGTCGTCTTCGCCCTGACCTCGTCGGCGCCAACCCCGGGTGCCAGTTCGATCAGGCGGAACGCCGACTGGTGGTCGTCGCGGCGGAAGACGGCGAGGTCGGTGACGATCATGTCGACCACGTTGCGCCCCGTCAGCGGCAGGGTGCAGGCGGGGATGAATTTCGGGCTGCCGTCCTTGGCGACATGCTCCATCACCACGATGATCTGCTTGACGCCCGCGACCAGGTCCATCGCCCCGCCCATGCCCTTGATCATCTTGCCCGGCACCATCCAGTTGGCGATGTCGCCATTTTCCGCGACCTCCATCGCGCCCAATACCGTCAGGTCGATATGCCCGCCGCGGATCATCGCGAAACTCGCCGCGCTGT
>CBDUBN010000047.1:0-15582 GCA_965365395.1 uncultured Sphingomonas sp.
TGGTCGCGGCGATGATGATGATGCCTTCGTTCGCCTCGAACCCGTCCATCTCGACGAGGAGCTGGTTGAGCGTCTGCTCGCGCTCGTCGTTGCCGTTGCCGAGCCCTGCGCCGCGATGGCGGCCGACCGCGTCGATCTCGTCGATGAAGACGATGCACGGCGCCGACTTCTTCGCCTGTTCGAACATGTCCCGCACGCGGCTGGCGCCGACGCCCACGAACATCTCGACGAAATCGGAACCCGAAATGGTGAAGAACGGTACGCCCGCCTCGCCTGCGATCGCGCGGGCGAGAAGCGTCTTGCCGGTGCCGGGCGAGCCGACCAGCAGCGCGCCCTTGGGGATGGCGCCGCCCAGCCGGCTGAACTTCGTCGGATCCTTCAGGAACTCGACGATCTCCTGCAGCTCCTCGCGCGCTTCCTCGATCCCCGCGACATCGTCGAAGGTGACGCGGCCCGACCGCTCCGTCAGCAGCTTGGCCTTGGACTTGCCGAAGCCCATCGCTCCGCCGCCGCTGTTCTTCTGCACCTGGCGGAAGATGAAATAGCCGAGGCCGAGCAGCAGCAGGAAGGGCAGGGTCTGCGCCAGGATATAGACGAGCAGGTTGCCCTGTTCGGGCGCGCGTCCGTCATATTGGATGCCCTTGTCGGCAAGCAGCTTGGTGAGTTCGGGGTCGGGGATGGGGTTGGTCTGGAACCGGTCCCCGTTCTGCAGTTCGCCCGAAATGCTCTCCCGGCCGATGACGACGCTTTTGACCGCGCCATTCTCCACCTGGCTGCGGAAATCGGAGTAGGCGATCCCCTTGCCCGCGGCAGCGCCGCCGCCGCCGATCAACTGGGCGACCATCAGCATGGCGAGAATGATCGCCGACCAGATCAGCAGGCTTTTCATCCAGGGGTTGCCCCCCGGGCCATTGCCTTCACCCTGCGGCTGCTTGTCGTCGCTCACGTGCGCAAAACCTTCCTGATGGGGGCGTCTGCCCGCCGTACCGTGTCGCGAATGTAGGATGGCCAAGGCGCTCCAGCAAGCCGGGTAACCCTGTTCGGTCGCGCGCGTTCAGCCGGTCCTGCGCGGCGGCGCGGGGGAGAGGTGCCAAAGCGTCGATACTCTGCGATCGGGCGCGATGCGCACGTCAGCGAGCATGGCACTCTTGCCGCCATCCAGAAGGTCGAGGGCGAAGTCCACCGATGGGCCGCGCGCTTCCTTTCCTCCGAAAGTCGCGAGCGTCGCGCGAAGCAGGCGGCGGCGCAGCTCGCGCGGGAGGCCCGCCGTGTCGATGCGCATAGCGATCCCGTCGCTCGGCTGGACCCGTTCGGACCACAGCCGTCGCGTGGTCCACTCCAGCGCCTCGTCGGCGTCCGCGAGGTGACTCGCGCTCGCCGCCGCAGTAATCGGGTTTATCTTCACTTTTGCCAGGGCCGAGCGAATTCGAATGCGCTCGAAGCGGCTGTCGAGATTCGACGGGTCCTGAACGCCGGTCAACGAATGTAGCGCGACCTCGTGTGCCAGTTGACCCGACGAGACGGCAAGGAGAGGTCGCAAGACCCGGCCGAGGCGCGCGCGGATACCAGACAGTCCGGTTACGCCCGCGCCCCGTTTGAGACGCATCGCCATGGTTTCGAGCTGATCGTTCGCATGATGGGCTGTCATAATCCAGTCGAAGTCGTTGGCCGTGCGCCATTGTTCGAGCAACGTGTAGCGCGCAAGCCGTGCCGCCGCCTGAATCGATCCGACAATAGGGGCCGGTGGACACAGCGTGACGTGCGGAATGGACCGGACGCCGCACACGCGCGCAACGAACGCAGCTTCCGCAGCGCTTTCCGGCCGCAGGCCATGATCAACGGTCACCACCGTCATCCGATCGCGAAACCAGTGGTTGGCGATCAGCATCAACGCCAGACTGTCCGTACCACCCGACACGGCGACAACGAAGCGGTCAGCATCGAAAGCCTGCTTGCCGATCAGACGCTCGGTCGCGCGCCGGAATTCCCGCAACAGTGCGCCCGGTGCCAACGTGACCCGCATACCGACGCGCACCAGGCTGTTGCGGGGACGGCGGGGGGCCGGCCGGATCACTCGGGTCGAGCTAACAGTTCGCTTGGCCGCGCGCGGTCGCCACCTGCGCCTTCAGCGCGTCGCCGGCGGTTGCGCCGTAGGCGCGGTCGAATTCCTCGAACGTGCGGCACGCATCGCTGTTGCGGTTCAGCCGGGTCAGCGCCACGCCCATGTAATAGACGCTTTCCGCCGCCCGCTCGCCGCGCGGGCGGTTGCGGTAATTGTCGTAGAAGGCGCGCACCGCTAGCGTCGGCTGATTATTGTCGAGATAGGCGCGGCCCAGCAGATTTCCGGCGAAGCTCGCGCGGCGATGGTTGGGATGGTCCGCGATCACCTTTTGCAGCTGCACCTGTGCTTCGGGAAAGAAACGGGCGGTCCACAGGCGGTAGCCGTAGATATAGGCGTCCTCGGGCGCGTCGCCGGTCGACGGCACTTCCACCGCCGCGACCGCCGTGCGGCGCGCAGCGGTCGCGGCGGCGGTCGGAGCGGGGGAGGGCGCGGCGGCCGGGCGGGGCGTGGGTACGGTCGCGCTCGGCGCCGGGACCGTGGCCGGCCGGACGACGGTGGGCGCCGGCCCGGTTGCCTCGGGCGGGCTTTCCTCACCTGTTGGCGCGGCGTCGGCCGGTGCCTGCCGCGCATCGAAATCGGCGCGCAGCCGGGCTACCGTCGCCAGCAGTTCGCGCTGCCGGAAGCCCTGTTGCTCGATCTCACCGGTCAGCCGGCCGAGCTGCGCCTCGATCGCGTCGATGCGCGCGGTCAGGTCGGCGACGGGCGTGGATGCGGAGGCCGCCGGGCGGGCGTCGGGTGTCGCCGGCTGCACGTCGGGTTGGACCAGCCCGCTCTCCGATCCTGGAAACACGCGTCGCTGCACCGCCCGCAGCTCGCGCTCCAGCCGGTCGATGCGCGCACGCGCGTCGGCGCTATCCTGTGCCGCCGCGGGCACGGCCAGGGGGGCAGCGAATGCAAGGGCGGTGGCGGCGAGAAGCGAAGCGCGCATGATCATGCGTCCGTTGTGGCGGCTGGCATCAAAGTCGTCAAATGGCAGCCGGGACGGCTATCGCGGCTGCGGTGCCCGGGGCACCGCGACCGTGCCCGTCGCAGCGCTGGCCGGCGCCGCGACGCCGGGCACCATCGCTCCGGTCGGCGCGGCCTCGGCGCTCGCGAGACGCGACAGCGATGCCGCGTCGAGCGCGATCCCGCGCACCAGCGTATCGGGCGCGCCCAGCGGCGGCAGCGTGCGTTCGCCCACCACCAGCCGCAGCAGCTGCGGCTTGGCCGTGCGCAGCAAAAGGGCGCGCTGACCCGGCTTGACGGTATAATATTCGCCGCCGTTCAGCGTCAGGTCGAACTGGCTGCGGCCGCTGGCGTCTTCCAGGCTGAACCATGCCGTATCCGACGCCGCGATGCGCAACGGGGCGTCCGCCGCGATGGTCACGGCAGGCGCCGCCGGTGCCACCGGCACGCTGGCCACCGGAGCGGACGCCGTCTTGGTCGCCGCCGGCGCGCCAGCGGTGGCCGGTACGTCGGGCGTCAGCGCGAAGGATCGCCAGACGAGGTAGGCGAGCACCAGCAGCCCCGCGACCCCGGCGGCGATCCAGGCGATGCTGCGCGACGGCACGCGGTCCTCCTGCGCCGGCTCGTACCACGTCGTCGGCGCGACTACGCCCAACTGCTGCTCGCTCAGCATCGCGCGCATGTCGGCCTGCGCCGACACCGGGTCGACGCCCACCGCCTTGGCGTAGGTACGCGCGAAATTGACCGCATAGGGCCCGACCGGCAGCTCGGATACGGCATCGCGCTCGATGATGCCGATCATCCGTACCGGGATCTTCGTATCGGCGGAAATGTCCGCCACGCTCTTTCCCGCGGCCTCGCGCGCGGCGCGCAGCCGGGTGCCCAGCGTCGGGATGGTGTCGGTTTGCGTAGGAATGGTCTCGGCCTGATCTTGCATCGGTGGGGGTCCCGAATTGTCTCCTTCGTCAACCACAGATGCACGAGGAGGGGCAAGCACCATCCGTGCCGATACCCGCACGAATCCGCCGAACGGCTCCCGCAGCGCGGTCAAATCCCGAGGTCGACCCCCTGCGCGGCGGCAAGCTCGCCCAGCCGGATGCGTGCATCGGGTGCACCGCGCGCTACTTGCTCGCGCACCACGGGTGCCACCGCGCGCGTATCGAGGCTGCGGATCATCGCCTTCACAGGTCCGATCCCCGCCGGCGTGATCGACAGCCGGCGTAGGCCCAGCCCGATCAGCGCCATGGCCTCCAGCGGCCGGCCGCCCATCTCGCCGCACACGCCCACGGGCAGTTTCACCGCATCCGCCTGCGCGATCACGCGGGCGAGGAACCGCAGCACCGCCGGCGCCAGCCAGTCGTAGCGTTCGGCCAGACGCGGGTCGGCCCGGTCGGCGGCGAACAGGAACTGCGTCAGATCGTTCGTGCCGATCGACAGGAAATCGAGGTGCGGCGCCAGAACGTCAAGCATCTCGGCGAGCGCCGGCACCTCGAGCATCACGCCGTAGCGGACCGCGCGCGGCACCCGCTTGCCGCGATCGACCAGCCATTTCCTTTGCGCGATGAAGATGCCGCGCGCCTGCTCATACTCCCACGGCTCGCTAACCAGCGGGAACATGACCGACAGCGTGCGTCCCGCCGCGGCTTCGAGGAGCGCGCGCGCCTGCGCCTTCATCAGCGCGTCCCGACCCAGCGCCAGGCGCAGCGCGCGCCAGCCCATGGCCGGGTTCTCCTCCGTCTGGCTGGCGTCGCGCATGTAAGGCAGCGCCTTGTCCCCGCCGATATCGACGGTGCGAAATATGACCGGACGCTTGCCCGCGGCGTCGAGCACGTCGCGGTACAGTCGCTGCTGTCGCTCGCGCTGCGGCAGCGTCGCCGACACCAGGAACTGGAACTCGGTGCGGAACAGGCCGATGCCGTCGGCGCCGGTCAGGTCGAGCGCGGTCACGTCCTCGCGCAGGCCTGCGTTGATCATCAGCTCGATGCGCACCCCGTCCCGGGTCACCGGCTCGTCGTCGCGCATCGCGGCGAACCGCTCGCGCCGCTTCGCGCTCACCACCAGCTGTGTGTCGAACGCCTCCTGCTGCGCGGCGCCGGGGCGGATATGGACGGTGCCGCGACCGGCATCCAGGAGGAGGAGGTCGCCTTCGCTCGTGCGGTGGCGGACATCCTTGACCCGGCCCAGCACCGGCACGCCCATCGCGCGCGCGACGATGATGACATGCGCGGTCAGCGACCCTTCCTCGAGGATGACGCCCTTCAGCCGCCGCCGATCATATTCCAGCAATTCCGCCGGGCCCAGATTGCGCGCGATCAGGATCGAATCGTGGCGAAGGCCCGTCTGCGCCGCCGTGCCCATCTGTCCCGACACGATGCGGATCAGCCGGTTCGACAGGTCCTCCAGGTCGTGCATGCGGTCGCGCAGCAGCGGATCGTCGATCTGGCGCATGCGCATGCGCGTACGCTGCTGCACGCGCTCGATCGCGGCCTCGGCGGTCAGTCCGGAATCGATCGCCTCGTTGATCCGCCGGCTCCAGCCCTCGTCATAGGCGAACATGCGGTACATTTCGAGCACCTCGTCATGCTCGCCGCCGCCACCGAACTCCGCCTGGCTCGCCATGCGGTCGATCTGCTCGCGCATCTTGCCGAACGCGGCATAGACCCGCGCACGCTCGACCTCGATATCGTCCGCGACCGTATGCTCGATGACGATGCGCGGCTGGTGGAACACCGCCACGCCCTTGGCCATGCCGTCGACCAGCTTCAGCCCGGTCAGGCTCTGCGCCGACTGGTCGGTCGGGCCCGACGCGGCCTCGTGCCCGTCGATCAGTTCGGCGTTCGCGATGAGCTCGGACAGCACGAGCGCGACGGTCTGCAGCGCCTCGATCTCGATCTCGTCGTAGCCGCGGCTGGCCGCGTGCTGCACGCACAGCACGCCGACCGCGCGTTCGCGGCGGATGATCGGCACGCCCGCGAAACTGTGGAACCGCTCCTCGCCCGTCTCCGGTTTATAGGCATAGTCGGGATGCGCCGACGCCTCGTCGAGGTTCAGCGTCTCGATGTCGCGCGCGATGGTGCCGACCAGCCCTTCGCCCATGGCCAGCCTGGTGACGTGCACCGCGCTCTGGTTCAGGCCGCGCGTCGCATAAAGTTCCAGGACGCCGTCGCGCAGCAGGTAGATGGAGCAGACCTCGCTATCGAGCGCCTCGCCGATCAGCTGCGCGGTCTGGTTGAGCTTGGCCTGCGCGCCCGTGTTCGCCGCCATCACCGCGCCCAGGTTGCGCAGAATCTCGCGCGCGGCGCGCGCGGCGGATGGGGCGGTGGGCGTGGCGCTCATCGCCTCCGCCTAGCAGAGGGCAGGAGGCAGAGCGAGGGGCAGCACGAGGAGCGGGGCGGCTGGACCGCCGCGGTCAGCGGCCCCCCGTCATCGGCGGGAACATCGCCGGCTGCGCGGCCGACGGCGGGACGTAGGCGGGCATCAGCGGCGCGGGCTGCATGGCCTGCCAAACCGCGAAATCGCGCTGATACTGGTCATAGGCGTTGTAGAAGTCGACGAACGGCCGGTCGAGCTCGGGCAGGCGCGCCTGCGCGAAGGGCAGGATCGTCTCGACGGGTTCGACCGCCGCCAGTCCGGCGAGGTTGAAGGCGATCGGACAGAAACTCTCCTGCACTGGCGGCTGCGCGAAATAATTGTAGAGTCGCGTCGACAGCGCATCGCGTGCGGCGATGCCATTGGTACCGTTCAGTCTGCCCTGCTCGGCGATTACCACGCGCTCGGCCCGCGCGATGGCCGCCTGGTTGTTGGTGAGGAACGCGCTGTAATTGTCGACCAGTATCTGCTCGGCCGGCCCGCGGCAGTTGAGCGCGGCGACGTTCAGCCCGATGCGCAGCTGCCACAGCGCCTGTTCGGGGCCGAGGTCGACGTTGGGCGTCAGCCGCCGGCCGGCGAGGTCGGTGACCGGTATGACCAGATTGTCGGCGGCCTGGCCGGGCGCCACCGGGCGCGCCATCGGCGGCGGCGCGGGCAACACGATCACCGGCGCGGGCGGGGTCGGCGGCGGCGGTGGCGGCGTGGTCGTGCAGGCGGCAAGCGTGACGGCGGTGGCGAGCGCGCCTGCGCGGGCGGTCCAGCGAATCATAGTCTCTCCCCGTGGCGCGCACGCGCCGGTGCAAAGCATCGCTCCCGTTAGCCCGGTGGCAATGAGTTTGCGGTGAACACAGTTAACGCGGGGATTGAATCCGCCGTCCCGGCTTGTCAATCGCGCATCAGCGCGGCCTCGGCCTCGCACGCCAGTTCGGCGAGGATGCTCGCGGCGCTTTCCTCGCGCACGACCATGCCGACCGATTGGCCGGCCATCACCGATCCATGCTCGACATCGCCGTCGATCACCGCGCGCCGCAATGCGCCCGACCAATAGCCCTCGATCGCCAACTGCGCCTCGGCCATGTCGACCCCGCCCCCGTCGAGCGAGGCCGCCACCTCGCGCTGCTTGGCGGTGAAGGCGGCGCTGCCTGCGTTGCGCAGCGCGCGCACAGGGATCACCGGCAGCCGGGGGTCAAGCTGCACGCTCGCCACCGCGTCGCGCGCCGACGCGCGGATGAAGGCGCGTTTGAAATTGGGATGCGCGATGCTCTCGGTCGCGCACACGAACCGCGTGCCCAGCTGCACGCCGGCCGCACCCATGCCGAGATAGGCGGCGATCGCCGCGCCGCGCCCGATGCCGCCGGCCACGAACACCGGGACAACATCGGCGAGGTGCGGCAATATCTCCTGCGCCAGCACATTGGTCGATACCGGACCGATATGCCCGCCGGCCTCGCTGCCCTCGATGATCAGCGCGTCGACGCCATGCCTGATCAGCCGCCGGCCCATGACCAACGTCGGCGCGAAGGCGATCAGCTTCGCCCCGGTCGCCTTGATCGCCTCGACGCTGCCCGGTGGCGGCAGGCCGCCCGCCAGCACGATGTGCCCGACGCCATGCGCGCCGCACACCGCCACGAGTTCGAGGAGATGCGGGTGCATGGTGATCAGATTGACCCCGAACGGCCGCTGCGTGCGCGCGCGCGTCGCCGCGATCTCGGCATCGAGCAGCGCGGGGGTCATCGCCCCCGCTGCGATCACCCCGAAGCCGCCGGCATTGCTGATCGCCGACACCAGATTGCGCTCCGACACCCAGGACATCGCGCCGCACAATATGGCGATCTCGCTGCCGAGCAGGGCTGTGCCGCGCTCCATGCGTTTCGATAGGGCGGGATAGACAGCCATGGGACCAGCGCGCATCTAGCGGCGGGATGCCGCCGAAGCCAGTCATGAAGGCGCGATCGTGAGCCGCGTGCCGACCACCCCCGACGGTCGCTACATCGTCGTGCGCGGGCGGCTGTGGCGCGCGGCGAATCCGGGGCTTTCCGCCACCGCCCGCGACGAGGCGGTCGGCGCGCTGATGAATGCGCGGCGCGACGTCGCCGCTGCCAGGCGCGCGGGCGACAGCGGCGCGCTCGCCGACGCCCGCGCCCGTGTCGATGCGGCCAAGCGCGCGCTGGGCGAGCGCGGGCCGGTGTGGTGGACCGATGGCGCGCCCGACCTCAGCCGGCACATGGCGCGCAATACGCCCTATGCCGGCTGGTTCGCGGAACAGGAGGCGAACATCGACGTTGGGGACGCAAAGGAGATCGACCGATGATCGATGACAACCCCAAGCAGCATCCGACCTCCAATGCGGAAAAGGATCCGTCCGACTGGACCACCGGCGACGAGGAGATGACCGGCGCGCAGGCGAGCTATCTGAAGACGCTGAGCGAGGAGGCGGGCGAGGAATTCGATGCGTCATTGAGCAAGGCGGACGCGTCGCTCCGGATCGACGAACTGCAGGAAAAGACCGGACGCGGCAAATAAGCCGCCCTGCCGCTTGCGCCGCGGGGGCAGGCACGCCAGCTTGACCGCATGACCAGGCTCGCGCTCCTCGATCTCGTCCCCGTGGTGCAGGGAAGCAGCGTCGCGCTGGCGCTGGCCAATGCCGCCGACATCGCCGCGCATGCCGAATCGCTGGGTTTCGCCCGCTATTGGGTGGCAGAGCATCATGGCATGGCCGGCGTCGCGGGCGGGGCGACCAGCGTCGTGCTGGCGCATGTCGGTGCCGCGACCACCCGCATCCGCATCGGCGCGGGCGGCATCATGCTGCCCAACCATGCGCCGCTGCAGATCGCGGAGCAGTTCGGCACTCTCGACGCGCTGTATCCCGGGCGAATCGACCTTGGCCTGGGCCGCGCGCCGGGGTCGGACGGCCGCGTGGCACAGGCGATGCGCCGCAATCTTGGCACCGACGAACAGGGTTTCCCGCGCGATGTCGTCGAGCTGATGGCGCTGTTAGCCGGCGACGAGCGGCTGGGCATCACCGCGACACCCGGCGCGGGGGCGGATGTCGACATCTGGATCCTCGGCTCCAGCCTGTTCGGCGCGCAGCTCGCGGCGATGCTGGGCGTCAAGTTCGCCTTCGCCTCGCACTTCGCCCCCGACGCGCTCCTGTCCGCGCTCGACGTCTATCGCCGCGGCTTCCAGCCCAGCGACCGGCTGGCCGCGCCCTATTGCGCCGCGGCCTTCAACGTGTTCGCGGCGGATACGCCGGAGGAGGCGGAACTGCTCGCCACGTCGATGCAGCAGAGTTTCGTCGCGCTGCGCACCGGCAATCCGGGCCGCATGCCGCCGCCCGTGCCGGGCTATATGGCGAGCCTGCCCGAACAGGCGCGTGCCATGCTGGCGCATGTCCTCCAGTACAGCGCGCTCGGCACGGGCGAGGATGTGGCCCGCGGCATTGGCGCCTTCGTGGAGCGCACCGGCGTTGACGAGGTGATCGTCGCCTCCTCGATCTTCGATCATGCGGCGCGCAAGCGCTCGCTGACGCTGACCACGGAGGCATTGGCCAGGGTGCGCGTCGCCGCCTGAGCGCGCGCCGCATTGATTTATGCGCGTTCGCGGCCTAAGCGTGGCCGCACGCATGGCGGCCCTCACAGGTCGCCATTTTGCTTTGCCCGGGAGGCCTGCGCATGTCGATCACCCCGCTGATGCCCGTCTATCCGCGCTGCGGGTTCCGGCCGGTACGCGGGGAGGGGGCCTATCTCATCTCCGAGGATGGCTCCCGCGCGCTCGATTTCGCCAGCGGCATCGCGGTCAACCTGCTTGGCCACGGCCATCCGCACCTCGTCAAGGCGATCGCCGACCAGGCGGCGACGCTGATGCACGTCTCCAACCTCTACGGCAGCCCACAGGGCGAAGCGCTGGCACAGCGGCTGGTGGACGCGAGCTTCGCCGACACCGTCTTCTTCACCAACTCGGGCGCGGAAGCGGTCGAATGCGCGATCAAGACAGTGCGCAGTTATCACCAATCCGCCGGCTCCGACCGGTTCGAGATCATCACCTTCCGGAATGCCTTCCACGGTCGCACCATGGCCACCATCTCGGCGAGCAACCAGGAGAAGATGCACAAGGGCTTCTCGCCGCTCCTGAACGGCTTCACCTACGTCGATTTCGACGATCTCGATGCCGCCGCCGCGGCGATCACCGATCGCACCGCCGGCTTCCTCGTCGAACCGATCCAAGGTGAGGGTGGCGTCCGCCCGGCGAGCAGCGTCTTCATGACCGGCCTGCGCGCCCTGGCCGACGAGCATGGCATCCTCCTGGCGCTCGACGAGGTGCAGTGCGGCGTCGCGCGCACCGGCGCGCTCTACGCCTATGAGCATTACGGCATCCTGCCCGACGTGCTGGCGACGGCAAAGGGCATCGGCGGCGGCTTCCCGCTGGGCGCCTGCCTCGCTACCGAACAGGCCGCGCGGGGCATGACCATCGGTGCGCACGGCTCGACCTACGGCGGCAATCCGCTGGCGATGGCGGCGGGCAGCGCGGTGCTCGACGTGATCCTGGCCGAAGGCTTCATGGACAACGTCACCGCGCTCGGCGCGCGGCTGGAGTCCGCGCTGCAGCAGTTCATCGGCAACTATCCCGACCTGTTCACCGGCGTGCGCGGCAAGGGGCTGATGCTCGGCCTGATGATGACGCATGAGACGCGCGCCTTCGTCGCGCATCTGCGCGATAATCATGGGCTGCTTACGGTGGCGGCGGGCGACAACACGCTGCGCGTGCTCCCCCCGCTCAACATCGAACCCGCGCATATCGAAGAGTTCGTCGAAAAACTCTCGGCGGGCGCCGCGAGCTACGAGATGCCGAAGGCGGCGTGAGCATCCGCCATTTCCTGAACCTGTCCGACGCCGGCGGCGATGCGATTGCGGCGATGATCGCGGACGCGATCGACCGCAAGGCCGCGCGCGCCGGATGGCCCAGGGGCCGCGCCGACGCCGATGCGCCGCTTGGCGGCCATGTGCTGGGCATGATCTTCGAGAAAAGCTCGACCCGCACGCGCGTCAGCTTCGACATGGCGATGCGCCAGCTCGGCGGGTCGGCACTGGTCATGGATGCCGCAGGCATGCAGCTCGGCCGGGGCGAAAGCATCGCGGACACCGCGCGCGTGCTCAGCCGCTACGTCGATGCGATCATGATTCGCACCGACGACCATGCGAAAGCCGAGGAGATGGCGGCGCACGCGACCGTCCCCGTCATCAACGGCCTCACCGACCTGTCGCACCCGTGCCAGATCGTCGCCGACCTGCTGACGCTGGTCGAGCACGGCCATGCGCTGCCGGGGCTTGAGCTCGCATGGCTCGGCGACGGCAACAATGTCGTCAATTCGATCGTCGAGGCCGCCGGGCTGATGCGCTTCAACGTGCGCATCGGCGGCCCGGCGGGCTATGACGCCGACCCCGCGATCATCGACGCCGCGCGCGGGGCCGGCGCGCGCATCTCCGTCTACCGCGATGCAGCCGAAGCCGCCGCCGGCGCGAACGTCGTCGTCACCGACACCTGGGTGTCGATGGGGCAGCAGCATGCGCACAACAAGCTCAGCGCCATGGCGCCCTATCAGGTGGACGACGCGTTGATGGCGCGCGCCGCTCCTGGCGCGCATTTCCTCCACTGCCTGCCCGCGCATCGCGGCGAAGAGGTGACGGATGCGGTGATCGACGGTCCGGCATCGCTCATCTGGGACGAGGCGGAAAACCGCCTGCACGCGCAGAAATCGATCCTGTTGTGGGCGCACGGCCTGCTCGGCTAGCTGCCGGCGCCGCATGGCCCCCCTGCGCATCCCATGACTTCGCCACAATCGCTCCCTATCTTGGGCCGATGATCACCGCTCAAGAGACCGGTTTCGACCGCCCCCTCGTCTTCACGCTGCCTGCGCAGGATGCGCGCGGGCGCGTGGTGCGGCTGGGGCCGGTGCTGGACACCATCCTCTCCGCGCACGCCTATCCACCCGTCGCCGAAAAGCTGCTGGCCGAGGCGCTGGTGCTCACGGCGCTGCTCGGCTCGACGCTCAAGGACGCGACCAGCCAGCTGACCTTGCAGGCGCAGACGCAAAATGGCGCGATCAGCCTGCTGGTGTGCGACTATATCGCGGGGCAGCTGCGCGGCTATCTGTCGTTCGACGCCGATCGGCTGGCGATGGCCGGGCCCGACCCCAGCCTGTTCGCGCTGTTCGGCAATGGTTTCCTGGCGCTCACCTTCGATACCGCCGCCACCGACCAGCGCTACCAGGGCATCGTCCCGCTCGAGGGCGCGAGCCTTGCCGACGCGGTGCAGGATTATTTCCGCCAGTCCGAACAGCTGCCCACCGTCATGCGTATCGCCACGCGGCATGATGCGGGCGCGGGATGCATCGCCGGCGGCGTGATGATCCAGCGCCTCGCGCAGGCGGAGCTGGGCGGCGAGCGCATCGCCGTGCGCGGCGAGCGTACCCATCCCGAGGAGGCGTGGAATCATGTCGCGACGCTGGCCGAAACCATCCGGCCGGATGAGCTGACCGACCCGGACCTCAGCCTGGAGGCGCTGGTGTGGCGGCTGTACAACGAGGAGGCCGAGGTGCGGGTGACGCGCGGCGACGCGCTCGTCCGCGGCTGCCGCTGCGATCCCGACTATTATGCCAGCGTGATCGCGCGCTTCCCACCCGACGAACGCGCCGCGATGGTCGGCGACGACGGGCGCATCAGCGTCGACTGCCAGTTCTGCTCGCGCAGCTTCGTCATCGACCCCGATGCCGTGCCGGTGTCGCACTAGTGGCCCGCCGGATTTTTCGCCACGCGGCGTTCATCGCCGCTTCCGCCGCCGCCCTGTTCGCGCCCGCCGCGGCGCAGACGCCGATGCTCGATGCGCTCGAACCCGGCCAGTGGTCGCTGCGCGACCGCGACGATCCGGCGGCGGCGCGCGGCATCTGCCTGGCGCACGGACGCGACCTGCTTGCCCTCGATCGCCCGGCGGGTTGCCGCACCTCGATCGTGCGCAGCGGCCCCCGGGAGATCGCCGTGCACGACAGTTGCGGTGCGGCCGGCCACCGCGACATCGTCATCCGCCGCGAAACCGCGCGGCTGGTGCAGATCGAGCTGCAGGGCATCCGCGCCGGCGCTCCCTTCAGCGTGGCCTATGAAGCGCGCCGCACGGGCGTTTGTCGCTGAACCGTCCCCTCGCGGTAGCAATTCGTTAACCATAGTGCGCGATACGGGGTTCGTGACCGCATACGCATGTGCTCACTCCTCCCAAGCCGATCCGCCATGGATCACGCCTCGGGCCGCCGCAACATCGTGCGGCGGCCCTTTTTTTGCCGTGGCGTTGCCGGGTGGCGGTGGCCGCGCAACCATCGCTCCCGCTCCGCCGTTGTACCGTTCGAGCGGCACGGAGAAGGAGGCGACGATGACCGATAACGATCAGAGCTACGGCGGCCGGCCCACGCAGTCGACGATGGGCAACGAGCAGCAGGGCAGCGACCGCAACCCCAATGCATCGCTGCGCGGCGACAACAACGAATTGCAGCAGCAGATGGGGCAGGGCAGCCAGCAGGATGGCCGGAATCAGGGCGGCCAGCAGCAGGGCCAGCAGGGCCAGCAGAACGGCGGCTATGCCGGCGGCCAGGCCGATTATGGCAGCGCGGGCCAGCAGGAGGGCCAGCAGCAACAGCGCGGCATGGAGAGCGACGGTCAGCAGAATGGCATGAGCGGCTCGACCCAGGGCGGCGAGGTCGGCACCGGTGGCGGCGGCGACGGCGAACAATATGGGTCGGGCATCGTCGACGCGGGCTTCGGCAACGGCTCGCCCTCGATGCAGAGCAGCGACGAGAATCTCGACGGGATGGACGACGAGGACGATCTGAGCGGCGAAACCGGCGCCTCCGCCGGCGGCGCGATGTAGCCACCTCGAAAAGCATGTGCTCCTGCCAGGTCAGGGGTACATGCTTTCTTCGTCCAGGGTTCAGCTTCACCCGATCGCCCGCTATGGGCGCCCCATGCTCGATCCCACCACTGCCGTCGTCCTCCTGTCGGGCGGGCTCGATTCGATGGTCTGCACCGCGCTCGCGCGCGAAGCGGGCCTGTCGGTCGTTGCGCTGACCATCGATTACAACCAGCGGCACGCCATCGAACTCGGCGCCGCGCGTCGCATCGCCGCGACATTGGGCGTCGCGGAACATATCGTGCTGCCGCTCGATCTCACCGCATTCGGCGGATCGGCGCTGACCAGCGCCGCGGCGGTGCCGAAAGACGGGGTCGGGCCCGGCATCCCGACCACCTATGTGCCGGCGCGCAACACCATCTTTCTCGGCCTCGCGCTCGGCCTTGCCGAGGCGCGCGCGGCGAAGCACATCTATGTCGGGGTCAACGCGCTCGACTATTCGGGCTATCCCGATTGCCGTCCCGCCTTCGTCGAAAGCTTCGCCGCCACCGCCAATCTCGCGACCAAGGCGGGCGTGGAAGGCGACCCCTTTATCTTCGCGACCCCGCTCCTCCACATGACCAAGGCCGATATCGCGCGCGAGGCGGCGCGGCTGGGGGTGGATGCCGGCATGAGCTGGACCTGCTACGATCCGACGCCGGACGCCCTGCATTGCGGCACCTGCGACGCCTGCCGCCTCCGCGCGAAGGGCTTCGTCGATGCGCGCCTGCCCGATCCCACGCGCTACGCCACCCTCCCGCCGCCGCCATGAGCTATGCGGTAAAGGAGATCTTCCTGACGCTGCAGGGGGAGGGCGCGCGCAGCGGGCGGCGCGCGGTGTTCTGCCGCTTTTCCGGCTGCAACCTGTGGTCGGGACGCGAAGCGGACCGCGCCGCCGCGACCTGCCGTTTCTGTGACACCGATTTCGTGGGAATGGACGGTGCCGGCGGCGGTCGCTTCGCCGACGCGCGCGCGCTCGCCGCGGCGGTCGCCGCTTGCTGGGGCAAGGGGAACGAGCACCGCTACGTCGTCCTGACCGGCGGCGAACCCATGCTGCAGGTCGACGCCGCGTTGATCGAAGCGCTGCACATCGCGGGTTTCGAGATCGCGATCGAGAGCAACGGCACATTGCCCGTGCCGCGCGGCATCGACTGGATTTGCATCAGCCCGAAGGCGGGCAGCACGGTCGTTCAGACCAGCGGCGACGAGCTCAAGCT
>CBDUBN010000048.1:0-15350 GCA_965365395.1 uncultured Sphingomonas sp.
AGCCCTTCGTGGAGGCGCAGCGGCGCGAGGGTTGCATCAGCTACGGCCTGTCCTCCTATGGTTATGACGCACGCGTGGCGGACGAGTTCAAGATCTTCACCAACGTCAACAGCTCGGTCGTCGATCCCAAGGCCTTCGACCCCGACAGCTTCGTCGATCGCAAGACCGACGTGTGCATCATCCCGCCCAACAGCTTCGCGCTCGCCCGCACGGTCGAATATTTTCGTGTGCCGCGCGACGTGCTGGTCATCTGTCTCGGCAAATCGACCTATGCGCGGTGCGGCATCATCGTGAACGTGACGCCGCTGGAACCCGAATGGGAGGGGCATGTGACGCTTGAATTCTCGAACACTACCCCCCTGCCCGCCAAAATCTATGCGAACGAAGGCGCGTGCCAGTTCCTGTTCCTGCAGGGTAACGAGCCTTGCGAGACGAGCTATGCCATGCGCGCGGGCAAATATATGGGCCAGCGCGGGGTAACGCTGCCTCGCCTGTAGCGGATCGAAGGGAACCAATGCGCGCGCGGAACGATAGGTCAAGAACGGGCGTCCCTGCGCCCCGGCTCCAGGGAGACTGGCCATGTTCTCGTCGTTCGTCGCGCTCGTCGGTCGGCTGCTGATAGCGGCTTCGTTCATCTTCATTGGTCTCGGGCGGCTGTTCGAACCGACATCGGCCAGCCCGCGGATCGCCGGAGGCGCGCTGTCCCCCGATGTCGCGACGGGCATGGGCATCGCCGCCATCGTGCTCGGCCTGCTCCTCGCGCTCGGCATATGGATGCGCTTTGTGTGCGTCCTCCTCGCGGTGCTGGCGTTCGGCGCCATTCTCTATCTCTATCGCCCCTATACCGATCCCGTGATGCAGCTGCTCGCCCTGCAGGCGATGGGCGTGATGGGCGGGCTGCTCGGTCTCTTCGCCTTCGGCCAGACGCGCTACAGCTATGACGCGATGCGCGCGCGGCGGCGCGGCGAGATGACCGAGCATCAGGCCGAGATCGCCGGGCGCGACGCAGAGCTGCGCGTGCGCGAAGCGGAATTGCGGGAGGCGCGAAACGCTGGCACGGTGCCCGTCACGCCGGCGGTGACGCCAGCGGAGCGGCGGCCATTCTGGCGCCGCTGAACCGGGTGTGGCGCTCGCCCCGCCCGCAGCTGGCGGGGGACATATGGCCGGGGCGCGCGAATTCAGCATCATCGTCTACGGGGCTACGGGCTATACCGGGCGGCTGGTCGCGGAATATCTGAGCCAGCGGCTCAGCGGCACCCCCCAGCGCTGGGCGATGGCCGGACGCAGCCTCGCCAAGCTCGAAGAGGTGCGCCGCGAGATCGGCGCACCGGCCGATCTGCCGCTCGTCGTCGCCGATGCGGGCGACGCGGCCTCGCTCGACAGCATGTGCGCCCGCGCGGACGTCATCATCACCACGGTCGGCCCGTATCAGCTCTACGGAGACGCGCTGGTCGCGGCGTGCGTTCGAAGCGGCACCGCCTATGCCGACCTGTGCGGCGAACCCGCCTGGATGCGGCAGAAGATCGACGAACATCATGCTGCGGCCAAACAGTCGGGCGCGCATATCGTCTTTTCCTGCGGGTTCGATTCGATCCCCTTCGACCTCGGCGTGCTCATGCTCCAGCTCGAATGCATCGACCGCTTCGGCGTGCCCGCGCCGCGTGTGAAGGGCCGCGTTCGCGCGATGCAGGGCAAATTTTCCGGCGGCACCGCGGCCAGCCTGAAAGCCACGATGGCGGCGGCGGCGAAGGATCGCAGCATCATCGCGACACTGGTTGATCCGTTCGGCCTCGTGCCGGGCTTCGACGGGCCGCCCCAGCCTGCTGGCAATATGCCCGAATATGACGAGAGCATCGGCAGCTGGGCCACGAGCTTCATCATGGCGCCGATCAATACGAAGAACGTCCACCGGTCGAACGCACTGCTCGACCACCTCTACGGGACCGATTTCGTCTATGACGAGATGATGCTGACCGGCCCGGGCGACGCGGGCGAGGCGGCGGCGAATTACATCGCAAAAACGCCGATCATCGGCACCGACAACGATCCGCAGCCGGGCGAAGGGCCGACCAGGGAGGAGCGCGACAGCGGTTTCTACGACATCCTGTTCCAGGCCGAATTCCCGGACGGACGCAAGGCGCGGCTATCGGTGAAGGGCGATAGGGACCCCGGCTATGGATCGACATCCAAAATGATCGCGGAGACCGCGATCGCACTCATCGGTTGCGACCGGCCGGGCGGGGTGTGGACGCCGGGTGCGCTACTGGGTCGCAAGCTGGCCGAGCGGCTCGAAGAGCATGCCGGGCTCCGTTTCACCGTCGAAAGCTGAGCTGCGATGACGTCTTCCGACGCGTCAGCAGACGCGCCCACTTCTCTCGACGATCTGCTCGCCGCCGCGACGCGCGATGGCGCGGCGTGGCGGTACCGGGCGGGGCCTGACTGGATGCAGGGCCGCACGGCTTATGGCGGCATATCCGCGGCGATGAGCCTTGATGCGGCGATGCGCGACCATCCCGGCGAGGCGCCTCTGCGCAGCGCGCAGATCAGTTTCGTCGGCCCGGTCGGTGGCGAATCGCAGGTGACCACGCGCGCCTTGCGCGAATCGAAGTCCAGCCGCTTCGTCGCCACCGACCTGACATCGGAAAGCGGGTACGGAACCGCCGCGACCTTCAGCTTCATGAAACCCCGTGACAGCCACGTCGACCATGCGCTCGTCGAACGGCCTGCCGTCCGCCCGCCGCACGAATGCGAGGCGGTGCCGGATCATCCCGCGCGCCCCGCCTTTTCGCGCAAGTTCGAGATGCGCCCGCACGAGGGCCGCGGTTTCGGCCACGGGCGCGACCGGGGGCGCATCCTCACCTGGGTGCGCTGGGTCGAGACACCGGCTTGCGACGCGCATGTCGCGCTGCTCGCGCTCGCCGACGCATTGCCGCCCGCCGCGATGCCGCTGTTCCACCGGTTCGGACCGATTTCCTCCTCGACCTGGATCCAGCATTTCCTGGTCGACGATCCGCAAACGGAGGACGGCTGGTGGCTGCTGTCGAGCGAGACGCGGCAGGTGCAGCGCGGCTTTTCCGCGCAGGACATGGCGATCTGGAACAGCGCGGGCGAGCTCGTCAGCGTGGGTGGCCAGGGCGTGGCGCTGTACGTCTAGGCGGGGCGCCCGCCCGCAACGGCCGGCCAATCAGCCGCCCGAACGATCCCGCCGCACGGCGCGCGCCGCCCGCCGCTCTTCGGCCCTCACCACGCCGTCGCCGTCAACATCGAGCCGTTCAAAGCGCGCATCCGCGGTTTCGAAGAACTCGGCGCGGTCGATCCTGCGGTCGCCATCGCGGTCCGCCTGCCAGGCCATGGCCATCGTCGCCCCGCGGCGCGCCGCCCGGCGTGGATAGCGCGAACGCTCCCCCGATTCGAGCGCGCGGTCGTCGGTCAACGCATCCTCCCGCTGCGCGCGACGCGCGGCGAGCCGTGAGTCCAGCGCAGCGCCGACGGTCGCAAACTCGTCGCGGCTGACAACCCCGTCATCATCCCCGTCCATGCGATCGAACCGCCGATCACGGCGGCGCTCGCGCGCGGCAACGCGGTCATCGGCATCGAGCACGCCGTCACGGTTGACGTCGAAGCGCGCAAATCGCGCCTCGGCAAGGCTGCGTGCCTCTTCGCGGGTAAGGGCGCCATCGCCGTTCGCGTCGGCGCGCGTTCCTTGCGCAGAAACCATGGAAGCGGACCCCAGCGCCAACAGCGCGGTGCCGAGGAAGAGGGTTGGAAATCGGAGCATGCAGCGTCTCCCGTCCTGGGAGCCATTGCTCCCTGCTGCTCCGACCGGGCGCGCGACCGGAACTTTGATGGAGCGGGTAGCGGGAATCGAACCCGCCTAGCTAGCTTGGAAGGCTAGTGCATTACCACTATGCTATACCCGCGGCTGTCCCGCGATGTGGCTGGTGGAGGCTCCGCCGTCAACCCGGCGTTGAGCGCCGGCGTGGAACATGGTAGCAACATCCTGCCATGGCCGCGCCCCCGCCCGCCGATACGCCCGCCGACACGCCCGACCTTGCTCCCGGCGCCGCGCCCACCGATTCCGCTTCCGGTACGCGCAAGATCATTCACGTCGACATGGACGCCTTCTTCGCGTCAGTGGAACAGCGCGACGCGCCACATCTGCGGGGGCGGCCGGTGGCGGTCGGCGGATCCGCACGCCGCGGCGTCGTCGCGGCGGCAAGCTACGAGGCCCGGGCGTTCGGGGTGCGCTCGGCCATGCCATCGGTCACCGCCGCGCGGCTGTGCCCCGACCTTGTCTTCGTCAAATCGCGCTTCGATGTGTACCGGGGGGTATCCCAGCAGATACGCGCTATCTTCCATGAGGTTGCCGATGCGGTGCAGCCGCTCAGCCTCGACGAGGCCTATCTCGATGTAACCGACGACAAGCTGGGCCTGGGCAGTGCCACCTGGACCGCGCGGCATATCCGCCGCCGCATCCTGGAGGAGACGGGCCTGACCGCGTCGGCCGGCGTGTCCACCAACAAGCTGGTCGCGAAACTGGCGTCGGACCAGAACAAGCCGGACGGACTGACCGTCGTGCCCCCGGGCCAGGAGGCGGCATTCGTGCAGACACTGTCGGTCCGGCGGCTGCATGGCGTCGGCCCGGTCACCGCCGGCCGGCTCGAGGCGATGGGGCTGCGCTCGGTCGCCGACCTGGCGCGATGTCCGCGCGAGACGCTGGCCGCGGCGTTTCGTTCGAGCGCCGACTGGCTGCTGGCGATGGCGCATGGCATCGACGACCGGCCGGTGCGCGTCGATCGCCAGCGCAAATCGCTGGGCGCCGAGCGGACGTTCGACGAGGATCTGACCGAGCGCGCCGACCTGCATGCCGCGCTCGCAACCATCGTCGACACGGTATGGGACCGCTTCGGCGACAAGCCGGAGGGACCCGCGCGCACGGTCACGGTCAAGCTCAAATACAGCGACTTCCGCCAGATCACGCGTGCGCGGACCGTGGAACGCACGGTAACGGACCATGCGACGCTGCTGCGTGTCGCCGGCGAACTGCTGGATGCCGAACTGCCGCCGCCGCTCGGCATACGGCTGCTGGGTGTGACGCTCAGCGGATTTGCCGGCGCGCAAGAGGTGCCGGCCACGACGCTGCCGCTGTTCGCCGCAGCCTAGATCGCGTTGACGGTCACACGCTGGGCGACCATCTGCGCGCTGCCGAACACGGTCATGAAGCTGGCATCCACCGCATCGCGGGTGCGCGCGATGCGCACCAGGCTGCCCTCGGGAGCCAGCCCGGTCGCATCGACCAGGTGCCAGCGCCCGTCCAGCCACACCTCGGCGACCGCATGGAAATCGGGCGGGTCGAGCCGCCAGGCATAGCTGGAAACGAACCGCGCGGGCACGCCCGCCGCGCGGGACAGTGCCACCATCAGATGCGCATAATCGCGGCAGATTCCGACACGTTCGACATAGGTGTCGGTTGCGGTGGTGTCGCTGGTGCTGGCCTGCGCGTAGGTCAGGTGGCCGTTGATCCACCCCGCGATGGCGGCGATGGTCGACCCGTCGGCGACGAGGCCGCGCGGCAGGTTCATATCGTCTTCCAGCACGCGCGCAAAGCGCACCGGATCGCAATAGCGGCTGGCGAGCAGCCATGGCGCGACATCGGTAGGCAGTGCGGCGTAGGGCGTGGCGGGCAGTCCGAACAAAGTCGTCGGCCCGCGCGCGACCGCGACGTCGGCACTGTAGCGCAGCGCCAGATCGCCCGCCTGGGCATAGACCCAGCGGTAGCGCGCGGTTTCGCCGCGCACGAGATCGACGGGTTTGAGCGCGACGCCGTTCATCGTGAACGTCTCGCGCTCTACGGTCTGCTCGTCGTCGCTCTGCGCGTCGATCGCCAGCAGGATGGCGGCGGGAGCAGGCAGCCGGTAATCGAGCGCGGCGTCGATCCGCAGCCGGGTCCGGTTCATGCAGCGAGGTCGGCGGCGTCGGCCATGTAGAGCCCAGCCGCGCCGGCCATCGCGCCCGCCGTGCGGCCGATCGCTTCGGGCACGATGCGGTCGAGGAAGAAGCGCACCGTGGCGAGTTTGGCGCGCAGGAAGGCGGGATCGCCCTCTCCTGTCTCGAGCCGCTGCGCCGCCACGCGCCCCTGTACCGCCATCTGCCAGCCGGCCACCGCGACGGCGAGCATGGCGAGGAAATCGGCGCTGCCGGCCAGGCGATCGTCGATACCGGCATCGCGCATCCATGTCGCGACCCGATCGCACGCATCGGCGAGCGCCACCAGACCGGGCTCATCCTGTGCGCCGCCCCGAATGTCGGCGATCAGCGCGCCGAGCGGCTCTCCATTGCCCAGGCTGAGCTTGCGCCCCACCAGGTCCGCGGCCTGGATGCCGTTCGTGCCTTCGTAGATCGGCGCGATGCGCGCGTCGCGGTAGTGCTGCGCGGCGCCCGTTTCTTCAACGAAACCCATGCCGCCATGCACCTGGATGCCGATGCTCGCGATCTCGACACCCGCGTCGGTCGCCCACGCCTTGGCCAGCGGGATCAGTATTTCGGTCCGCGCCGCCGCGGCGCTGTCACCCAGCGCCCCGCGGTCGAGCTGGCCCGCGGCATAATAGACCAGCGCCCGCGCGCCCTGCGTCAGGCTGCGCATGCGCAGCAGCATGCGGCGGACATCGGGATGCTCGGCGATCGTTACTGTTCCGGCGCCAGGCGCGCTCGCACGCGGGCCCTGTACGCGGGTCGAGGCATAGTCGAGCGCCGCCTGCGTCGCGCGTTCACCGATCTGTACGCCCTGGTTGCCGACCATCAGCCGGGCATTGTTCATCATCACGAACATGGCGCGCATGCCGCCGCACTCCGCGCCGATCAACTCGCCGATCGCATCCACGCCGTCCTCGCCATAGGCCATGGTGCAGGTGGGCGAATTGTGCAGGCCGAGCTTGTGCTCGATGCCCCGGCAGCGGACACCATTGTCGATGGTCGGCCGCCCTGCGTCGTCGAGCCGGAACTTGGGCACCAGGAACAGCGAGATGCCCTTCGTCCCTTCCGGTGCGCCCGGCGTGCGGGCGAGCACCAGGTGGACGATATTGTCGGTCAGATCATGTTCGCCGAAGGTGATGTAGATTTTCTGCCCGCGGATGCGCCACTTGCCGTCGCCCATCGGCTCCGCGGTCGTGCGCAGCGCGCCGACGTCGCTGCCCGCGCCCGGCTCGGTCAGGTTCATCGTGCCGTTCCATTCGCCCGACACGAGCTTCGGCAGATACAGCGATTTCTGCGCATCGCTGCCATAGGCCATCAGCGCGTGGATCGCGCCGGGGGTGAGGATGTTGATCAGCGTCAGGCCCATGTTCGCGGCACCCAGCGACTCGATGACGACATTGGCCAGCGCGAAGGGCAGCCCCTGCCCACCATATTCCTCCGGACCGTCGATGCTGCCCCAACCCCCCTCGACAAAGGCGCGATAGGCGGCCCTGAACCCTTCGGGCATGGTCACGCGCCCATCCACCCATAGCGGATTGTGCGTGTCACCATGGCGGTTGAGCGGCGCATATTCGCCCGCCGCCAGTGCGCCGATGCCGTCGACGATGGCGTCGATCATGTCCGGCGTCGCCGCGGCGAACCGTTCGCTGGCGGCCAGCTCGCCGATGCGCACGACGGTATCGAGGACGAAACGCTGCTCGGCGAGCGGCGGGCGGAAGGTCATGGCGGGTCTCGCGGACAGGGGGTTTTGCCGAGCTGGGCGGGCGCCGCTATAGCGCCCCCCGTGGCCGGCTCAAACCCCCCGGAACAAGCGGCGCGGATAGCCCCGTTCGACGCCGAGGCGATCGTCGCCGCGGCGGCGATCATCGCCGCCGGCGGATGCGTCGCAATGCCGACGGAGACCGTGTACGGCCTGGCCGCCGACGCCCGCGACGGCGTAGCGGTGGCCGGCATCTATGCGGCCAAGGGCCGGCCATCGTTCAACCCGCTGATCGTGCATGTCGCCGACGCGGGCATGGCCGACACGCTGGGCGTGTTCGACGCTCTGGCGCGCACGTTGGCCGAGCGGTTCTGGCCCGGCCCACTGACGATCGTAGTGCCGAGGACGGGCGATTGCCCGGTCGCGCATATCGCCACCGCTGGGCTGGATACGATCGCGCTGCGCTGCCCCGCGCATCCGGCGATGCGCGCGCTGATCGCACACAGCGGGGCCCCACTCGCCGCGCCATCGGCCAACGCCAGCGGCGCAATTAGCCCGACCACGGCCGAGCATGTGCGCGCCGGCCTGGGCGGGCGCGTACCCCTGATCGTCGATGGCGGCGCATGCGCGACCGGGCTGGAATCGACGATCGTGCGGGTCGTCGACGGGGAGGTGAATGTGCTGCGGCCGGGCCCGGTGACGGAGGCGATGCTGCGCGAGAGCAGCGGACTGCCCGTCGGCCGCGACTGGTCGGGCCGGATCAGCGCGCCAGGGCAACTGGCCAGCCATTATTCGCCGGGCAAACCGGTGCTGCTCGACTGCACCGCGCCGCCGGCGGATGCCTTCGTCATCGGCTTCGGCGACGGACGATGCGACTATCAGCTGAGCGTCGGCGCGGACCCGGTCGAAGCCGCCGCGCGGCTGTTCGATGCGCTGCATGCGGGGCAGGCATCCCCGCTCCCCCGCATCGCCGTGGCGCCGATCCCCGCCGGGGGTCTTGGCGCGGCGATCAACGACCGGCTGCGCCGCGCCGCAGCCTAGAGCGGCGCGACGCGCAGATCGGCGATTTGCTCGCCCAGATTGACCGCGTCGCGGCACGCCTCGGTATCGCCGTCGCGGCAATCCTCGGCGCGGGCGTCGCGGCGGCGCTCGAGCCGGCCGATCTGCGTCTCGCGTTCGCGCGTGCGGCGACCGAGTGCGCGATCGGCCTCGTCCTGGCTGGTCGTGGTCCAGTCGACGACCTGCGCGCCCGCGCGCACGGGCGCGGTGATCACGTCGACCGCGGTGCTGGCGATGCAGCCGGCGAGTCCCAGCGCGCCCGCGCCGAGCAAAGCGAGGCGGATCGGGCTCGGCATGCTCTTATCCTTCCAACAGCGCGCGCATGCGTGCCTTGAGTGGTCCGGCGAGATCGGGCCGTTGCAGGGCGACCGCCAGATTGGCCTCGACATAACCCAGATGCGCGCCGCAGTCATAGCGTTGTCCGTCGAAGGTGACGGCGTTGAACGGCTGCGTCCCGATCATTCTCGCCATGGCGTCGGTCAACTGGATCTCGCCGCCCGCCCCGGCCTCGTGCGCCTCCAACAGGCGCATGACCTCGGGCTGGAGGATGTAGCGGCCCGAGATGATAAGGTTCGACGGAGCGGTATCGACCGGCGGCTTCTCGACGAGGCCGCGCACCTCGGTGATCGCCCCTTGCGCGGAACCGGGATCGATGACGCCATAGCTCGACACCGCGTCGCGCGGCACCTCCAGCACCGAAATCAGGTTCCCGCCCATGCTATCATAGGCGTCGACCATCTGCTTCATGCAGCCACGCGCGCCGACCATGAACTCGTCGGGCAGGAAGATGGCGAACGGTTCGTCGCCGACGATATCGCGCGCGCACCAGATCGCGTGGCCGAGGCCGAGCGGCTCCTGCTGGCGCACGAAGACGCAGGCGCCGGGCGCCAGGCGCGTGCCGTCCAGCACCGAGGCGTCCTTGCCCCGGTCGGCCATCGTGCGTTCGAGCTCGAAAGCGATGTCGAAATGATCCTCGATCGCGGACTTGCCGCGACCGGTGACGAAGATCATCTGCTCGATGCCCGCTTCCAGCGCCTCGTCCACGGCGTACTGGATCAGCGGACGATCGACGATTGGCAGCATTTCCTTCGGCATCGCCTTGGTCGCGGGCAGGAAGCGCGTGCCGAGGCCGGCCACCGGAAATACTGCTTTTCTGACCCTTTTCACCCGCCTCGGCTCCCTCGACTGTTACGCACCCGTGCCATAGCGTGGACGGGCGTGCCAGCCGAATGCTTGGATCGTCAGGCGGTTGCCTCCAGCCGGTCGGCAAACCGCTTTTTCAGCTTGGCGAGCTTGGGCGGGATGACCGCGAGGCAGTAGCCGCTGCGCTGGCCCTCGCCTTCCCAATAATTCTGGTGATAATTCTCCGCCGGATGCCAATCGCCGCCCTCGATGGTGGTCACGATGGGCTGCGGCCAGTCGGCGGCGGCGCGTGCGATGCCGGCGGCGGCGGCGGCCTCCTGCTCGGCGGTCAGCGGGAACAGCGCGCTGCGGTACTGGGTGCCGACATCGTTGCCCTGACGGTTGAGCTGCGTCGGATCATGCGTCGCGAAATGCACATCGAGCAAGTCGCCATAGCCGATCACATCGGGGTCGAAAGTAACGCGGATCGCCTCGGCATGGCCGGTCGTACCGTCGCACACCGCGCGATAGGTAGGCGCGGGATCGTGGCCGCCGATATAGCCGCTCTCGACCGATTGCACGCCGGCCAGCGATTTGAACACCGCCTCGGTGCACCAGAAACACCCACCGGCGAAAATCGCGACTTCCTGCGCCATGCATCCTCTCCTCGTTGCCTGACTGGAGATAGGCGCGGGCGGCGCGCGATCAACCTAGGGCGATGGCGCGGCGCCCTCGGGGGGGCGGGCGCGGTCGAGCAGGGCCGGCCGCGCCGCGGCGTTCGCGGCTTTCTCCCGCCGCATCAGCGCCAGCTCGTCCTGGATGGCCGCAACGCGGTCGCGCCACGGATCGTGCAGCCGGCCGAAGGGATGCGCGCTGTCGTGGCCGGGTCCGAAGCGCGACCAGAAGGCGATCGGGGCCTCCGGATCATAGCCCGCGGCGTTCAGCAGCCAAACCGCCAGCCGGTCGGCCTCCTCCTCCATGTCGCGCGACAGGTTGGCATAGCGCCGCAGGTGGCGACGATAGTCGCGCGGCGTTCCCGCCTCCTCGCTGCGTGGCAGGTGGCGCAGCATGTTGTGCGCGATCTCGTGCGCCACGACGGCGGCGAGCTGGTCGTCGTTGTCCTTCGTATATTCGGCCATGCCGGCGGTGACCTGGACGATCGAGCCATCGGCATAGGCCTGTTCCTCGTCCTGCGCCGAAACCTCGAAGCGCGACCGGCAGACGGGGCTGCCGGTGACCGCGACGCTGCGCTGGGTGCCGTCCGGCGCCAGTATCTCGATCGCCAGCGGCGCATCCCCCAGCGCGCCCTCGACCGCGGCCTCGCTCCGCGACAGGGGTTCGCGCGTCGCGTCGGACCCCTGGTAGCGTACCGGCACATGTTCGCCGATACGCGCGATACCCATCCCCGCCACCAGCCCGGCGCGCGCCGCGGCGCCGTCGGGCGCGATGCTGGACACGAACAGCGAGGTGCCCGCTGGCAGCCCCCAGTGGCGACGGACGAGCGGGCGCAGCGATTTGGGGTAGGAGGCGACGTGGCCGAGCGTCCATCCGAGCGATTGCACGGGTTCGCACCAGCCCGCCGCCGCCGCGGCGGCTGCCAGCCGCTCGCCGATCACGGTGACGCGGCCCTCGTGCACGCGCAGCGCGTCGATCGATTTCGCGAGCGTCGCCTGCGGCGTATCCGCGCGCGCCGTTGTTCCGGTGAGCGAAGCGATAGCGAGCGCCAGCGCGGCGAGCGACCTCATGCGGGGATCTCCAGCTGCGCACGCAGCGCCTTGCGGTCGAGCTTGCCGATCATGGTCTTGGGCAGCGCGTCGCGCACGACGACGCTGTCGACCCGCTCATGCTTGCCGAGCTGCGCATTCAGCCAGCTTGCCAACGCCGCGGCGTCGACCGGCGCGGCGCTGTCGTCGAGCGCGACATAGGCGCGCGGGCGCTCGCCCAACCGCGCATCGGCGACGCCGATGACCAGCGCCTCCTTCACCGCGTCATGCTTGTAGAGGATATTCTCGATCACCGACGGATAGACCTTGAACCCGCCGACCGCGATCATGTCCTTCAGCCGATCGACGATGCGAACATAGCCGTCGGCATCGATCGTACCGACATCGCCGGTGCGCAGCCAGCCGTCGACGAAGCTCGATCCGCTGGCGTCGGGGCGGTTCCAATAACCCTGCATGACCTGCGGCCCCGCGACGACGATCTCGCCGGGCTCACCCGGTGGCGCGTCGCGGCTCGGGTCCTCCTTGTCGACCAGCCGGACCATGGTGCCGGGGAGCGGATGTCCGATCGAACCGTCGCGCCCCTCGCCCGTATAGGGATTGGCGGATACGACACCCGAGCTTTCGGTCAGGCCATAGCCTTCCACCAGCTTCGCGCCGGTCGCCGCGGCGAAGCGCGCCTTCAGATCGGCCGGCATCGGCGCGCCGCCGGAGATGCAGATGCGCAAGCTGGAAAAATCCGTGCGGGCGATATCGGGATGGTCGAGCAGCGCCTGATACATGGTCGGTACGCCTGGCATCGCCGTCACCTTCGTGCGGTTGACCGCGGCCAGCGCCTGTTTCGCGTCGAACCGCGGCAGCATGACGATCTCGCCGCCGTTGAATATGGTGCGGTTGAGCACGCAGGTATTGGCGAAGACGTGGAAGAAAGGAAGGACACCGAGGATGCGGTCCTCGCCATCGTTCCACGGATCGAGCGCATCGACCTGGCGCGCGTTGGCGGTCAGGTTCTGGTGTGAAAGCCGTGCGCCCTTCGGCGTGCCGGTCGTGCCGCCGGTATATTGGATGAGCGCGACGTCGCGGTCCGCCTCGACCGAGGCCGGCACCGGATCGCCGGCATTGTCGATCAGCGCGGAGAATCGCGTGACACGCGGATCGGTGGGCAGCGGCACCGCCTCGCGCCGCCTGAAGAGGCGATAGGCCAGGCTCTTGACCGGCGACAGCACGCCCGCCACCGAGCCGACGACCAGGCGTTCGAGGCTGGACGCCTCGAGCACCTTGAGCGCGGTCGGTAGGAGTGCCGCGGCGGTCAGCGTGACGAGCAATTTGGTACCCGAATCCTCGACCTGCGCAGAGAGTTCGTCGACGGTGTACAGCGGCGAGAAATTGACGACGGTCGCACCCGCGAGCAGCGCACCGTAATAGGCGGCGACATAATGCGGCACATTGGGAAGATAGAGGCCGACGCGGTCGCCCTTCCCCACGCCCATCGCCTGGAAACCGGCGGCCGCACGGCGCACGGCGTCCGCGACCTCGGCGAAACTATATTTGCGGCCGAGGAAATCGAGCAGGTTGGAAGATGCATGTTTGCGCGCGGAAGCCGCGAACATGTCATTCATCGACAGCACTGGAAAGCTCGTCCGCCACGGCACCGGATGGTCGTAACGGCGCGCCCAAACGGCGGCAGGATCGATGGTCGGGCGGGCGGCGGCGGTCATGCGGGTCCTTGAGGCACGGGGAAGGCGAGCAGGTTTAGCCCGCTGCGCCGACCGCACAAGGGGCGCGGGGGGCGCCTCGTCCCGTTTCAGGCGCGCGGATGGGCGTTGGCGTAGACGTCGAGCAGATGCGCCGTATCGATCGCGGTGTAGAGCTGGGTCGAGGACAGGCTGGCATGGCCGAGCAGTTCCTGCAGGCTGCGCAGGTCCGCCCCGCCCGCGAGCAGGTGCGAGGCGAAACTGTGGCGCAGGGCATGCGGCGTCGTACGCTCCGCGAGACCAAGGCGGCGGCGCGCCCGCTGCACGGCGCGGCGCACGATGGCGGGGTCAAGCGGGCCACCACGCGCGCCGACGAACAGCGGTGCATCGCGGGTCAGCGGATGGGGGCAGGCAGCGGCGTAGCGCGCAAGCCCGTCGCGCACCGCAGCGAGCAGCGGCACGACGCGGGTCTTGCCGCGCTTGCCGGTAACGACCAGCACCTCCCCCGCGCTCAGCGCCGCGCCGGTCAGCGACAGCGCCTCGCCGATGCGCAAGCCCGCGCCGTAGAGCAGCAGCAGCAGCGCATGGTCGCGCGCGCCATGCCAATGCTCGGCTGCCTCGTCCTCCACATCCTGCGCGAGGGCGAGCGCCTCGTCGGGCGATACCGGTCGCGGCAGGCCCCGGCGCACGCGCGGCCCGCGCACGGCCGGGACGGTCGCATCCTCGCCGCCGGCGAAGGCAAGGAAGGCGCGCACGGCGGACAGCTCGCGCGCGGCCGAGGCGTTGGACAGCCCGCCGCGCCGCCGGTCCGCCAGATAGGCGCGCAGGTCGGCCGGGCCGAGCGTCGCGAGCATCGCGGCGTCCGCCGGCCGACCATGATAGGCCTGCAGGAAGTCGAGCAGCCGCTGCGCCGTCGCGGCATAGGCCCGCACCGTGTGCGACGAACGCCGCTGTTCCTCCGCCAGCCGCCGGGTCCAGGCCGCGATCAGCGGATGCGGGGTCGCGGCGACGGTCATGGGGCGCGAGCCTAGGCCACCGCGACCAGCTGCGGCAAGATGGCATCGAGCAGCAGCATGCCGCCGGGCCGCACCGTCAGGCGGCTGCCCGCCAGGGTCACGAAACCCAGCGCGCTCAACCGGCCGATGGCGGCCTGGTCGACGAGCGCGCGCTCGGGGATGCCGCTCGCCGCCGCGATACGCGCGAGATCGACGCCCTCCGCCAGGCGCAGCCCCATCAGTAGCGCTTCGGTCGCGCGGGTTTCGGGGGTCAACGGGCGTTCGGCCTTGATGCCGTGCCCGTGCGCGACGACGGCGGCGATCCAGTTCTCCGGCTTGCGATGCCGTTCGGTTGCCACACCCGATCGGCGGCCATGCGCGCCGGGACCGATACCGATGTAATCGCCGTAGCGCCAATAGGTGAGGTTGTGCCGGCTTTCCTCCCCGGGCCGCGCGTGGTTGCTGATCTCGTAGGACGGAAGGCCGGCAGCAGCCGTCAGCTGCGCCGTGGCATCGAACAGGTCGGCGGACAGATCCTCGTCGGGCAGCGCCAGTTCGCCCCGGCGTGCCAGCGTCTCGAACCGCGTGCCCGGTTCGATGGTGAGCTGATACAGCGACAGGTGGCCCGTGCCGAGCGCGAGCGCGGCGGCCAGTTCCGCCTGCCATGCGGCCAACGATTGGCCGGGACGCGCCGTAATCAGATCGAAGCTGACGCGCGCGAAACTTTCCTGCGCCGCCGCGACCGCACGCAGCCCTTCGTCGGCACCATGCGCGCGGCCGAGGAAGCGCAGAGTTTCACTGTCCAGCGCCTGCACTCCGATGGAGGCGCGGTTCACCCCGGCAGCAGCGAGTGCCGCGAATTTTGCGACCTCGACCGAGTTCGGATTGGCCTCCAGCGTGATCTCGCACGCGTCCTGCAGACCCCAATGCCGGTCGGCCGCGGCGATCAGCGCTGCGACGGTCGCCGGCGGCATCAGGCTGGGCGTCCCGCCACCGAAGAAGATCGAAGCTATGCGCCGCCCAGGCGTCACGGCCGCCTCCTGCGCCATATCGGCCAGCAGCGCCGTGCGCCACGCAACCTGATCGA